>CAISGR010000096.1 GCA_903884945.1 uncultured bacterium
CGCCGTCCGGGCGAGACGCTGTACGATTTCATGCTGCGCTCGGCGCATGAGACAAGCCTCGAGGCGAGAGCGCTGCGCGCCCTGCTCGATGCCCATGTGGCGAGCCTTGGCGCGGAGCGTGCGTCCGTCGTGCGGCGGCGACGTGCGATGCTGGTCGGGCAGAGTTTCATCTCAGGCTTGGTCGCGAGCGTCCTGATCCGGCCCGACACGGTCGGTGACGCCTGGATTATCGCGATGCCGGTGGCGGTCCTGACCTTGGGTGCCAGCCTGGTGCTGTCATTCTTCATGCCGGCCCTCGACAAGGGTGTCGTCCGGATGGCGCGGTGGTGGCGGCGATGAGGGGTATCTTGTCCTCGACGCCGTCGCTCGGCTCGATCCGTTTGCTGCTCGGCAGCAAGCTGCTGTTGCTGATCCAGGCGTGGATCGTGCTGCGCAGCGGTCAGCTTCTGGACGGTATGCACTGGTTTGTCGTCGGCGCGATCGTCGTCATCGCCATCCTGTGTCTCGTCGGCGCCGTCATCGGCGAGCCGGACGACAGCGCCGAAGACCATAACCGGCCGTGGCGGCGCAGAGCGGAGGGTCGTCATCATGAATGAGGCTATTGGCGGCGCGGCAAGCTTCACCACCCCTGCGCGCATTCGTGTCGTGTTGTTCCAGGGCGCCACAACGATCGTTCTGCTCGCCTGCGCGCTTGTCACCGCTGCGGCGCATGCCCAGACTTCGGTGATCGGACGCACCTGGCCGATCGCGGAACCCGATGCCCTGGAGGAAATCGAGGGTCGCACACAGAAGCTGCCGGCCTTTATGGCCAGCCGTTTCGGCCCGCGCGCGAGCTGGTCGGCGATGAAGGCCGCTCCGCTGGCCGTAGCGCAGGCGAACCGCGTGCGGAGCGTCGTTCCGTTCTACACGCTCGATTTCGATGTGAAGCTTCCGGACGGCAAATTGCTTTATCCGAAGGGCTTCACCTTCAACCCGCTGACCTATGTGTCGCTGCCGCAACGCCTGGTCGTCGTCCGCCCCGAGGATCTTGGCTGGGCGCTGCGCACCGCCACGCCATCAGATTGGATCCTGCTTGCCGCCGGCCCGCGTGGCGGGAGCGATCCGATCACGCTCGGCCAGAAGGTTGGCCGCTCGCTCTTCATCCTCGAGCAGCGCGTGAAAGACCGTCTCGGTCTCGAGGTGGCGCCGGTCATCGTGTCGCAGATCGGCCAGAAACTGGAGCTGACCGAGGTGAAGCTCAACCGCACCGGGAGCGCGCCGCGATGACCCGTCTCGCATTGTTGCGCAGCATAGCGGCTGCCTTTCTGCTTCTTGTGCTGTCCCCGGCTTCGCCAGCGCATGCGTCGTCTTGTCCGACCGGGACGGTGTTCAACCCGATCACGAAAGTGCGCTGGACGTGCATCTTTCCGATCACTATCGGCGGCGTGAAGATCGGCACGGGCGACAAGCTCGGCAAGGCGCTCGACGCGCAGTCGTCCTCGAGTCCGATCTGCGCCTGCCGGAAGGGTGCGACCTTCTGGTTCGGGGTGAAGGTCTCCTTCTGGTCGCCCAATCGCATGGTCGACGTGGTGACCGAGCCAGGATGCATGATGGCGCTCGGCGTCGACCTGATGCCGACCCACGGCAAGCTGCAAGGCAGCCAGTCGTCGATCGCCGACGGGACGAACACGCGCAAGATGTTCGCGCAGATGCACTATTATATCTCGCCGGTCTGGAAGATGCTGGACATGTTCACGGACCTGCCCTGCTTCCAGGATGACGGGTTCGACGTGGCGCTCATCACCGAGGTGCTGCCGACCTGGCAGTCGGGGACGCTCGGCGCGATCATCCAGCCCGAGGGCATATTGTTCGGCAACCCCGCCGCGGGGCTCGCCTGCATGGCCGACAGCGCGGCCGCGGCTGCCGGCAAGGTTCTCGACCCGCTCTTCTGGTGCATGGGCAGCTGGGGTGCGACCTATCCGATCGCCGGCGACATTCATTTCGATGACTCGGTCGAAGCCTGGGCTGGCCTCGCCGCGCGCGGTACCTTCATGATGGGCCGCCTCGGCGCGCTCACCATCTCGTCGACTGACGGCTGCTCGTTCAAGGCCCAGCCGATCTGGACCAAGTCCCGCTACAAGCTCCAGCTGATGGAGCCGGTTAAGGGCGGGAGTTGCGTCAATATCGGCCGGCCAGGTTCCTTGTGGTCGAGCGCGAAGCACGCGCCCGGCAAGGACAATGCCCAATTCATGCTCTTCGAAAAGACGATCTGCTGCGCCGGAGTGTCGGTGCCATGAGCGGATCGTTTCACGGACACCTCGTCAGTTCCGGACGTCAGGCCGGGTCTGCCCGCCAGGACCCGTTGGGTCTCCCGGGACAAAGCGAGGTGGGAGCGGCGCTGCACAGCCCCCGCGGTGCCGCTCCAACCCCGGTCAGCGCGGCCGGCTCCCTCCCGGCTCGGCAGATGGCATTCCCCCGTGCCTCTGTCCTGGCGGCGGCCGCGCTGACCATTTTTGAAGGCCGGGCGGTGTCCCGCCTTTCCCGTTCTTCGGACTCCCAGGCAGCTCCACCGTTTCCGCCTTCGTCAAAGATCGCGGCAGGACGGGCCGTCGGAGCGCGTGCTATGAGGCGAGCTGTCGCGGTTCTGCTCGTCGTCAGCGCGCTTCCCGCGATGGCGCATGCCCAGACGATGGAGGATCGCGCCCGCGCGGCCGCGCAGGCGTCGCGTGCGAAGACGGGTGACAGCGATACGCTACTCAACACCACGATCACGCCGGCGATGAGCGGGCAGCCGATCGCGACCGTCGACAACAGCAAGACGTTCACGCCGACGATCGCCTGCCAGAAGACGCAGAGCCTGCTCGAAGTGTTGGTCCAGCCCTCGGCCAGCGGTGACATTGGTATCGTCCGGATCAGCCAAGACAAGGATTTCGACGGGACGTTCAACACGGTGAGCAACCTGCCCGTGCCGGTGTCCGGTATCTGCGCGAACGGCATCATCTCCTGCGCGCCCGGTACCTGGAACCAGTGCAAGTATTTTCGCTGGGATGTCGACTCGTCCAAGTCCTTGAAGCTGACCCAGGTCGACATGCCCGAGCTTTCCGGTTGCTACTGCGTCAACAATAGCTGCGGCGCCAATCTCGTCTGGAACAACCTCAATTCGGTGCTGGGCGATCTCGGCGGCGGCATGGTGGGCGCGCTCACTACCGCCGATCCGCGCATCGGCGTGGCGCAGGCACAGATCAATGGTCCGGTGATTGACTATGTCGGTGCCCAGTCGACCGCTTGCGCGAGCGACGGGACCGTCGCGCAGACGGCGTATAAGAACAACCCGGCCGCCATCCAGGGGGATGCCGCGTCGATCGCCGCCGGCAACAGCATCTTCCAGATGGTCGCGGCGTCACCTGCGGGTTCGGGAAAAGCGCAGCAGACCAGGGCCTGCACGATCGAGCGTCAGGTCAATGTCATCGACCCACAACTCGATGACATCATCGCCCGCACCGCCGGCGGTTATGCGACCAGCCGGACCGCCAACAACGTTGCCGATTTCCTAATGGGCTCCCCACCGGACAACAGCCTGAGCGGAGGGTCCTGCAGTCTCTTCGATTTCCGCATGACACTGCACGTATCCGACCCCGCGCGCATTCGGCAAGCATCCCTGGTCGAATGGTTCGCGGACGACTGGGGTCAGGTGCGGATCGACGGCAACCTCGTCGATTCGGGACCCTCGCCCTGGACAACCAGCGGTCTGCCGCCCGGAAAATGCGAGCTGAAGAAGACCTATTACGCTTTCCCCAATCTCGACCTGAAACCCTATCTGACCAAGGGAGACCACGAGATCTGGTTGCGGGCGGCGGTCAGCAGCGGTGGTGAGGCGTTCGCAGATGTCCATGTCGAGGTGGATGACAGCTGCGGTTCCACGGAGCAGCTCGTCGACCTGTGTTCAGGGTACGCGGCGGACAGCAAATGCCATCTCGACAGCGAGGATGTCGACGGCGTTGAGACCTTCCGGGGCGGCGTTGCCACCGGCCTGAGGCCCCTGCCCCAGACCTGGCTGTTCGGAGCCGACCGGTGCACGTTGCAGCTCACCCGCGACTTCTTCCTGCGCAAGCGCAACTATGTCTGCGAGACGGACAACGCGGCGTTGCCCGATCCGGACCTGAGCCGCGGCGCCTATATCATCGACCATTCGACCGAGACGTTGCTCGCTGACAAGCAAACCCAGGCGGATGGCAGCGTCACCACTACGACCCGGCCTTTCAGCCTTCCGGATCGGGGCAGCGTACCCGCCTGCGAGACGATCTGCAAAACCCAGGCGCCGAAGATCAACACGGCCGCCGCGCCATCGGGTGTGATGGGAAGCCAGCAGAATGATCCGACCGGGATCGACACCTTCTATCACGTCTGCTCGGCCGACAATGTCTGCCCGACCGGCCCCGGCGAGCAAATCGTCTCTGCCTGCGGTTGCCTCGACGATTTCCCTGAAGCCGTCGTGATGATGCAGACGGTCAGGCTCGGCGGCGCTGACATGACCTGCACGAGTGCCACGCCATGAAGAGTTCGTTCCTCAGCCGATCGCTGCTGCTCGTCTCAGCTCTGTCGCTTGTAAGCGGCCAGTCGGCGGCTTATGCGCAGGCGAGCGCCGCCGCGATGCCGCAAGCGCGCGCGGTGATCGCCATTCCTGTCGAGCCGATCGATCCGATCGAACCGACCGACCCGACGGGCCCAACCGGACCGACCGGCCCCGCGCCCACCAGCGCCAGTGAAATGTGCGCGGTCGATCTCAACGGCAATGGCGATGCGGCCGATGAGGGCGAGACGGCGAGCTGCGCGGCGACGGCGAGCGGCGGCTGGCAATGCCCGATCAGGGCAGTAGCGTGTACGGTGACGGGGCCGGCCACCTATGCTTGCCCGCTCGGGGACCAATATGCTTGTGAGGTGCCGGCTGGCGGCGGCGCGCCGACCTGTTCGCCCGACGCCTGTATCGACACGGGCGCCAATCCGGTCGTCACCGATCCGGTCGTGGACGATCCCGGCGTGCCCAATGACGGCCAGGTCGACGCCGACGGGAACTGCCTCGACCATATCGAGATCTTCTCAGGCCGCGCGCTGCGGTGCCGTCCGCCCGGCCTGCTCGATACCTTCCAGAACTGCTGCGCCGACAAGGGCAAGATCATCAAGGATGGGATCGGTTCGTCGCTGACCTCGCTCAGCACGAAGATCGCGGTCGCCAAGGGCGTGCTGACCGGCAT
Organism: uncultured bacterium; assembly: GCA_903884945.1. GTDB lineage: Bacteria > Pseudomonadota > Alphaproteobacteria > Sphingomonadales > Sphingomonadaceae > Sphingomonas. Next base: position 5,232 of record CAISGR010000096.1, read on the forward strand.
GAAAGCCGCCTACACCGCCTTCAAGGCTGGCGCGACCGCCAGTCAGGCGGCCACCGCCGGGCTCAAGGGGATCATCGGCATCGACCCGACCTCGCTCGCCATCAGCCTCGCGATCAACCTCATCATCGAGTTCCTGTTCCAGGGATGCGACAGCCAAGACATGGAGACCGGCATGCTGCGCGGCTCAGGCATGTGCCACGAGATCGGCAGCTACTGCACCTCGAAGATTCTTGGCATCTGCATACAGAAGGCCAAGGGGCATTGCTGCTTCAACACCAAACTCGGCCGCATCATCCAGGAGCAGGGTCGGCCGCAGCTCAAGTCGTTCAATTCCATTGGCTGGGGCACGCCGAAGAACCCGATGTGCCGGGGTTTCACGCCTGAGGAGTTTCAGGCGCTCGATTTCTCGAAGCTGGACCTCTCCGAATATTATTCGGACATCGAGGCCCGGGCTCAATCCGACATCCAGATCGATATGAAGGACCGCGTCGATGCGTATATGCAGACGATCGGCAAGAATTAGCCTCGTCCTGGCCCTGGCGCTCGGGGTAACCCCGGCCGTGCGGGCGCAGACCGTGGCCGGATCGCCGCCGAGCCCACCGCCGACCGACGCGCGCTCGAAGGCAGCCAGCGAAGGCAATGCCGCCATGGAGCGGCTCAAGCAAGCCGTCAGCGCGCAAAAGGGTCGCGCAACGACGGGGGAGCCCGCCCCGTCGGTTCAGCCTTCGGCCGAGCTCCGTCGGCGGGCTTTCGATGCTTTGCGGCGGCATGCTGCTTCACCCCAGATGGATGCGCGTGCTCGCGCAGCGTTCGCGACGGGACAGGCCGGGCTTGATGCCGAGCGCGAGGCAATGGCCGCGAAGCTCGGCCAGGCGCTGGGCCTCAGCGCGCCTGACATGGCCGCTGTCGCCGGCGCTGCCGCGCCGGATACAGTCAAAGGCTGGGTGCCGGTCCTGTTCGCATCGTCGTCGATGCCGATTCCGACGCTGAGGGCCTATGCCGCACAACTTGAGCGCGTGGGCGGCGTGTTGGCGTTCCGGGGTATGCCGGGCGGTCTTACCCGCGTTGGACCCATGGCGAAGCTGTCCGCCGAGATCCTGCGGATCGATCCAGGCTGCTCGGGCCCCGCATGCGCAATGCGGGGTGTCCAATTGATCGTCGACCCGATCGTCTTTCGCCTGGCTGGCGTCACGCGGGTGCCGGCGCTCGCGATGATCCCGGGCGATCCCACCCAGCCCTATTGCGAGCGCGACGCGGCTAGTCCGCCGATCGCTCGCATCGTGTCCGGAGACGCGAGCCTCTCCGGATTGCTTGAGGAATATGCCCGCCTTGGCGGCAAAGAGGAGGTGCGCGATGCTCAGACTCGCTTGGGCGCTCGCTAAATGGATTTGGTCCGAGTTGCGGTTCTTGCCCATACGGGCGGCGGTCGCGCTCGGCAGTGGTGGCCTTGGCCAGCCGCCAAAGCCTGAGCAATTGCTGAAGGCCTATCTGATCGTGTTGCCGATCGGGCTCGCGACCTGGTGGGTGATCCCGCAATTCACGCTGGTGATGACGCCCTCGATACACGCATGGGCGGTGCGGGCCGATCCGGGGCCGATCCACAAGGGCGATCTCGTCTCGTTCATGCTCACGAACGCGATCGCCGGGCCCAAGCCGGTGTCGGTCACCAAATATGCGCTGTGCATGCCCGGCGAACGGCTCGACATGATCGAGAAGCCGTCGTTCGGAGGCCACACGTGGGACGGCTGGTACTTCTGCAATGGCAAGCTGCTCGGCGTGAGCAAGCCCTACGGCCGCAAGGGACAGAAGCTCGATCACTATCAGCCAAACGGTGTGATCATCCCATCGGGCTATGCCTATGTCGGGTCGAACCATCCGGACGGGTTTGACAGCCGTTATTATGGGCCTGTCGCGATCGGCCGGCTGACCAGAATGGAGAAGTTGCTGTGATCGCCGGGATGCGCTGCCTGCGCGCGGCTCTTCTTGCCGCGATCACACTCTCGGTACCGGTCCAGGTCCAGGCCCAGGATCAGCGGCCAGCCATGACCGGCAAGGATGGGTATTGGTGGTACCAGGCACCGCCGAAGGCCGCCGAGGAAAAGCCCGATCCCGATGCGCTGGTGAAGCCGGTGATTCCGCCGATGGTCGAGCTTGCGACCTGGACGCCGCCGAAGATCCATAAGCTGATCGAGCAGCAGCGCGATTATGCGGCGACCGTGCTTACGGTCGATGCCGTCGCCGATTTCTGGAAGCTCGAGGATTTCGCGCGGCGCAAGGCGCGGGCGTTCGCCGGCGTGACCCAGATCGCGATGCTTCAGCATCCCGAGCTCAATTCGAAATCGGCCAATCCGATGGTCGGGGATGCGCGCGATCAATTGACCGCGTTCAAGGACGATGCGCGCAGGCAATATCTGCGCGCGCATGCCTCGGAGTTCGCCCTGGTCATGTTCAGCCGGACAAGCTGCGGATATTGTCGGGTGCAGTGGCCCATCGTCCAGCGTTTCCAGGAGGAAATGGGCTGGCAGGTCACGCTGATGGATCTCGACCGCCGGCCCGAGGTTGCCCAGCGCTTCGGGGTCGAGGTGACGCCGACGACGATGATCATCCGGCGGAACAGCCAACTGCGGATGGTGATCGCAAACGGCGTCGAGGCCTATCCCAACCTCGCACAAATGGCGTACCAGGCCGTGCGATTGCTCACCGGCGATATTCGGCCCGAGCAGTTCATGACCGGCGCCGGCGAGGAAGACGGGTTCTTCGACGCGCTCGCGAATGGGCCGGTCTCTGCGACCGATCCGCGCGTGCTCGGGGGCGATCTGGTCAACACCGGCGGGAGTCCGCGGCCGTGACGCGGCGTGTCCTTGCCGGAGCAGCAATGGTATCCGCCGTCGCGGGAATCGCGGCGGGAGCGATGGCTCAATCGGCATCGGCAGGGCAAGATGCAGCGCGTCGCGCCGCGATCCACCCGGTTGCGGACACCGCCAGCCTGCAGGCGTGGCTCGCTCGCGTTCCGCTGACCCGTCAGTTTCCGCCGGACTTCGCCGATACATTGCGCGGCCAGGCGCCGGCGTTCGTCATCGAAATGAGCACGAGCCCGGGTTGCGTACCGTGCGGCGATATGTGGACCAAGCTATCGGCCTTTGGCCGGCAATATGGCTGGCGCGTCGCTGCGATCGGCGGCCAGGAAGCGATGGTCCGTTCGGGCCGGCTTGGGCTGCCCTGGGTTGGCCATCCGGTCGTTTGGGTCCGACCGATCGCGGATTCGAACAGGATCGTGCCGATCGCGATCGGCACCGATCATGCGCTGAACCTCGCCCGCAACATCTATCTCGCCGTCAAGATGCTGACGGGCGTGCGACCTGATGTCGGCCTTCGGGCCATGTCCAAATATACCGGGATTGTCGGCGTGGGCGCGCCGCGGAATCCGGCCAACCGAGGAGGCTGAGCATGGCGGGCCAGCACCTCTTTCATCTCACTCGAACCCGAGGAAGCCCGCCATGTCGCTTGCCGTTCCCAGACTCTATCGTCGTCTAGCTCGCCCTCTCTCGTTCAGCCTGTGCGGGATCGTCGCTGCGTGCGGCACCGCGGCCCCGGCACATGCGCAGAGCTGGGCGGAAAGTTGGTTCGACAACGCAACCTACACCTCTCCCGGCAGCTTCGAGGATCAGACGCGCGGCTATGTGACCGCGGGTGGCATGTCAGGCCGTGTGGATGTCCATAACGACTATCTGATGTCGCTGAGCCTGCCCAAGATCAAGGCCGGATGCGGCGGCATCGACATGTTCCTGGGTGGTATGTCGTTCCTTGATCCCGACTATCTCGTCCAGAAGCTGGAGAGCATTCTTCAGGCGGCCCCCGCGGTCGCGTTCCAGTATCTGCTCGAGACGCTCGACGAGAAGATGGGTAACATCATTTCGAAGATGGAGGCGGCGACCAACTTCCTGAATTCGATTCAGGTCAATGATTGCCGGTTGGCCAACCGCGCGGTCCAGATCGCCAAGGGCGACGACAATATGAGCGGCATCATCGAGGAGATGACCGGCTACAAGTCGGTGAAGGAAGGGTTCGCGAAAAGCTACCAGCAGAGCCGCGAGAAGATCCAGGCGAACCAGAATAACCCGACCGAGGATCTGAAGGACGCGCTGCAGAATTGCCCGGCCGAGGTGACCGACATCTTCCGCACGGGATCGCTGCTTTCGCACGCGGCTTCGCGGGTCGGTGCCGGCGACTGGGCGGATGTGATGCGCGCGCGTGTCGGCGACGTCTATATGCGCTGGGACCCGACCGACAAGGTGCCGCTCTTCTCGGCGATTCCCGCCTGCCCGAAGCAGGATACGGAAAGCGCCGATGACTTCCTCTCCGGCCGCGTCCAGAAGCGCGCGCTCAATGTGCCGCCCACGGCCGGTGATTGCAGCCAGGACGGCACCAAAGGTGCGCTCGAACTCGCCCGCACCCGGATGGAGTCGATCGCCGGCAAGATCAGGACGCGGGGTGGGCTTTCGGCGGACGAACGCCAGTTCGTTGCCAATGTCAGCACGCTACCTGTGTATCGGATGCTCGAATGGGGCGTTCGACAAGGCGTCCAGGGCTCGGTCATCAGCGATACCGATGAGCTGGTAGCGTTCACCCTTGCCTATCAGATGCTGAACGACCTGACCCGCTCCATCGACTTCGCGCTCAGCAATGCCGAGCGTGGGACGACGGCGGCCGGCGCTGCCAATGCGACCAGTACCAATATCTGCCAGACCCGCATCCTCACCAAGGGCATCGAGCAATTGCGGGACCTGCGCGAGGAGGTCCTCCGCCAGCGTGCCCAGATGCGTCAGTCCTATCTCGCGGCGCTGAGCCAGGCGAACCTCTCGACATCCTATGCTGGGCTTTTGCGTCAGCGCGATCGCGATGCGCGCGACGCCGCTGGTGCCGCCGCGAACCGCAACCAGTAGGTGCTCCAATGATGCGTCGGATCCTTCGCGCCGTTGTCACGGTCGCCGCATTGCTCGCCGCCTCGCCGGCCTTTGCCGTCGATACGAGCTTCTACACCTATGACGGCTTCGCCGAGACGGTAGATGCATTCCGTCTCGTCGCGATGATCTTTGCCGACCCGCGTTACGAGACGCTGGTCGTGGTGATCGCGACGGTCGGGATTGCGGTGGGAGCGACGCTGACCGCCATTCGTGGCCAGGGTATGGGGCTTGTCGCCTTCGGCTTTCAGATGCTGGTCGGCATCGGCCTGTTCGTCGGTATGATCGCGACCACCGGCACGGTCCACGTCTATGACAAGGTGCGCAACGCCTATCAGCCGGTCGGCGGCGTCCCCAATCTGCTCGTGCTGGTCGCCGGCACGACCAACCTGATGGAGCGCGCCCTGGTCGAGACGATCGACGACAACACGCTCGATCCGGATTCCAAGATCGAGTTCGGCGCCGGGGGGCACACGTTCGACCTGTTCTTCAATGCCGTCGCGCCGCGTGGCCCGATGACCGACACCTTCCTTGATGCAACGATCAAGGACTATGTCCGGCAATGCTATCCGGTCGCGCGCGTGTCGCCGGCTTACGGCATCGACGATGACAAGTTGTTCCGCACGACAACCGATCTGCCAGCCGCGTTCGCAGCGATGGCGGGACCTGCGACCTTCAGCACGGTCTATACGGCGGCGGACAAGGGCGGCACGACGAAGAGCTGCGACGAGTCTTGGCAATATATTTCTGACAGGCTCTCCGATCCGACCTTGTTCGACGATTACACCAGGCAGGTTTGCCTGCGGACGGGCTTCGACGCGACCGATGCCAATCAGCTCACTCGCTGCCGCGCCCAGCTCGGCGAGGTGGGCGGCATGATGATGGGCTCTCCGCTGTCGCTTCAGGCATTCATGACAGATGTCCTGCTCGGCAACACCGTGGGCGACGTCCTGTTCGAGGATAGCCCGGCAACAGCGGCCCGGGTCATGGCCAATCGCGCCGTAATGTCGAGCGGTCTTGCCACGATGTCGGTTGCAAACGAATGGATGCCGACGATCCGCGCGGTCGTATTCGGCATCATGCTGTTCATGATCCCGATCGCGCTTCTGTTCATCCTGACGCCGATCAACCTTCGGGTCATGAGCTTCGCGCTTGGGCTGTTCGTGTTCGTCGCCTTGTGGGGCGTGATCGATGCCGGCATTTACCAGCTTACCCTTGGGCGCGCGATGGGCGCGCTTGCCGAGATGCGCTCGAACGCCAACGGCGCCAACGCCTGGCTTCTCGCCCCTTCTTCCGCGCAAAAGGCCCTTGCGATCTTCGGCAGCTTCCGCACGGCGGCGGCGGGCCTGGCGGGCGCGTTCGTGTTCACGGTGTTCCGGTTCTCGGGGAATGTCTTCACGGCGTTCACCAGCGGCGCGCTCGGCGTCCAGGGTCAGGGCACTGCCGCCGCGTCGCCTATGGGCACAGCGGAAGGTCGCGCCTCGGCCCTTGAGGCACAGGCGTCCGCGTTGGGCACATCCGCGCGACGCGGGGCTTCGTCGAGCTTTGGTGACTTTGGCGAGCGATCGACATTTGGCGCCAACCGCAGCTTCGGCGCGGCGAGCACGATGTTGGGTGAGCGCAACAGCGGGGTGCCAGGAGTGCCGGCATTCGGCATGGGCGGGATCGACGCGGCGCGCGAACTTGGCGGGCTCGCACCGGCGCTCGTCAATGGGGATCTGTCCAACCCTGCGACGCAACGCGCAGTCAGGGCCAACGCCACGACGGCCGCGTTTCAACAGTTCGCCGAGAAGGACGCGCTCCGGGCTTTGGGTACAACCTATTTCGGTTCCGGTCAGGCTGGTGAGCGCGCCTTCGCTGCGTTCTCGCAGCATCTGGTGCAATGGCGCGCCTTTGGGGATCAGCGCGCTTACGACATGATGCAGCAGGGCGCGACGCGGGCCTTCGAGCGAGGCGGCTACTCGCCGAAGGACGCTGCGCTGAAGGCGTCCGGTGTCATCGCTCAGGCCTCGGCGGACCCGACCTTTGCAAAGCTGACCGCCAATGCCTTCGACCAGGAAGCGATGCTCCGCAATGACATCACCTCCGCGCAGGTCCAGGTCGGTGCTATGGAAGGGCGGCGCGATTTCGCCGGCAACAAGGTCGCCGGCATCGAGCGCGGAAACGTGGCAACCGAGCAGGCCCATCGGACCGGCACCAACCAGGGACAACGCGACGCCGCCGGCATGCTTGGCCTGTCGGTTCAGGAGACCAGCCGCCGCATCGGCTTTATCAACGCGCTCGCCGGCGAAGCGCGCTCTTCCGCGATCACCCAACTCTCCCGCGCGACTGGCCGCAATGAGGCGCAGGTCGAGCACGCGCTCGAAACCTATAATGCGTCGACGCAACTCGGTACGGCGGATGGGGCCACCGCGGAAGCAGGACGCGAGGGAACGAGTGTCTACGGACGGACGCGCGAGACAGCCGGGTTCGATTTTGCCGAGCGCGCGGGCAAGCTCGACGCGCAACGCGAAGTTGGGCGGGACGGTACGAGGAGCGCGGCGCGCATCGGGGAAGAGCGTCGACAGTCGGACAATTTTGGGTTTGCGGAGGGCGCGGAGGCGGCAGGCGTCTCGACGCGCGAAGCTGCGCGGCTCGATAGCTTCATCCGCACGCTTGCCGGGACGGCCGGCAATCAGGTCGATATGGCTGACGGCGGCGCCGGTGGGATCGCGGATCGCGCGCGTAATGAGCGTACGTCTCGAATCGTCGACAATCAGCGCCTGACGCGAATGCAGGGGCTGCTGCGCGCCAATGGCATCACGATGACGAAGAAGCAGCTAGCGATGAGCCAGAATGGCGACCTTGCCATGAACGTAACGCCAGAGGTCGCTGGTCAACTGCGCCGCGCCGGGCTGATCAATGACAGCCAATATGGTGCAATTGCCGGTGGCGGTTCGGCGCGGTTCAGTTTCGCCGATAATGACCTCTTGGTGTCGAGCAGCACGGGTTTCACTAGATCGGCGCGTAGCGACACCAGCACACGCTTCGAAGCCGGCAAGCAGGCCGGCCCTGACACGATCGAGCATTTCCTCGGTGGCGGTGCCGAAGGAAAGGCCGCCATGGCCCATTGGCTCAAGGGCGGGTTCGAGATGGACCGCCAGGGGAATTGGCGGCTGAAACCGCAGGTCGCCGACACGCTCGAACGGGATGTTCAAGCAATTATGGCTCAAACCGGATGGTCGCGGAATATCACTCGTCGCGCGGAGGACAGCACCACTATGGGAACCGATGTCGGTCTTTCGGTTTCAGCAAGCGCGCAGCGCGGGTCCTCCAAGGGTGGCGGAAAAGGGAGCTCGGCATCTCTTTCCGGCGGCGCGGGCGGTTCGTTAGGTTTCGCAGGCAGCGACCGCGGAACAACTTCAGAGAATGCCGACGCTACACTAGACATAGTGAATTATGACGTGAGAGGAGCCGTAGCTTCCGCAGAACGCGCGGCATCTCGCTCGCCCAATCCGGAGCAAGCTTTTACACGAGTTCTCTCCGATCAGTTGCTTGGCGACCGTGGATTGCGGAACCGGTACCTCGAGGACGCTGATTCCGCGCGTGGGACAGCCGATATTACCGGACCCCTTACCTCGATCGAGCAATCGTCAGTCCTAGGCAGCGGCAGATTTTCGGATGATCTCGCTAACGGCCCGTTTGATGGTGATCCAAAATTCAAGGAGCGGCGGGATAAATGAAACTATTTCATATCATCTAGGGAACCCCTGAGCAAGTAGGCCTTGCAGAGTAGGCCTTGCAGAGGCAATGATGGAATGATTCTCTTCGCAAAAGGAGGGCCGCATGAAGCAGGGTCGTTTTTCAGGGATTGGGATTTCACGGCCACGCAAACAGACGCGGCTGGCGGTATTTCTGGATCAGATGGCGGCTGTGGTTCCGTGGGAGCGGTTCGAGCAGTTGATCATTGCGCATTACCCGGTGGTGGGGCGGGGGCGTCGTCCTTACCCGTTGCGGTCGATGCTGAAGATCCATTTCATGCAGCAATGGTTTGGCCTGTCCGATCCAGCGATGGAAGAAGCGCTGTGGGAGACGCCACTGTTGCGGGAATTTGCAGGGCCTCGACTTCGAGGGCGTACCCGACGAGACGACGATCTTGAAGTTCCGGCATTTGCTTGAGAAGCATGAATTGAGCAAAGCGCTGTTTGACGAGATGACGGCGGTTTTGACCGAGCGCGGTTTGCTGTTGCGCCAGGGCACGATCGTGGATGCGACTTTGATCGCCGCGCCGCCATCGACCAAGAACCGCACGAAGTCGAGCGATCCCGAGATAAAGCAGACCAGGAAGGGCAATCAATGGTATTTCGGCATGAAGGCGCATATCGGCGCAGACGCGGCTTCGGGCTGCGTGCATTCGGCCGAAATGACATCGGCCAATGTGCATGATAGCGTGGCGACCGATGCCTTGCTTTACGGCGAGGAGGAAATTGCCTTTGGCGACAGCGCCTATGCCAGCAATGAGCGTTCGCTCGAAGCCGATCGAACCGAAGCCGACGTCGTCTGGGCCACGCCCTTCAAGCGCAAGAAGGGCCAGGCCCTGACCGATGAACAGCGCCGGATCAACCGGCTGACGTCTTCGTTCCGCTCCAAGGTCGAGCATGTCTTCCGGGTCGTCAAGCGCCAGTTCGGCTACACCAGGACCCGTTATCGCGGACTGTACAAGAACAACCAGCAGATTTTCTGCCAGCTCACCCTGGCCAATATCTACATCATGCGCGAGCAATTGGCCTGAACTGCAGGATAATTGCGCCCGCAGAACGGGAAACGGCCCGGAAAACAGCCAAATACCGACGGAAATAGGCCGAAAATCCACAATATTGGCCAAATTCGCGCACCGCAAGGAGCGCGGCGCGGCAAAGCTCACCGTTGACGCCGCACGACGCCCAATTCTCTACCTGCGCAGGTTCCCTAGATATCGCCAGTGGTTGGGCGAGCGAGGATCGAGGGGGTCGGCCATCGGGTCGAGGTATCCACCAACGGAGCGCTTCGGAAACAACTCGTCATGAGATGGCTCGACCCATTCCCAGCCGTAATATTCCATCCACGCCGGTACAAAGCGCACTCCAAGAACCATCAAAGCGGTGAACGGATAGAGGGCGATATTGAGATAGCCGGCCACCGCGGTCGAATAAGCATCGTCGAGAACTGGGCTCCAATAGGAGGCGAGTTTGCCCGTCCAATAGATAGCGATGCTGGCCCACCAGAGTTTCGCATACCAGGGGCGCCACAGCCAGGCCGATGCTCGGGGCCGCGACCGCACAGCGCTCGCGTCCAATTCTGCCTGTTCGCTCATGACGTCGACTGGGCCCATGCCGGATCCTTTCTGCCGTGGAGAATACCATCGGCAAGGAAAGATTGGAATCCCGTCATGGCGAACTTCGGCTCCAATTCACGTCCTATGGTCATTCCCTTGGCGAGCGGCCGACCGCCCTTTCCCACTTCTCTCCTCACCCTGGAGTGGTCTGTTGTCGAGTTGCCTGATCCTCGGAGACAGCATCGCGATCGGTGTCGCCGCAGCGCTGCAGATCCTTCATTTCGGAGGGTGCGATGTCCTGGCGCGGAACGGGGCCTCTGTCGGGTCAATAGCGGCAATGGCACCTTCAATCGGGTATCGCCAGGTCGTTGTCTCAGCAGGCTCCAATGATCGTCTGAGCCCGTCGCGTGCACGCGACCTTGTCACACTGCGACGTAAGCTGTGGGGCGCAAAGGTTACGTGGATATACCCTCGGCAGCCGACGCCTGCATGGGATGTGTATCGCGTGGCGCGGCGTTTTGGCGACCGGACGGTCGATATAAAAAGCGCCGGCTCGAGGGACGGTGTCCATCCGCGAAGCTATATCGCGGTGGCACGCGCAATCCTTTTCCAAGCGGACCGGGCTAATTTTCAACAGTCGCGCTGGCGATCGGTGGGCGGGACGATGCGATAACGCCATCAGCGTTGACGTTACCTGCCCTGTTAGCGCCGAAGGAGATCGGTGAAGGCGATCTGTCCATCAAAGAGCGCCCGCACGATCAAATAGGCGCGCTGCGCGTTACCATAAGCCCGCCTCACCCCCTCGACATGTTCATGGGCGGTCGATCGCGATACGCCGAGAATATTGCCGATCTCCCGGTCGGTCTTTCCCCTTCCGACGAGGACAAGCGCTTCCATCTGTCGCGGCGTAAGGTCCGGTACAACGGTATCCTCAAGCCTCAATTTCTTCCGCATGATCCGCCTGGCTGCTTCGAATGCAAATGTACCGCACAGTTGGGCGATTGGCAGTGCGTTTTCGTGGAGTTGGTCGAGCGATCGCGCCGCGAAGGAGCATGTTCCCTGATATTCACCGGGCAGATGCACAGGCACCGTGAAACCAGCGCCAAGGCCGAAGCCGATGGCTTCCGAAAGAATCTGCTTGTGACGGGGCGTCAGACGGATGATGTCTCCGACGTCGTGCCACGAGAAGCCATTGACGGTCTTGGTACTTGCAAGATGGATAGGATCCTCCGCGAAATATGCGCGCTCGAGGACATGGGATACCCAGTCTTCGTTATAGGTCGATAACCGGATTGCTCCTTGCGGCGGGCACGTCAGGTCAACATGGTGGCCCATCGCAAACTGCGAGAACCCGAGCATATTGGTGACCCGCCTTAGGGCTTCATTTAAATCGTCTTCGGTCAGAACCGAGCGAAAGGCCTTAAGGAAGTGGTTCAGATCCAGTTTGGTCAACATAACGGCAGACCCTTCGAAAAGGAGGAATGCCTCTCGAGCCCTCTCCTGAACCGTGTACTTTTGAGCGAAAATCTCTTTCATTTCGTCGCAGGCCGAGTCTTCCCGATACCGCTAACTAGATGTGTTGTTCGCTAATTTCGACCAACAGCTCAAGGAACGTGGTTATCTCGCTATGGGCGGTCAGATCGTCGATGCGACACCGGTGGCCGCGCCAAAGCAACACCGCGCCAGGATCCAGACCCTTTTTGATCAGCTATCGGGCAGTGTCGAGTTCGTGTATATCTGCCCGATGTGGGGAGCTTCGCTATGAAGCTCTGCCGGGCGCCGGATGCAGATCCAGGTCGCCTCCTGCAGTACCTTCGTCCAGCGATCCCACCTGCAGTTCCTTCACGACGATCTCGCGGATGGCTGTCTTCAGCAGCTTCCCGGTCGCGGTATGCGGCAGCTCCTCGACGACCAGCACATCGTCCGGAATACTCCATTTGGGAATCTTACCCGTGTACAGTTCGACCATGTCCTGACGTGAGAAATTCATCTCCGGCTTGAGCTGCACGATGAGCACCGGGCGCTCGCCCCAGCGCTCGTCCGGCTTGCCGACGACAGCGGCCTCTTTGATGGCCGGATGGGCCTGGGCGATATTCTCCAGCTCGATCGAGCTAATCCATTCGCCGCCGGATTTAACCACATCCTTGGTGCGGTCGACGATCTGGATAAAACCATCGGCATCCATGGTCACGACGTCGCCCGTGTCGAACCAGCCCTCTGCCGCGTGCGCCGGGCTGATGGGGCTGTTGTAGTAGCCGGCGGCGACCCAGGGGCCGCGCACGAGCATCGAACCGAAGCTCTTGCCGTCCCTCGCGATCGGCTCGCCATCGGCGCCCTTGATGCAGAACTCCATGCCGAAAAGCGGCCGTCCCTGCTTGGCCTGCAGCGCCAGTTTCTGTTCGGCCGGTAGTCCTTCGTGCTTCGTCTTCAACGTCGCGGCGAGGCCGATCGGGCTGGTCTCGGTCATCCCCCAGGCGTGCCGGACCATGACACCCTTGTTCTGGAAGCGGCTGATCATGATCGGAGGCGAAGCGGAACCCCCGATCGCGACGCGCTTCAGACTTGTGAACGATTGGGCGTGCGAGTCCATCCAGTCCAGCAGTGCGAGCCAAACGGTCGGCACACCGGCGGTAAATGTCACGCCTTCCTGCTCGAACAACTCATGCAGGCTGGCGCCGTCCAGCCTCGGCCCCGGCATAACAAGCTTGGCGCCGACCATCGGTGCCGCGAAAGGGACACCCCAGGCATTGACGTGGAACATCGGCACGATCGGCGAGGCCGAATCCAGGGCCGAGAGTCCCAGCACATCGGGCAGCGCGCAGGTCATGGCGTGCAATACGCTGGACCGATGGCTGTAGAGCACGCCCTTGGGCTCGCCCGTAGTCCCGGAGGTGTAGCACAGGCCCGACGCGGTATTCTCATCGAGATCCGGCCACTCGTATTCGTCCGATTCTCCCGCGATCAGTGTCTCGTAGCAGACGAGACCGGGAAGGATCTCGGATTTCGGCATATGGGCTTCGTCGGTCATGATGACGACGGCCTTCAGATCCTTCAGCCTGTCCGCCAGCACTTCGAGGATCGGCAGGAACGACAGGTCCGAGAAGAGGATCCTGTCTCCGGCATGCGCGATGATATAGGAGATCTGCTCTGGGAAGAGGCGCGGGTTGATCGTGTGGCAGACGAGGCCGGATCCGGACACGCCATAATAGAGCTCCATGTGCCGATAGCCGTTCCAGGCCAGTGTTCCGACCCGGTCGCCGTTTTCGAGGCCGAGGCGTCCGAGGGCATTGGCGAGCTTCTGCGCGCGCCTTGAAAGCTCGGCATAGGTATAGCGGTGGATCGGCCCTTCCACCGTGCGCGATACGACCTCCGTGTCGCCGTGATAGGCCGCCGCGTGTCGCAGAATCGACGACACGAGCAGCGGCGAGTGCATCATCTGTCCAAGCATCACATTTCCTCCCAAGGAATTTCTGATCAAAGCAGTTCGGCTTCGATATCCATCAAAGACGCTGCCCCGCTGATGATTGCCGCCTCCAGCCAGAGCGTCTGCGGCAGCACCCGCTCTGCGAAGAACGTCGCGGTCGCCAGCTTGCGGCGATGAAGCGGAGTCTGTCCGGTGGCCGCCTGGGCCGCCATCCGGACCCACACCCAGCCGAAGGCCACGAGTGCGAAAAGGCGCAGATAATCGGCGGCGGCAGCTCCGGCCTCCGCGGGCGCGGCTCGCGCCGCGAGAAGGTGGCGCGTCGTGGTTTCCAGGCGGCCGAGCGCCCGGGCAGTGGCCTTCGTGATGACACCCGCTGCGGGTAAATCCGCAGCTGTACGCAGATCCTGCTCGATGAGCGCGAAAAAGCGCGAGGCCAGCGCGCCATCCTCCATCGGCAACTTGCGGCTGACGAGGTCGAGCGCCTGAACGCCGTTGGTGCCCTCGTAGATCTGCGTAATGCGCGCGTCTCGGACGAACTGCTCCATGCCCCATTCGCGGATGTAGCCGTGGCCGCCGAGCACCTGCTGCGAGGCCACGGCCGTCTCGAAGCCGAAATCGGTGAACGCTGCCTTCACAACCGGCGTGAGCAGTGCCACGAACCCGTCGGCTTCCCTGCGCGCGGCCTCGTCAGGATGCCGGGCGGCGATGTCCATTTGCATGGCGGTCCAGATCGCCAGCGCCCGGGAGGCATCGGCCAGGCTGCGGCCGGTCAGCAGCATCCTGCGTACGTCGGGGTGTTCGATAATCGCAACGGGACCGCGGGTGCCGTCTGAAGAACGGCCCTGAAGGCGCTCGCGTGCGTAGCCCGTGGCCTTCTGGTTCGCCGCTTCTGCGATGCCGAGTCCCTGGATGCCGACAAAAAGACGCTCGGCGTTCATCATCGTGAACATGGCGTTGAGGCCGCGGCCCGCCTCGCCGACGAGCCAACCGATCGCGCCGTCGTAGTTCATGACGCAGGTCGGCTGCGCGTGAATGCCCATCTTGTGTTCGAGCGACCCGACGGACATGTCGTTGCGCGCTCCGAGCGAACCGTCCTTCCCGATGAGGAACTTCGGAGCCAGGAACAGGCTGATGCCCTTGACCCCCTTCGGCGCGCCCGGCAAGCGCGCGAGGATCAGGTGGATGATATTGCCGCCGAAGTCATGGTCGCCGGAGGAGATGAATATCTTCGTGCCCTTGATCCGATAGGAGCCGTCGCCAACGGGCTCTGCCTTCGTTGTCAAAAGGCCGAGGTCGGTACCGGCCGCGGCTTCGGTGAGCGCCATTGCGCCAGTCCATTCGCCGGAGATCATCTTCGGCAGATAGGTCGCCTTGAGGTCCGAGTTCGCGTGGCGGGAGATCGCCTCCACCGCGCCTCGGGTGAGCCCGGGGAACAGGCCGAAGGACAGGTTCACGGAGGAGATCATCTCATCGACCAGTATCTGTACGACGCGCGGCAGACCCTGGCCGCTATATTCCGGATCGCCCGAAAGACCGGCCCAGCCGGCCTCTACGAATGCCCGATAGGCTTCGGGAAAGCCCTTCGGCGTGGAGACGGCCCCGTTTTCAAGCCGGCAGCCCTCCTCGTCGCCGGACCGGTTCAGCGGTTCGAGCACGCCGACGCAGAACTTGCCAGCCTCATCGAGAATCGAGACAGCGAGGTTCGCGTTGACGTCTTCGTGGCCCGGCAGCCTCCGCATCAGGCCGTCGAAGTCGAAGACCTCTCCGAGCAGGAAGGTTATGTCGCTGACAGGCGGTGCATAGGATGTCATTGTTCTGTCTTTCTCTCGTCAGTTGCGCAGCGGCTTGCCGGTCGCAAGCATGTGCTTCACGCGGGCCACTGTCTCCGGCGTCCCGCACAGGGCGATGAACGCGCGCTTTTCCATCGCGGTAATCTCGTCCTCACCGACCGGCTTCAGCGGATCGGCGCTGACACCGCCCGTCAGGGTGTCGATCAGGGCAATGCCCACGACCCGATCATGCGCTGTGGCGCGACCGGCGATCACCTCGCTATCCAGCAGGTTGCGGATGGCGGGCGCTCCCGATAGACCGGCCAACGCGATCTTCGGCCTTTCCGGAGCCGAGTAGCCGGGCACGAGATCCAACGCCTTCCGCTTCGCATCGGCGAGCAGTCGGTCCCGGTTCATGGTGATACCGTCGGTTACCCTCAGCAAACCGAGATTGCGCGCCTCGAAGGCGCTCCCGGAGACCCTGGCCGATGTGATCAGATTGAAGGCGGCGATCGCGGGCGCCACAGGGCCGTGCGGTGCGGCTGTCAGTGCGTACTGCCTGATCAACATCTCCTTGCAGCCGCCCCAGCCGGGGACGACGCCGATCTTCGTCTCGACGAGACCGATCGACGCCTCGGCATGCGCCTGGATTGCACTGCAATGGAGCAGGATCTCGCAGCCGCCGCCGAACGCCATCGCCGCGAGTGCGCCGACGACCGGGAACGGGGCATATTTGATCGCCCTGAAGGTAGCGTGACCCCGAT
Source organism: uncultured bacterium (assembly GCA_903884945.1). Lineage (GTDB taxonomy): Bacteria > Pseudomonadota > Alphaproteobacteria > Sphingomonadales > Sphingomonadaceae > Sphingomonas. The sequence continues at coordinate 21,443 of CAISGR010000096.1, forward strand.
CGATGAAGGCATTGCCAGATGGGCCGCGATGCCGGAACCCATAACGCCCGCGCCGATCACGGCGGCTTCGGCAATCACCCTCATCAGGCCGCTTCCAGGACCATAGCGATGCCTTGTCCTCCCCCGATGCACTGGGTGGCCAGCCCATAACGTCCGCCATCGCGCTTCAGCACGCTCGACGCCTTGCCCACCAGACGCGCGCCCGTGGCGCCGAGCGGATGACCGAGCGCGATGGCACCGCCATCCCGGTTGAGACTGGCCGGATCGATCCCGAGATCGCGACAGCAGGCGAGGACCTGCGCGGCGAAGGCCTCGTTCATCTCCACAACGTCGAGGTCAGCCACGGAGATGCCGGCTCGCTTCAAGGCCTTTCGGCTCGCCTCGACAGGTCCGATGCCCATGATCTCTGGAGCACAACCCGTAATCGCGTAACCCGCCACACGCGCTAGCGGATCGAGCCCGTGCCGCCTGACGAAGTCAGCGGAGCAGACGAGCGTCGCGGAGGCGCCATCGGTGAGCGGCGACGAGTTGCCAGCGGTAACGGAGCCGTCGACCTTGAACGCCGTCTTCAATCCGGCAAGCTTCTCCGCATCCGTTTCCCGCGGACAACCATCGGAAGCGATATCGCCGACCGGGGATATCTCGGCAGCCAGCCTGCCGTCCGCCCGCGCCGCCAGCGCTTTTTTTTGGCTTTCGAGCGAATAGGCATCCTGCACCTCGCGGGAAAGGCAGTAGCGTTCCGCCAGGGTCTCCGCGGTAAGACCCATGTTGAGGAAGACGAGCCGCTGAGCATCCGTCCAACCGGGGTTGGGTTGAGGATTGAAACCCATCATCGGTACGCGGCTCATGGATTCGACACCGCCGGCGATGAAGGCGTCGCCAGCTCCCATGGCGATCGCGCCGGCGGCCATCTGGATGGCCTGCATGGAAGAGCCGCACCAGCGGTTGACCGTGGAGCCGCCGACCGATTGCGGCAGGCCGGCGGTCAGCGCGGCGCAGCGAGCGATGTTGAGCCCCTGCTCACCTTCCGGAAAAGCACAGCCGAGATTGACGTCCTCGATCTCGTCGGCCGGGAATCCCGCTCGGGCTACGAGCGCCGCGATGACGCTGGCAGCGAGATCGTCGGGTCGGACCGGGGCGAGCGCACCCCTGTAGGCCGGAGCGAACGGCGTGCGCAGATAATCGACGATATAGGCTTCGGCCATTCCGGTCTTCCTTGATGTGTTAGTTATCGACCGTCAGATCGGGGGCATTCTCGCGCCGTTGATGGCATAGGCATGGAGGACAGTTGAGCGAAGTAAGCTGCGAGATCATCAACGGCGGTCCATCATCAGACTCGACACTCGGATTTCCCCTTGAAATTCAGATCGCCCGTTAAGAAGCGCCTGATCGAACCTAGAACCGGTAAGTTACTCCGACGCTGGTCAGGACCGGGTCGATGTCCAAACGGGTCCGGACAGGCGCTCCACCCAGTGAACCGGTGGCGTGCGTGGAGAAGGGAACGTATCGAACGTCGGCGTTCAGCATCCATTCTGCGCCAAGCTCATACCGAACACCCACCTGAGCCGCAGGCGCCCAACTGTCGTCAATGCTGAAATTAGCCAAAGCCCTGTCGCGCGCATTCAGAAAGATGATCCGTCCGACCCCCACTCCCAGATAGGGATGAACCTTGCCAAGATTGTTGAAATGGTACTGGGCCGACAAGATGATGGGTCCATAGTTGACTTTGGCCACTGTTCCGAGCGGCTCAAGCGAACCGGCGCCGTCAATTTGCGCGGTCGGTGGTACGCCGAGAAACAAATTTCCGGCAATATTGGGCGTGACGAAATATCCGATATCAGCAGTCACCGTCGTTGCGTCTCCGATCCTCACATTCGAGCCGGGGACATGCCCTCCCGCCAAGGTGATGTCGGGCGCATTCTCACTCACCAAGACCCGGGTTGCATTCACACTTACTGCCCACCGCTTGAAATCTCCCGAGTCCTGGGCCCACGCAGGTTGAGGGGAGGCACTCAAGACGGCGAGAGCGGCGGTGTATTGCGCAAGCCTTGTATAGGTATGTGCTGCATTTTTTCTCATGAAATTATCCTCCCTATGGGCCGCCACTATTCTGGATCGGCATTTTTTGATGGATCTATACGGTTCCAACTGTCGTCCTATTTCTGCGACGAGTTAGCGGGCTGCCTCCATGTCGGTGCTGAGTGCGAGTTTCGTTTCCCCAAGAATGAGCTCGGCAGCTCTTTCCGCAATCATCATCGTCGGGGCGTTGGTGTTTCCGGCGACCAGCGTCGGCATCACCGAGGCGTCGACGACGCGAAGACCTTGCACGCCACGCACCCGGAGAGACGGATCGACGACCGACTGAGGGTCTCGTCCCATCCGGCATGTTCCCACAGGATGATAGATCGTCTCCGCTCGCCGACGGATATCCGCCACGATATCCGCCTTGCTCTGGACCGCTGGCCCAGGGACCAGTTCGGTTTTCGAGAAGGCCGCCATTGACGGCGCCGACAGAATTTGCCGGCCGATCTTCACCGCCGCGACCATGGTCTCGATGTCTTCGGGGGCAGAGAGATAGCTTGGATCGATCAGCGGATCGTCGAGCGGGTTGGGGCTTGTGAGCCCGATGCGGCCCCGACTCTTGGGGAGAAGATCGCAGACATGCAATGTATAGCCATACCCGAACGCAATTTCGCGCCCATGGTCCTTCAAAAGCGTGGGGAGAAAATGAAACTGTAGATTCGGCCGACTCCGCGAAGGTGTGCTTTTGACGAAGCCGCCCGCCTCGGCGACGTTGCTCGTTAAGAAGCCCTTTCGGAGGAAGGCGTAAGAAAACGCTCCGGACAGCGCACGCGGGATGAATGACGGTGCGATGCCGATCGGTGTATGGTCGTTCGCCTCATGCATGATTGTGATATCGAGGTGATCCTGAAGATTCTTTCCGACTGCCGGAAGGTCGACGACCACCGGAATACCGAATGCGTTCAGCTCGGCTGCGTCGCCGATACCGGAAAGCAGCAGTAGTTGCGGGGAATTGACGGCGCCGCCCGAAAGAATGACCTCACCCTCCCTGGTTCGCACATCGACGAGTTTGCCCCCCACGGCATAGGTCACGCCGACCGCTTTGCGGTCCTCCAGAATGATCCGGGTAGCCCGCGCGCCCGTGACTATCCGTAGATTGGGCCGGCCCTTGGCTTTGGAAAGAAAGGCGCGCGCGGAACTCCAGCGCCGGCCTTTGTGCTGGGTGACCTGGTACAGGCCGACGCCGTCCTGCGTCTCCCCGTTGAAATCGACGGCACGCGGAAACTGGGCCTGTTGTCCAGCCTCGACGAAGGCATCGCTCAAGGGGTTGCGGGTTCGCAGGTCACTGACGTGAAGCTCACCGTCGCCGCCATGAAACGCGTCGGTTCCAAATCTTTCGTTGGACTCCATTGCTCTGAATAGCGGCAGTACATTGTCATAAGACCAGATCGGATCGGCTGCCTCGCCCCACGAATCATAGTCATCCCGGTGCCCGCGAATATAGACCATCGCATTGATCGAACTCGATCCGCCAAGGGTTTTGCCGCGCGGCCAAAACAGCCGTCGACCGCCAAGATTGGCCTGTGGCTGTGTTTCGAATGCCCAATTGAGAGTCTTGCTCTTTGCCAGCAGCGCTATCCCGATGGGCATGTGAATCAGCGGGCTGCGGTCGGACGGGCCCGCCTCAAGCAGACAGACCCGCGTCCTGGGATTGGCTGACAACCGCTCCGCCAACAAGCATCCGGCAGATCCCGCTCCAACAATAATATAGTCAAACATCCTGATCTCCAGACGGCAGCTACCGACGCCGCTCTCTTGTTTCTCGATTCAACCCAAAAAGCGGACGGTTAGATTGATCAGCTTCTTTACGGCCGGGGTGTACGGCGGGAATAGAAGGCGCAGGACAGAGAATTTATCTCTCAGAACCGCACGTTCATGGGAGAAGGCTTTGAAGCCGTAGAATCCGTGTGCCGTGCCGATACCGCTGTTGTTCACACCGCCAAACGGCAGGTTGGGATGCAAGAATTGGACGACATTGTTGTTCACGCAGACGCCACCTGAGCTGGTACTCAGTATGATATCCTCGCGAACGGCGGCGTCGTTGCTGAAGACATAGATGGCAAGCGGCTTTGGACCCGCGTTGATCGCATCGACAACGACGCTGATGTCATCATACTCGATGATCGGAAGAACCGGACCGAATATTTCTTCCTGGGAAATCGCCATCTGCGGCGTCGTCCCGCCGAGTATGGTCGGCGAGAAATAGTTCTGGCCTGGATCTCGGTCTCCGCCTTCCAGGACGGTCGCGCCGCGCGATGTGGCGTCATCGGCCAAGGCAGTCAGGCGCTCGAAATGCCGCCGGTTCACGATTCGGCAATAGTCCGGCCCGGTTTTCTGCTGGCCGTCCGTTTGCCCGTAGACCCGCCTGATCTCGAGCCGCAGCGCATCAATCAGCGCCGGGGCCTGGTCTCGAGCGACATAGACATGATCCGGAGCGATGCAGGTCTGGCCGTTATTGGCGAACTTGCCCCAGACGATCTTGCGAGCGGCTTGCTCGATATTCGCGGTCGAATCGACGATGGTCGGGGACTTGCCCCCGAGTTCAAGCGTCACGGATGTTAAATGTTTCGCCGCGGCCGCCATCACGATCTTGCCGACCTGGGGACTGCCCGTGAAGAAGATATGGTCGAAGGGCAGATCCAGCAAGGCCTGCGAAACCTGGACGTCGCCCTCGCAGACGGCGACCAGATCCCGGGGGAAGGTTTGCTCGACGATGTCCCTGATCAGGGCGGACGTCGCCGGCGTCAGTTCGGAAGGCTTGATGATGGCGGTGTTTCCGGCCGCAAGCGCGGACACCAGCGGCCCGAAACTGAGATTCACCGGATAGTTCCACGGGGAAATTATCAGACAGACGCCCTTGGCCTGATAGCGGACCTCGGCCGCGATTCCGAACATCCCCAAAGAGCCGTGAACCCGGTGCGGTCTCAGCCAGGATCGGAGGTGGCGCCGGGCATGCGATATTTCCTGATAGACCGGGAACAGTTCGGTCAGACGCACCTCGGATTCTGGCTTCCTGAAATCCGTGTAGAGAGCTCGGATAATCTCGTCTTCCCGGGTCTTCATCGTTGCCTTTAGTCGCGACAACATAGCCAGTCGCGCTTTTAGCGTGAATTTCGTCCTGTTCTCTACGGCCGATCGGCGGTGCGATGAGAACAGGGAATCGATCTCGCCGTCGCCGTCGGGATGAATCGGTGCCGCGGTGGTCGCGGTGACTGCATGAACGTTCACTCGGCCCTCCTCAAGGAATTCGCAAGGTTGCAAAGCGGGAAGACAAGTGTCCGCCCGAATGAGTCACCGATAAAGGTCATAATCTTCCTTGGTCGCGCCGCAGTCCGGGCAGTACCAATCGGCGGGTACATCTGCCCAACGGGTGCCAGGTGCCACGCCCGTATCGGGATCACCGAGGGCCTCATCGTAGATATGGGCGCAGGTCACGCAGTGCCATTTCGCGAACGGCACGGTTTCGACGGCACCTGACGGTTCCGCCTCCTGGTCGCCCTTGGTCATCGTTCGGCTCCGGAACCAGATTGAGGCCCCGCCTCGTCTCCGACCTCGCCCGAGTCCAGAGGGATGAAATCGGCTTTGTCGCGCACTGCGCAATCGGGACAGGCCCAATCCTCGGGGATTTGCGCCCAAGACGTATTGGGCGGGAATCCCTCGTGGGCCTCACCCCTAAGTTCATCGTAGATGTAGCTGCAATCGGGACACTGATACCGCGCCATGGCGCCTTGTTCCTTTTGTCGACTTGAGTTTTTAAAAACCTTCGGGACAGGCCGCTGACGAGGATGCGATCGCGCGGCACGCCCTTTTCAGGACGCCATCGCGGCCCGCGACTGCCGGCCGAGGAGACTCGGAACGAGCTCCTCGGCTAGTCGCCAAGGCAGGCGACTATTCGGCGGCCGCCCGCGTCGGCCGGTGTGAAGCAGCACCAAACTTGCGTTCGATCTTCTTCCTGCGCGCGCCGTCGATCTGAATCTTGCCAAGATCGCCGTCAGCCCATCCCACGACGCGGCGGTCCATGACAGATCGGAACACAGGCGGAATCAGCGCCATGAAGAACATGCCGGGGTAGCCGCTCGGCAACTCCGGCAGGCCCTCAAAGTCCCGGAGCGACTGATAGCTGCGGGTCGGGTGGGCGTGGTGATCGGAGTGCCTTTGGAGATGGAACAGGATCAGATTGGAGGCGATGTGATTGCTGTTCCAGGAATGCCGGGGCTGGGCGCGTTCATAACGTCCGTCCGCCATTTTTTCGCGCAACAACCCATAGTGCTCGATGTAGTTAGCGCTGGTCAGCTGCCACCATCCAAAGGCGATCTGGATAGGCAAGAACACCAGCAGCTTGGGGTCGGGTCCGAACGCCAGCAACAGGGACGTGTAAAGGACGATTGTAATCAGCAGCGGCGGGATGATTTCGTTGTCCAGGCTCCAGATTCCCTTGTTCAAGCGCTCCAGCCGCACCTTTTCCAGATTCCAGGCGCGCTTGAAGGCGCCCGGAATTTCGCGCAGCGAAAATTTATAGATGCTTTCTCCCATCCTGGACGTAGCGGGATCCTCGGGGGTCGCAACGTCGCGATGGTGGCCTTTATTGTGCTCGATGAAGAAATGGCCGTAACCCACCACGGCCAGAACGATCTTGGCCATCCAGCGGTCAAAGGCTTCCTTCTTGTGTCCCAATTCATGGCCGGTGTTCAGAGCCAGGCCGTTGACGATGCCCAAAGACAGCGCAAGCGCGACAACTTCCCACCAGGCCATCGGCTTGGTCACCACCCACCATGCCGAGACGATGAGTGAGGCATAATGCACTGGGACGGTAAGATAGGTTAGAACTCGATAATACCGATCCGCCTCGAGACGGGCCACGGCCGCCTCCGGGGGGTTATTCGGATCATTTCCAAACAAGACGTCCAGCGCCGGGATGACGGCATACCAGACGACCAGCGTAAAGGCGTAAAACACACTCCACCCGGTCACGCTGACAAGGTAGAGGCCAATCAGCGGCGCCGCTGGCCAGACGACCGACAACATCCATAGATAGCGCTTCCTGTCGACATAGCGATCAGGCGCGGTATAGGGAGACGGATCTCGTGCGATGGTGCTCATCAGGTACTCTCCTCATCTCAATGAAGACACACTTCACTGGACTTATTAAATCGGCTCTCATTGCCCGTTCCCACCAAATTGGATTCATCAAGGTCACGGAACAACCCCACTAAAGTGTGGTTTTAGCCGGGCGCCTCTAAAATCC
>CAISGR010000097.1 GCA_903884945.1 uncultured bacterium
CGGCGCAGGATCAGCTGGTCGGCACGCCTGGAGGCACGCCGGCTGCTCTTTCGCATGACCAGGCAGGTGGCGACGATGGCTGTTCGGCCTTCATCGGGACAGACCATCGGGACAGGCGTGAATTTCCCTGTTACCGGCCGCGATTTCCCTGTTATTCGATAACAGGGAAATCGCCGGCAACACACTATTATTAAACGATAAATTTCGCTAAAAACCATGCTCCGCCGGGCAGAAAAAAGAAAAATTCCCTGTTAATCGCCAGGAACAGGGAAAATCCGAGCCCCAGGGGGAAGGCGCTTACGCCAGATCGAGGCGGTAATATCTGCTGAATTCGGTGTCGCTGTAATCCGCAAATGGTGGGCACGGCGCGAATCCGGCCTGCTGGTAGAGGGCCCGCGCCGGAGCAAAAGGCTCGTTCGAACCGGTCTCCAGGCTCAGTCGCCGATAGCCCCGCGCGCGCGCCTCGGCGATCAGGTGACCGAGCATGGCCGCGGCCACGCCCTTGCGCAGATGAGCCGGCGCGGTGCGCATCGATTTCAGCTCGCCATGCCCGGCGTCGAGTTGCTTGAGCGCGCCAAGCCCGAGCAGGTCCCCGCCCTCCCATGCCGACCACAGGGTCACCGCCGGATCGCGCAGGCCCGTGAGGTCGAGCGCGAATACGCTGCCAGGCGGCGAATTCTCGAACGCGGAGCGCAGGTGCAGTTCGAGCAGCGCGATGACGTCGCGATGGGTCAGGTCGTCGCGAACGATGCGCATCGCCCGGATCAGTTCAGCGTCTCGTCGGCGGTCACGCCCCAGAGATGGTTGGCCTCGACATAGCCGCCGCGCCCGCGCACGTCGAAATAGCACCATCCCCGGGCGCATTTGCTCAGCCGCCCGACCACGCCTGGCTCCGCGCGCCAGACGACCTTACCGCCGTAACGCGGCGAATCGCGCAGTTCGGCGATGGTGCCCATCACCAGCCCGGTGCGGACGTCGCTGATCAGCGACCCCAGCATCCAGCCCTGGGTGCCGCCCGGATCCTCGATCTTGATCCAGGTCCCGCGGTCATAGATGTCGAGCACCTTCACCGGCAGGTCGGCGCGCTGATAGAGCCAGCTGGCCGGATAGGTCCTGGCCGGGCCGGTGCGCATCCGGGCCTTGCCGGCCGAGATCGACGCGAAATAGGGGGTCTTCTTCTGGACCAGCGCGGCGAGCGCCGGCACGAATGCCGACATCGCCAGGCCGGCTCCCGCCGCCGCAAGCAGGATTCTCTTCCCGAAACGCATACTTGCCCTTCCCTCGATGAGGATTCGTTTACCGCGTTTGAGAGATGCCATTCAACCACCGTTGACGGGGGCAAAAGGCTTCGCCAAGCCGATTCCATGCCCGAAATGAGACGTGTCCCGAATCCGAAGGTTGTCGTCACCCGCGAGCTGGCGGAGGCGGTGATGGTCCGTATGGAGCAATTGTTCGATACGACGCTCAATCGCGGCGACGTTCCGATGGATCGCGCCCGTCTTGCAGCGGCGATGGCGGACTGCGACGTCTTCGTGCCCACCGTGACCGACAATATCGATGCGGAGCTGATCGCGGGTGCGGGGGAACGGCTGAAGCTGATCGCCAATTTCGGTGCCGGCGTGAACCATATCGACCTGAAGGCTGCCCGCGCGCGCGGCATCGTGGTCACCAACACGCCCGGCGTGCTGACCGAAGATACCGCCGACATCACCATGGCGCTGATCCTGGCGGTGCCGCGCCGGCTCGGCGAGGGCGAGCGACTCGTCCGGGCAGGCGAATGGAAAGGCTGGGCGCCGGGCGGAATGCTCGGCCACCGCATCGGCGGCAAGGCGCTCGGGATCGTCGGCATGGGCCGGATCGGCCGCGCCGTCGCCGCGCGCGCACGGGCCTTCAACCTGTCGATCCATTATCACAACCGCCACCGCCTTCCCGCATCGGTCGAACTCGAGCTCGGCGCGACATGGCACGAGTCGCTCGACGAGATGCTTGCCGCGATCGACATCCTGACGATCCACACCCCGCGCAACGCCGACAGCGAGAATCTGATCGACGCACGCCGGCTGGGCCTGATGAAGTCGACCGCGTGCATCATCAACACCGCGCGCGGCGGGATCGTCGACGAGGATGCACTGATCGACGCGCTGGAGAATGGGCGGCTGACCGGTGCCGGTCTCGACGTGTGGAAATTCGAACCGGAGATCGATCCGCGCCTCCTCGCCCTGCCCAATGTGATGATGATTCCGCATATGGGCTCGGCGACCTATGAGGGCCGGATGGCGATGGGCGAGAAGGTCATCGCCAATATCCGCATGTGGGCGGACGGGCATCGCCCGCCCGACCAGGTGCTGGAAGGCTGGATCTAGTTCTTCAGCTTCCAGCCGCTTCGCAGCAGCGCGTAGCACAGCAGGCCGAGCAGTGCGTCGAGCACCAGGATGATCACGCTCCCGAGCAGCACCGGCGAGTCGGCGGTGCCGAGGAAGCCATAGCGAAAGCCCGAGATGATATAGAAGAACGGGTTGGCGTGGCTGAATGCCCGGAATGCCGGGGCGAGCCGGTCGACCGAGTAGAAGGTCCCCGAAAGCAGCGAGAGCGGCGCGATCACGAAATTGGTCACCGCTGCCGCATGGTCGAACTTCTCGGCCCAGATCGAGGTAAGCACCCCCAGCAAGGCAAGGAAGGTCGCGCCCAGCAGGCCGAACCACAGGATTGCGATCGGGTGATGCGGGACGATATGGACGCCGGGCCAGAGCAGCATGGCGAGGAACACAGCGCCGCCGACGCAGAAGGCCCGGGTCACCGCGCCGCCGACCATGGCGACCAGCAGTTCGGCGGTCGACAGCGGCGGCATCAGGTAGTCGACGATCGTTCCCTGGATCTTGCCGACGAGCAGCGAGAAGCTCGCATTGGCGAACGCATTCTGCAGCATGCCCATCACGATCAGGCCCGGCGCGATGAAGTCGGCGAAGGGAACATCGACTCCGCCGACATGGACCGGGCGCTTTCCACCCGTCGCGACGGTGAAAATCACGAGAAACAACAGCGTCGTGATCGCCGGCGCCCACACAGTCTGAAGCTGCACCTTGAAGAACCGGCGCACCTCCTTGATATAGAGCGTTCGAAGACCGCCCCAGTTGACGTTCCGGATCACCGGTACGCCGGGGGCGTTCATTGCCGAATGGATTTCGCCGATTGGGGGCTGGCTGCTCATTGCGGACGCGCTAATAGCTGCCGCCGCCGCCCGCAACCCGGCACGTGTGACTTGAGGAATTAAGATGGCCTGGACCGACGAGCGAATCGATACGCTGAGGAAGATGTGGGAAGCTGGCCAGACCGCCAGCCAGATCGCCGAGGAGCTGGGTGGCGTCAGCCGCAACGCGGTTATCGGCAAGGCGCATCGACTCGGCCTGCAGTCGCGCCCGTCGCCGGTGAAGGCGAACGAGCCTGACACCAAGGCTGCCGCGGCGACCTCGCCGGAACCCAAGCCCGCCCCGCCACCAGCCGCGGCCAAGGCGCCGGAGCGTGCGCCGGCGCCGACGCCACCCCCGGTCGTCGCCAAGCCCGCGCCGGTGATCGAGGAAGACGATGAGGACGAAGACGAGGACGAGGTTGACGTCGTCGCCGCGCCCGTCGTCGCCGCACCGCCACCGCCGATCATGCGCTCCGTCGGCCCGGGCGGCTTCCTCCGCCAGGCGCCCGGTGAACAGCAGGCCCCGATCACGCCCGCGCCACCGCGCCGGCTCGTCCCCGCCAAGCCCTCGCCCGAGATGGCCGGCAAGACGACGCTGCTCGATCTCAACGACAAGATCTGCAAATGGCCGCTCGGCCATCCCGGCGAGCCCGATTTCCATTTCTGCGGCGAGAAGGTGAACCCCGGCTTCCCCTATTGCGTGGCGCATTGCGGCCATGCCTATCAGGCCCAGTTGCCCCGCCGCGATCGCCGCCCGCCGCCGCCCCTGCCCTTCGGCGGTCCGCGCGTTCGTTGATTCAATCCCCTCTCCCTTTGCGGGAGAGGGAGCCATCGCGCTGCAACCGGAGAGTGACGGGGGAATGGCGGGGCGCATCGAGTTCCCGATATCGGGCACTTCAGGCCCCCCGCCCTCGCGAAGGAGCAAGGAAGCTGCGCTTGCCTCGCTGACTCCCCGGACCCTATAGCAAGCCATGGCCGAAGACCTTTTCGCTTCCTCATCCAAGACGACCACCGATTACGACGCCTCCTCGATCGAGGTGCTGGAGGGGCTCGAGCCGGTCCGGCGCCGGCCCGGCATGTATGTCGGCGGCACCGACGAACGCGCGCTGCATCATCTGGCGGCGGAAGTGCTCGACAACGCCATGGACGAGGCGGTGGCGGGCCATGCCAACCGGATCGAGGTATCGCTCGATATCGGCAACCGCCTGACCGTCGTCGACAACGGCCGCGGCATCCCGGTCGATCCGCATCCCAAATTCCCGGGCAAGTCAGCGCTCGAGGTGATCCTTTCCACGCTCCATTCCGGCGGCAAGTTCGAGGGCAAGGCCTATGCCACGGCGGGCGGCCTGCACGGCGTCGGCGTCAGCGTGGTCAATGCGCTGTCCTCCGACACGACTGTCGAGGTCGCGCGCAACAAGGAGCTGTATCGGCAGCGCTTCTCGCGCGGCATCACGCTCGGCCCGCTGGAGAAGCTCGGCGGCACGCCCAACCGGCGCGGCACGTCAGTCAGCTTCGTGCCCGACGAGGAGATTTTCGGCCCTGAACTCCACTTCAAGCCGGCGCGGCTCTACAAGCTCGCACGGTCCAAGGCCTATCTGTTCGCCGGCGTCGAAATCCGCTGGAAATGCGCGCAGGAACTCATCACCGACGATACGCCGGCCGAGGCAGTGTTCCAGTTCCCGGGCGGTCTCGCCGATCATCTGCGCGAACAGGTCGGCGCGCGCGAATGCGCCACTGCCGACTTCTTTACCGGCAGCCAGGAATTCCCGAACGGGCAAGGTCGCGTCGAATGGGCTGTCGCCTGGCCGCTGTGGAGCGACGGCTCCTATAGCTGGTATTGCAACACCATCCCGACGCCCGATGGCGGCACGCACGAGGCCGGCCTTCGCGCGGCGCTGGTCAAGGGCATCCGCGGCTTCGGCGATCTGGTGAGCCAGAAGAAAGCCAAGGAGATCGCGCCGGAGGACGTGATGACAGGCAGCGAGCTGATGCTGTCGGTCTTCATCCGCGATCCCCAATTCCAGAGCCAGACCAAGGATCGCCTCACCTCGCCCGAAGCGGCCGTGCTGGTCGAGAAGGCCGTGCGCGACCATTTCGACCATTTCCTCAGCAACAACATGGAACGGGGCAAGGCCCTGCTCGGCTATGTGCTGGAGCGGATGGACGAGCGCCTGCGCCGCAAGCAGGAGCGCGAGGTCAAGCGCAAGACCGCGACCTCTGCGCGCAAGCTGCGCCTGCCCGGCAAGCTCACCGATTGCTCGGCGGACGATCCCAAGGGCACCGAGATCTTCATCGTCGAGGGCGATTCGGCCGGCGGCTCCGCCAAGCAGGCGCGCGACCGCAAGACCCAGGCGATCCTGCCGATCCGCGGCAAGATCCTGAACGTCGCCTCGGCGACCTCGGCCAAGATCCTCGCGAACCAGGAGATTGCGGACCTGATCCAGGCGCTCGGCTGCGGCACGCGCAAGGACTGCATCCCCGATAATCTGCGGTACGAGCGCATCGTGATCATGACGGACGCCGATGTCGACGGCGCTCATATCGCGACCCTGTTGATGACATTCTTCTTCCAGGAAATGCCCGAGCTCGTCCGGCGCGGCCATCTCTACCTCGCGCAGCCGCCGCTCTACCGGCTGACCGCCGGGACCAAGAGCCTCTATGCGATGGACGATGCGCACCGCGCCGCGATCGAGGCGGGCGAGTTCAAGGGCAAGAAGGTCGACGTGGCGCGCTTCAAGGGTCTCGGCGAGATGAACCCGATGCAGCTGCGCGAAACCACGATGGATCCCAAGACGCGCGGCATGCTGCGCATCACCCTGCCGCAGGAATATGAGGAGCGCGCGGGGGTGAAGGACCTCGTCGATCGGCTGATGGGCAACAATCCGGCCCACCGCTTTGCCTTCATCCAGGAAAATGCCGCGCGAATGGACGAAGACGCCATCGACGCCTGATCCTTGCGCGCTCCGGCACCGTGCCGGACTACAGGCGCGCACGATGAGGCCTCAGCCGCGCATCCGCTGCTGATGATAGCGCGCGCGCAGCAGGATGGCGGCGAGCATATTGAGCACGCCCAGCGCCAGCGCCGCCATCGGGATCACCGCGGGCATCTGCGGTAGCCATCGCTGGCGCGCGATCGCCAGCGCTGCGCCAAGGATCGCGAAGGCGACCCCGGTATAGCGCAGCGGCCTGGCGATCCCGCGCAACTCGCGGCGATAGGCGGCGAGCTGCGCCGGGTCGCGAAGGTCGGGCGGGCTGGTCATCACTTGGTCCATTCCTCGGCGAGCAAACCCCAGATCAGGCTGTCGCGCACGCCGATATGGGTTTTCCACTCCCCGCGCAGCCGCCCTTCAAGGGTGAAGCCGAGCCGCGTCAGTAGGGCGTTCGAGGCGGCGTTCTCGGGATCGGTATCGGCGAAGATGCGGCGCTGCCCCGAGGCGAACAGATAGCCGATCACCGCTGAGACCGCCTCGCGTGCGACACCGCTGCCCCACTCGGCGCGCGCCAGCATATATCCGATCTCGGAAACGTCGCCCTGGCGCTTCAGGCCGGCGGCGACGTAGCCGATCGCGCGGTCGTCGCCCAGCCGGGTGATCGCCCAGACGCGCCAGTCGGCCGAAGCCGCATCGGCGGCGAAGCTCTCGCGGACTTCCTCGACGGAGGTGAAGGGCGCGCGCGACCACCATGTCATGAAGTCGGCATCCGACAGGCTCGGATACATCGCCTCGGCATCGCCCGGCGTGCGTTCGCGCAGCCGCAGGCGCGCCGTCTCGATCACGGGCGTATCCATCATGTCAGCGCGCCAGGGCCATCAGCTCCCCAACGCCTCCACCAGCGCCTTGACCTTCTTCTGCCGCCATTGCGGCAACGGCGCGACGAGCCAGTAACCGAATGCCGACGGGCGCGCCTCGCCGATCTTCACCACCCGGCCCGACGCCAGATCGCCCGCGGCGAGCAGTTCGGGCACGGTCGCCCGACCCAGCCCCTGCGCCGCCGCGTCGAGCGCCAGCCCGGCATCGCCGACGCGGACCAGCGATACCTCGGGATCATTAGCGCAGCCGGGCCAGGAAATGCGCGTGTCGATCCCGCCGCCCGGCCGCTCCACCGTTACCATGCCATCGGATTCGAGCGCTTCGCCCTCATGCTCGCCCGGCCCATCGCCCCAGCGGATCGCCAGATCGAGATTGGCCTCGGTGAAATCGACCACATCGTCGGCCGAGACCAGCACGAAGCGAAGCTCGCCATCGGCGCGCGCGATATCCGCCAGGCGCGGCATCAGCCACTTCTCGGTGAGGTCGCGGGGTGCCGCAATCGTCAGCGACTTGGAGGTCTGGCCCGCCTGCATCGCACGGACAGCTTCCTCGAACTGGAGAAAGCCCTGGCGCAGCGCGACGAGTCCGGCCTCGCCCTCCGGCGTGAGCTCGAGCCCCTTGGTGGTGCGCCGGAACAGGACCACGCCGAGCGTATCCTCGAGCGCGCGAATCTGCTGGCCGACAGCGGCGGGCGTCACCGCCAGCTCGTCGGCGGCGCGGGTGAAGGACAGATGGCGCGCGGCGGCATCGAGCACGCGCATGCCGTTCAGGGGAAGATGCGTGCGCTTCATTA
>CAISGR010000098.1 GCA_903884945.1 uncultured bacterium
CCGCCGACGCCCGGCGCGCCGTGGCGGCGCTTCGCCCCAATCCCAGCCTCGTCGCCGAAACCGCGAATGTCGCGGGCAGCGGGCAATATCAGGGCTTCCGATCGGCCGAGACGACGATCGGCCTTGCCGTGCCGATCGAGACGGGCGGAAAGCGCAGCGCGCGCGTCGCGCTGGCGGACGCGCAGGGCGCGCGCACCGCCCTGGAGGCGCTGGCCGCCGATGCTGATCTCGTGCTGCGCGTGACCCAGGCCTATGCGCAGGCCGCCGCTGCGACGAAGCGCGCCGGGGCGCTGCGCGACCAGGCCGGGATCGCGCGCGACATGCTCAACGCAGCGCATGTCCGGGTCCGGGCGGGTCGCGCCTCGCCGCTGGAGGAGCAGCGCGCCGATGTCGGCCGGATCAATGCCGAGGCAGCGCTCGATCGGGCGCTGCGCGGGCAGGCGCTGGCGGACGAGACGCTCGCCCGGCTGATCGGCATGGAGGCCCCGGGCGTGCCGGACCCGGCCTGGTTCGACCGAATCGACGAAGCGGGGCCGCCGGCACCGATCGGGATCGACGACACGCTGGCCGCGGCCGGCGCGCGCGCCGATCTTGCGGCCGCCGATGCCCAGATCAGGCTCGCGCGAAGCCAGCGGGTGCCGGATATCACCGTCAGCGCCAGCGCCCGCCGGCTCGAGGCCACCGGCGACGTTGCCGCGGTGTTCGGCCTGTCGGTGCCGCTCGCGCTGTTCAATGGGGGGCGGGCGCAACTCGGCGTCGCCACGGCGCAGCGCGACCAGGCCGAGGCGCTGCGCCGGCTCGCCCGGCTCGATGCAGCGCAGGCGATCGCGACGGCGCGGACGGAGGTCGCCAATGCCGCCGCTGCCGCGCGCACCGCCACGGGCCCGGCGCTCGCGGCCGCGACCGAAGCCGCGCGGATCGCCCGGATCGGCTATCGCGAGGGCAAGTTCGGCCAGCTCGACCTGCTCGATGCCGAACGCGCGCTCGCCGAGACCCGCGCCACCGCGACCGACGCGCTCGCCGCCTATCATGACGCTCGCGCGCGCCTCGCCCGACTCACCGCCGTCGCCCAGCCCATTGCGAAGGACACCGCACGATGACCCGCCATTTCGTCCGGGCGATCGCGCCCGCCCTTTCCCTACTCGCCCTAGCCGGATGCGGCACCGGCGCCCCCGAGGCGGACAGGGCCGCCGCCAACGCGCTCGCCGCGCCCGACGCCGGGCAGACGCTCGTCACGCTGACGCCCGAGCAGATCGGCGCGGCCGGCATCGTGGTGGTCGAGCCCCGGCTCGGCGGCAGCGCCGGCTCGATCGAGCTGCCCGCCACGATCGACGGCGACCCGGACCGGACCCGGGTGATCTCGGCCGCGATCGGCGGGAGGCTGGTATCGCTCACCCGCAACCTGGGCGAGCAGGTGCGCCGGGGCGATACGCTGGCGATCATCGAGAGCCGCGAGGCGGCGTCGCTCCATGCGGCGGTCGAGGCAGCCGGCGCGCGCGCCGCGCTGGCGCGCTCGACGCTGCGGCGCGAACAGCGCCTGTTCGCCGAGCGCGTCTCGCCCGAGCAGGACCTGATCGCCGCGCGCACCGCAGCGACCGAGGCAGAGATCGCGCTGCGGCTGGCCCGGCAGCAGGTCGCGGCGGCGGGCGGCGGGGGCGGCGGCCTCAACCGCCTCGCGATCCGCGCGCCGATCGACGGGCGGATCGTCGCCCGCAGCGCCGTGCTCGGCCAGACCGTGGCGGCGGACGCGGAGCTGTTCCGCATGGCGAATCTCGACACCGTCTCGGTCGCGGCGGCCTTGTCCCCGGCCGACGCCGGACGGGTGCGGCCGGGATCGGTGATCGATATCGTCGCGCCGGGGCGGCGCGGATCGGGCCGGATCTCGTTCGTCTCCCCGGTGCTCGATGCCGGAACGCGGCAGGTGCCGGTGATCGCGTCGCTCGACAACCGGGCGGGGCTGTGGCGCGTCGGCGAAGCGGTGACCGCCACGATCCGGCTGGCCGGATCGGGCGACCAGTCGATCAGCATCCCCGCGACCGCACTGCAGACGATCGACGGCAAGCCGATGGTATTCGTCGCGACGCCGACCGGCTTCCGCGCCGTGCCGGTGACACCGGGGCGGCGGGACGGCCCGATGGTCCTGATCGCCGCCGGGCTCACCGGCCGCGAGCGGATCGCCGCCGCCAACAGCTTCATCCTGAAGGCCGAGCTCGGCAAGAACGCCGCCGGCGAGGAGGATTGATCCCATGATTTCCCGAATCGTCACCTTCGCGGTGGAGCGGCGCTGGCTGGTCCTCGCGCTCACCGCGCTCGCCGCGATCCTCGGCGGCTTCGCGCTGTACCGCCTGCCGATCGACGCGGTGCCCGACATCACCAACAACCAGGTCCAGATCAATATCCGCGCCGCCGCGCTGTCCCCCGAACAGGTCGAGCAGCAGGTCTCCTTCCCGATCGAGACGGCGCTCGCGGGCATCCCGGGGCTCGAGACCACGCGCTCGCTGAGCCGCAACGGCTTTGCGCAGGTGACGGCGATCTTCGCGGATTCCACCGACATCTATTTCGCGCGCGCACAGGTCGCCGAGCGGCTGCGCTCGGTCAGCGAGAACCTGCCGGCGGGCGCGAGCCCGGCGCTGGGCCCGATCGCGACCGGCCTTGGCGAAGTCTATATGTGGACCATCCGGCTCGGCGAGCTGGGCGCCGAGATCCACAAGGACGGCGAACCCGGCCTGCAGAAGGACGGCAGCTACATCACGCCCGAGGGCGACCACCTCGTCTCGCCGGAGGACCAGGCAACCTATCTGCGCACGGTGCAGGACTGGATCGTCGCGCCGTTCCTGAAGAACAGCGACGGGCTGGCGGGCATCGACACGATCGGCGGCTATACCAAGCAGTTCCTCGTCATCCCCGATGTGCAGCGGCTCGCGGCGCTTCGGCTGAGCCTTGCCGATCTGGCGACCGCGCTCGAGCGGAACAACGCGACCGTGGGCGCGGGCGTGATCGATCGCAACGGCGAGGGGCTGGCGGTGCGCTCCGATGCGCGGATCCGCGACGCGGGCGAGCTTGCCCGCACCGTGATCGCCACGCGCGAGGGCATGCCGATCCTGTTGTCGCAGGTCGCGAGCGTGCGCACCGGCCAGGCGACCCGCATGGGCTCGGCCTCCGAGAATGGCCGCGAGGTGGTGGTCGGCACCGCCATCATGCGGATCGGCGAGAATAGTCGCGCGGTCGCCACCGCCGTCTCCCGCCGACTGGCGCAGATCGGGCCGTCGCTGCCGCGCGACATCGTGATCGAGCCGGTGCTCGACCGTACCGCGCTGGTGAAATCGACCATCGCCACGGTGGCGAAGAATCTGGGCGAGGGCGCGCTGCTGGTCGTGGTCGTGCTCTTCCTGCTGCTCGGCAATGTCCGGGCGGCGCTGATCGCGGCACTGGTCATCCCGATCACCATGGTGCTGACCGGGGCGGGCATGCTGCGCGCCGGGGTGTCGGCGAACCTGATGAGCCTGGGGGCGCTCGATTTCGGGCTGATCGTCGACGGGGCAGTGATCATCGTCGAGAACGCGCTGCGGCGTCTGGCCGAGCGCCAGCATCGTGACGGGCGGCTGCTCGACCTGCCCGACCGGCTGGCCGCGGTGGCCGCCTCGGCCCGGGAGATGATCCGGCCGTCAGTCTATGGGCAGGCGATCATCATGCTGGTCTATGTGCCGCTGCTCACGCTGTCCGGCGTGGAGGGGAAGACCTTCCAGCCGATGGCGCTGACCGTCATCATCGCGCTTGCCTTCGCCTTCATACTGTCGCTGACCTTCGTTCCCGCGGCGATCGCCGTGTGGCTCAGCCGGCGCGTGGACGAAACGGATGGCCGGATCGTCGCGGCGCTGAAGACGCGCTACGGCACCGGCCTGGCCAGCGCGATGCGGTGGCCGGGGCGCACGATCGGGATCGCGATCGCCGCGCTCGCGCTGGCCGCCGGTGCCGCCACCCTGCTCGGGCAGGAATTCCTGCCGCAGCTCGACGAAGGCGACCTGCTGGTCCAGGCGGTGCGCGTGCCGGGCACCTCGGTCGACCAGAGCCAGGCGATGCAGTTCCAGGTCGAACGCGTCCTGGCCGCCCTGCCCCAGGTGAAGACGGTGTTTTCGAAGACCGGCACGGCCGAGCTCGCCTCGGACCCGATGCCGCCCAATGCGACCGATAGCTTCGTCATCCTCAAGCCGCGCGCGCAATGGCCCGATCCGGGCCTGACCAAGGCAGCATTCATCGCGACCGTCGAGCAGCGCCTCGCCACCCTGCCCGGCAACCGGTACGAGATCACCCAGCCGATCCAGATGCGGTTCAACGAGCTGATCGCGGGCGTGCGGGGCGACATCGCGGTCAAGGTCTTCGGCGACGACGTAGCGTCGATGACCGATACCGCCGGGCGGATCGCGGCGATCCTCCGCAGGACCAGCGGCGCGGCCGACGTGAAGGTCGAGCAGACCGAAGGGCTGCCGATGCTCGACATCAGGCTGGACCGGGATGCGATGGCGCGGATCGGCGTGACCGCCGCCGATGTGCAGGACACCATCGCGGCGGCGATCGGCGGGCGCGAGGCGGGGATGATCTTCGAGGGCGATCGCCGCTTCCCGGTGGTGATCCGGCTCGGCGACGCGGCGCGCGCCGATGTCGCGACGCTCGGCCAGGTGCCGGTGCCGACACCGTCCGGCACCTTCGTCCCGCTCGCCGCCGTCGCCGAGGTCGCGGTGGTCGACGGCCCCAACCAGATCAGCCGGGAGAATGGCAAGAGACGCGTAGTGGTGCAGGCCAATGTCCGCGGGCGCGACGTGAGCAGCGTCGTGGCCGAGGCGCAGGCAGCGATCGCGCGGGACCTGCGCCTGCCCGCCGGCACCTATCTGGAATGGGGCGGGCAGTTCGAGAACCTCGCCACGGCGCGCGACCGGCTGATGCTGGTGGTGCCGGCCTGCCTCGCCCTGATCCTGCTGCTGCTCTATGGGGCGCTGGGTTCGGCGCGCGATGCGGCGATCGTGTTCACCGGCGTGCCGCTCGCGCTGGTCGGCGGCGTGCTGGCGCTGGTGCTGCGCGGCATGCCCTTCTCGATCTCGGCGGCGGTGGGGTTCATCGCGCTTTCCGGTATCGCGGTGCTGAACGGGCTGGTCATGGTGACCTCGATCCAGGACCTGATGCGCGCCGGGCTGGACCGGGCGACCGCCGCGCGGGAGGGCGCGATGGCCCGGCTCCGCCCGGTGGCGATGACGGCGCTGGTGGCGTCGCTCGGCTTCGTGCCGATGGCGCTCGGCCACGGCGCCGGCGCCGAAGTGCAGAAGCCGCTGGCGACCGTGGTCATCGGTGGGCTGATCTCGGCGACGCTGCTGACGCTCTTCGTCCTGCCGACGCTCTATGCGCGGCTGGGCAGCCGGGGGGTCCGGGCGGCGGCGCATCCGGCCCGAGCCGGCGGCCTATAGGCTGGACTCGTCGAGGAAGCGGCGCATCGTCTTCGCCGCGCCGGCACCGAGCGCCAGCCGGTCGCCGCCGATGCCGGCAATGCGATCGACCAGACCGCGGCGTTCGAGGCGGACGAGATGCTCCGCCCCGACGTCGACGGGCACGCGCGCCGCCATGATCGCGTCGCCGACGGTGGAGCACAGGCCGCGCTCGTGCAGCGCGAAGAGGTGGAGCAGCATGTCCCAGGCCGGCTCGCCGAACAGCTCGGGGTGGCTGAACAGCGCGTCGCGATCGCTGCGGCGCTGGCGGATCCGTGCGGCGCGCCGGCCGGCCGTGACGTCGGGATCGGCAACGGGGCGGAGTTCCCAGCCGGAGAGCCCCATGGCGCGGGCCTCGCGCAGCATCGCCGCCATCGACTGGCGAAGCGCCGCGAACTCCGCTTCGGTCCAGGCGCGGGGCGCGGCGTCTGCCGCCCCCGCGTCCGTCTTCACCGCGCGATCAGTGCGCCGCACGGCTGACCGTGCGCATGTCCTGGAAGAAGGCGGCGCGGCTCGGCCGCAGGTTCGACAATTCCAGCGGACCCGGCACGCCCCAGGCGCCTTCCGGACGGATCGTCACCATCGGATCGTTGCCGATGCCGATCGGGTTGGCATCGGCCTCCCCGTCCAGCTCCATCTCGCGATATTCGACATCGGCGAATTTGAAGGTGCCGCGATCGGCGAGTTCGCGGAAGCCGAACATCGCCCAGAAGGGCACGAGATCGAGCCGCGCATGGCCGTAGAAGCGGCGAAAGCCCTTTTGCCGCGCGAGCGACAACGCCTCGCGCACCAGCTTGAAGGCAAGCCGGCTACGGCGATATTCGCGCCGCACGGCGAGCCGCTCGACCTTCACGAAATCGCCGAAATAGCGCAGGCGAATGCAGCCGGCCGGATCGCCGTCGATGAAGCCGATCAGGTGCGTCGCGCAGAAATCATTGCCGTCGAACTCCTCCGAATAGAGGCAGAACTGCTCGCTGATATAGGTCGAGGAGCGCACCGCGAAGAACATCGCCATGTCCTCGAAGGAGCGCACCGGGCGGACCTCGATCGTGGGGGCCGGGGGCCGGGCCACCGATTTCTTCGGGGCCGGGGCCGCCATCGCCTTGGCGACGGGCGCCATCTCGCCTTCGGGCAGGACGACCAGCAGCCACTCGGGCGCGCCGGGATAGACGTTCGCCGCCGGCTGGAAGCCCATGGTGGTGTGGATCCGCACCGAATGCTCGGTCGAGGCACGCGAGAAGAGCGGGCATCCCTCCGGCGACAGCGACGAGAAGATCTGTGCCATCCCGGGAAGCGCGCGGCCGAGCTTCCCCGGTGTCCAGGCCATCCAGATATAGATCGCGGCCGGAACCTCGTTCTCGGCGATGATCCATTCCGGCTGCGGATTCCGGCCGTCCAGGCGGCCCTCCACCAGCAGTGCCGCGCCCTGTTCGGACAGCGGCAGATAGGCAAGCATCGCGGGCTCGCCGAGCCCCTCGATCATGCGCACCACGCCGGGATTGCGCTCGCGCATGCGGATGACCGCGCTCATCGGCGCGACCGGGAAAAGACGCCCGGCTCGTTCCAGGACCGATTCGATTTCGGCATCGGTGGCGGGCCGCGAAACGGGGGGAATCGGGCTCCGCGCAATGGTGCGCTCGACCGTGTCGGAGAAGCGCAGCCGGCCAAAGCTGTAGGAATCCCGTGTGTTCGGCTCTGCTCGCATTTTCCTGCTCCCACTGTTAAGGTTAAGCCCGTGAAGGAGTGTAATGGCGAGGAAGCAGCCGGCCGCGATCCAAAATCCAGACCATGGTGTTCCCCGGTGGAACGCCACGCATGTCCGCACCCTCGTGCGCGATCTCGACTGGGACGATCTTCGCGCGCTCCTTCTCGTCACCGAGCAGCAGAGTTTCCGCGCCGCCGCTGAAAGCTCGCGGCTATCACTGAACACGTTACGCCGGCGTATCGAACGACTCGAGAACCGGATCGGCACCAAGGTACTCGGCCGGTCGCGCAGCGGGGTGGTTCCGACCGATATCGGCTTGATGCTGGCGCGTGCCGCGCGCGACATGGAAGGCGCGGCCCTGTCGGCCGAGGGTGACAGTGACGGCGAGGCGAATGTGCTGATCGCGCCGGGCGAATTGACGATCGGCTGCACCGAGGGGCTGGGCAGCCTGTGGCTGACGCCGCGGCTCAACGAGCTGCTGCCCGCCCTGGCGAACCTGACCGTATCGCTGCAGCTCGACTATGATTCGTCGCGCGACCGCAGCGACGTGGTCGATGTCGGCGTCGCCTTCAGCGAGCCGCAGCGGCGCGACCTGGTCCGCGCCAAGCTGGCGACAGTGCATTACATGCTGTTCGCGTCAGAGGCCTATATCCGCGAACATGGCGCGATGACCTCGCTCGACCAGTTTCGTGACCATCATTTCATCGAGCAGAGCGGGCCCGGCTACAATGCCGGCCTGATCAAGTTCCTGGTCGGATCGGATCCGCCCGAGGGCTTCATGCCGATCCGGTCCAACTCGGCGCTCTCGGTCTATTGGGCGGTGGTGAACGGCGCCGGCATCGCCGCGCTGCCGACCTATGCGCGCGCCGTCTCGAAACATCTGATCCCGCTCGCCGTGCCGCTGCCGCTCCGGTTCGACCTCTGGTATTATTTCCATGCCGAGGCGCGGCGTTCACCGGCGGTACGCGCGACGATCGACTGGCTGAAGGCGGCGTTCGACCCGGCGCTCTATCCGTGGTTCGCCGATCAGTTCGTCCATCCCGAGGATTTCGAGAACAACCGGACGGGCAAGGTCGTCCGATTGTTCGAGGGGCTGCTCGACCCGCGACGCTAAGGCCGCTGCCAGGCGCGCCGCCCGGCGAGATAGGTCGCCGCGATCGCGCGGTCGTCCCCCAGGATCTGCAGCGCGAACAGGCGCTCGGCAAGGCTCGCGCCGGCGGTGCGCCGCGCGAGCAGCGGCGTCGCGGCCATATCGAGCACCACGAAATCCGCTTCCTGCCCCGGCTGCAGCCCGCCGATCCGGTCGCCAAGGCCAAGCGTCCGCGCGCCGCCGGCCGTGGCGAGATGCAGCGCACGGAACGGATCGAGGCTCGCCCCGCGCAGCTGGCAAACCTTGTAGGCTTCGCCCAGCGTCGCCAGGATCGAGAAGCTGGTGCCGGCACCGACATCAGTGCCAATCCCCAGTTTCACGCCATGCGCGTCCGCGCGCGCCAGATCGAACAGGCCCGAGCCGAGGAACAGGTTGCTCGTCGGGCAGAAGGCAATGCCCGCACCGGTCTCGCCCATCCGCGCCATCGCGCGATCGTCGAGATGGATGCAGTGCGCGAAGACCGAGCGCGGGCCGACCAGGCCGAAACGATCATAGACGTCGAGATAGTCGCGCGCGCTGGGGAAACGCCCCGCGACGGCGGCAATCTCGCCCAAATTCTCCGCGAGATGGGTGTGCAGCAGCACTTCCGGATGCGCCGCGACGAGATCGCCGGCACCCGCGAGCTGGGCGTCCGACGAGGTGAGCGCGAAGCGCGGGGTGACCGCATAGCCGAGCCGCCCGCGCCCGCGCCACCGGGCGATCAGCGCCTCGCTTTCCGCGCGACCGCCCTCGACCGAATCGTGCAGCGCCGCCGGACCGAGATCCATCAGCACCTTGCCCGAGACGAGCCGCATGTCGCGCGCCAGCGCCGCCTCGAACAGCGCATCGACCGACGCGGCATGGACGGTGGCGAAAACGAGCGCGCTGGTGGTGCCGTTGCGCAGCAGTTCGTCGAGGAAGAAGGCCGCCACGAGATCGGCATGGCCACGATCGGCAAAGGCGGCCTCGGCCGGGAAGATATGGCGTTCGAGCCATTCAAGCAGCTGGGCGCCATGCGCGGCGATGCGATCGGTCTGCGGATAGTGGATATGGGTGTCGACGAAGCCCGGGACGACCAGGCCGGATATCCGTTCGATCGCCACGCCAGCGAAGCGCGGCGCGAGATCGGCAAAGGCCCCGAACGCGACGACGAGGCCGTTCTCGACCACCAGCAGCCCGTCTTCCTGGTGCAGGACCGCGCCGCCCTGCGCCGGATCCTCGGGCACGCTGAGCAGCTCGGCGCGGAAGGCCTGGCGCGTCATGCCCCCGCCCCCGGCGCGGACGGGCGCGCGGACAGGATCTGGGCAAGCGTGGCAATGGCGATCACGGCGGGCTCCTTGCCGGGAATGCCGGGCAGGCCGATCGGGCAGACGAGCCGCGACGGATCGATCGCGTCGGCGGCGAGGCGGGAAAGGAAGCGCGCGCGCTTGGTGCCCGAGCCGATCAGCCCGACATAGGGCGCCGCGCCCGAGAGCGCGGCGGCGGTGAGGCGATAATCAAGGGCATGGTCGTGCGTGACGATCAGGATCGCCGCATCGGCCGGCGCGGTGCGCGCGCAGTCGATCATCGCCGCCTCCTCCGCCAGCATGACGCCGGGATGCTCGGCCATGTCGGCGCGGCTGTCGAACCAGGCGAGGCGCAGCGGGAGGCCGGGCGCGCGATCGGCGATCGCACGCCCGACATGGCCGGCACCGAACAGGAGCAGCGGCGCGCCGCCGGCCTCGACCGGCTCGGCGAATTCGGCGCCTGCCTCAGGCAGCGGACCGCGCGCGGCGAGCGGGCGCGGGACGGGGCCCCGCAACGGCCCGCGCCGGCCCGGCCGGCGATCCTCGCCCGGGATCGCCACGCGCGCGATCGTATCGACGCCGAGGCGCGCCACGATATCGGCGCCCTGCGCGATCGCGCCGATCCAGTCGGGGGCATCGGGCGCGAGCCGCTCGACCAGCAGCCGCACCCGCCCGCCACAGCATTGGCCGAGCAGCGGGCCGAGCGGATAATCCTGCACGCGCCAGCTACCCGGCGGAAGCGCGAGGATCGCCCGGGCCTGTTCAGTGACGCGCCATTCGAGCGCGCCGCCGCCGATCGTACCGTGCAGCGCCGCGCCGGTGACCAGCATGCGCGCGCCGGCCCCGCGCGGGGCGGAACCTTCGGTCGCGAGGATCGTCACCAGCGCCGCCGGCCCCTCAGCGAGTGCCGCGCGCGCCGCGTCCGCGAGATCAGCCATCGCGCGCCTTCAGGCCGGCGATCGCGGCGAGGATGCGCTCCGGCGTCGCGGGCGCGTCGAGCGCGGGCAACCCCCTGCCCGGCACGGCGGCCGCGACCGCCTGGGTCAGCGCCGAGAAGACCGAGATGGCGAGCATGAAGGGCGGCTCGCCCACCGCCTTGGAGCGATGGATGGTCGGCTCGACATTGCGGCCGGGCGCCCACAACCGGATGTCCATCCGGGCCGGCCGGTCGCTCGCAGTGGGGATCTTGTAGGTCGAGGGCGCATGGGTGAGCAGCCGCCCGCGATCGTCATAGACCAGCTCCTCGGTGGTCAGCCAGCCCATGCCCTGGACGAACCCGCCCTCGACCTGGCCCAGATCGATCGCCGGATTGAGCGAGCGCCCGACATCATGGAGGATGTCGACCGCGAGCACGCGGTGTTCGCCGGTGAGCGTGTCGATCACCACCTCGGACAGCGCGGCACCATAGGCGAAATAGAGGAAGGGCCGGCCGCGATGGCTGGCACGGTCATAAGCGATATGGGGCGTGGCGTAGAAGCCGGTCGACGACAGCGAGATGCGGCCGAGATGCGCGAGACGGCACAGCGTGTCGAACGGCACCAGCTCGCCATTGGCGATCACCCCGTCCCGGGTGAAACGCACTGCCTCGGGCGTGCCGCCAAACTTGCCGGCGGCGAAGGCGGCGAGGCGCGCCCGGATCGCCTCGGCTGCGTTGAACGCCGCCATGCCATTGAGATCGGCCCCCGACGAGGCCGCCGTGGCCGAGGTGTTGGGCACCTTGTCCGTGCGCGTCGCCGACACGCGGATGCGCTCGACCGGCACGGCGAAGACATCGGCGACGACCTGCGCCACCTTGATCATCAGCCCCTGCCCCATCTCGGTGCCGCCGTGATTCAGCTGAATCGAGCCATCGGCATAGACATGGACCAGCGCGCCGGCCTGGTTGAGATGGGTGGTGGTGAAGCTGATGCCGAACTTCACCGGCGTGAGCGCCAGCCCCTTTTTCAGCACCCGGTGCCCGGCGTTGAACGCCGCGACCGCCGCGCGGCGCGCATCATAATCAGTGCGCGTCGCCAGTTCGGCGATCAGCGCCGGCGCGACATTGTCCTCGACCGTCATGTGATAGGGCGTGACGTCGCGGCCGGGACCGTAGAGGTTGAGGCGCCGTACCGCGAGCGGATCAAGCCCGCGCGCGGCCGCGATCGCATCCATCACGCGCTCGATCGCCAGCATGCCCTGCGGCCCGCCGAACCCGCGAAAGGCGGTGTTGGAGACTGTGTGCGTCCTGAGCCGGTGGCTCAATATCTCGACCGCGGGCAGCCAGTAGCAATTATCGGCATGGAACATCGCCCGGTCATTGATCGCGGGCGAGAGATCGGCGGTGGCGCCGCAGCGCGAGGCGAGCTCGATCCGGATCCCCTCGATCCGCCCCGCATCGTCGAACCCGACATCATAGGCCGCCTCGAACTCGTGGCGCTTGCCCGTCATCGCCATGTCGTCGTCGCGATCGGCCCGAATCTTCGCCGGACGACCGGTTTTGGCCGCGACCAGCGCGCAGGCGGCGGCATAGGCGGCGGCCTGGGTCTCCTTGCCACCGAATGCGCCGCCCATGCGGCGGACCTCGACCGTGACGTCGGCATGGGTGCGGCCGAGCACCTTGGCGACGAGATGCTGCACCTCGCTCGGATGCTGGGTGGAGGACAGGACATGGACCTGCCCGCCCTCGCCGGGCGTGGCGAGCGCTGCCTGGCCCTCGAGATAGAAATGCTCCTGCCCGCCCATGTCGAGGATGCCGGAGCGGCGGTGCGGCGCGGCGGCCAGCGCCGCCTCGGCATCGCCGCGCGCCATGCGCTGGGTATCCTCGATCACCGATCCGGCGGCGAGCGCCTGGCCGATCGTGACGAGCGCCGGGCGCGGCTCGACCTCGGCGGTATAGGCGCGCGCCGCGCGGCGGGCGGCCCCGGTGCTCGTCGCCGCGACGACGAACAGCGGCTGGCCGGGATAGAGAATCTCGTCCTCGACGAAGAGCCGGTCGTCGCCCGCGACCGGGCTGACATCGTTCCTGCCGGGGATATCGGCGGCGGTGAGCACCGCGACCACGCCGGGCGCGGCGCGGACCGCCGCGAGATCGAGCGACAGGAGCCGGGCATGTCCGTCGCGCGCGAGGCCGAAGGCGAGGTGGAGCGTCCCCGGCGCCTCGGGCATGTCGTCCACATAAAGCGCGCGGCCCGCGACATGCGCCTCGGCACTGTCATGGCGCAGCGGCTGGCGGACTGCCCCGGGCGGAAGATCCATGTCAGCCATCGGCCAGCGCTCCGTCGAGCACGCTGGTCGCCTCGCCCGATTGCTCGGCCCAGAGCCGGCGCAGCAGGTTGGCGGCGACCGCGAGACGATAGGCACTTGATCCGCGCGCATCGGTGAGCGGCGTGTAATCCTGCCCGAGCGCCTGCGCGGCGGCCTCGACCGTCGCCTCGGTCCAGGGCTGGCCGAGCAGCGCCGCCTCGCAACCGGCAGCGCGGGCGGGCGTGCCGGCCATGCCACCGAACGCGATGCGCGCGGCAGTCACGCGACCGCCCCCGACGGTGATCGCGAAGGCACCGCAGACCGCCGAGATATCGCTGTCGAAGCGCTTCGACAGCTTGACGATGCGGACGATCGTCCCGGCCGACGGCCGCGGGACATGCACGCTTTCGACGAACTCGCCGGGCGCGCGATCCTGCACGCCATAAGCCTTGAAGAAGCTCTCCAGCGGGATCGTGCGCCGTGCATCGCCGCGCCGCAGCGTGAGCGTCGCGCCGAGCGCGATCAGCGCGGGCGGCATGTCGCCGATCGGCGAGCCATTGGCGATATTGCCGCCGATCGTACCGGCATTGCGAACCTGCAGCCCGCCGATGCGCCGGACGAGCTCGCCGAGATCGGGATGGAGCCGCGCGAGCGCAGCCCTTGCCTGGGTATAGCGCACGGCCGCGCCGAGCCTGAGGCCCGTGGCGTCTTCCCCGATGGCCGCGAGATCGGGGATATCGCCGATGAAGATCACCGTCCCGAGATCGCGATATTGCTTGGTCACCCACAGGCCGACATCAGTGCCGCCGGCGACGATCCGCGCGCCGGGATGGTCGACCAGCAGCGCGGCCAGGGCGTCGGCGGTGCGCGGGGCGAACCACCCCGTGCCCGCGACCTGCGGGGACAGCGCGCGCAGCGTCGCGACCAGCGCGCTGTCGTCGCACGGCGACGGCGGCACGGCCGCGCCGGCGTCCAGGATCGGGCCATAGCCGGTGCAGCGGCAGAGATTGCCGGCGATGACATCGGCGACCGGCTCGCCGACCGTGCCGGCCGAACCGATGCTGCGGCCATAGAGCGACATGACGAAGCCCGGGGTGCAGAAGCCGCATTGCGAGCCGTGGCACTCGACCATCTCGCGCTGGACCGGGTGGAGCTTGCCGCCGGCCGACAGGCTTTCCACCGTGCGCAGCGCCTTTCCGTCGAGCATCGGCACGAACAGGATGCAGGCATTGACCGCGCGCCACGCGACCGCATCGCCGTCAAGCTCGCCGAGCAGCACGGTACAGGCGCCGCAATCGCCCTCGGCACAGCCTTCCTTGGTGCCGGTACGGCGCAGGCGATAGCGCAGCAGATCGAGCACGCTGGCGGTGGCCTGCGCGTCGTCGATGGTGACGATCTCGCCGTCGAGAAGGAAGCGGACGGTGCCGGTCATGCGGCCACCCCGGCGCGCGCGCGCAACGGGAGGGGCTTCGGGCCGTGGGGCGCGCGTCGGGTTCCCATCTCAGCTGCCACGATAGGTCGAATAGCCATAGGGCGAGACGAGCAGCGGGACGTGATAATGACCGCCGGCATCGGCGATGCCGAAATCGATCCGCACGATATCGAGGAAGGGCGGATCGGGCAGGATCGCGCCCGCCGCCCGGAAATAGGCCGCGACCTCGAATTCGAGCCGGTAGCGGCCGACCACCGCCTGAACGTCCTCGAGCAGGGCCGGGCAGCGGCCATCCTCGTTGGTCTCGCCCGAGAAGACCAGCCGCTCGCCCGCGAACAGCCGCAGCGCGACCCCGGCCGCCGGACGGCCATGGGCGGTATCGAGGACATGCGTGGTCAGGCCGGTCATGCCGCCGCCTCCTGCGCGTCCCCGCGCCACTCGGCGGTGAACTCGACCTCCTCATAGGCGTGATAGGCAGCGAGAAGCTCGCGTTCGTCATCGCGGAACAGCTGATCGGCCACGCCGCCGGCGAGACGCGGCAGCGCCTGTTTGAGGCCTGACAGGGCCGCCGCCGACAGGCCGTGGCTGACCAGCGCGGAATAGTTGAAGGCAAACAGGCCATGCACCGCCGCCGCGTCGTCCGGCCGCCTTGGCAGCAGCTCGAAGCCCGGGCCGAGATAGGGATGCGCATCGAGCAGCGGGTTGGCGATCGCGGCCGGCGGCGTGTAGCGATCCGCCCAGCGCGCGATGCCATCGGCAACCAGCGACAATTCGGGCCGCAGCGCGGAATCGGTGACGAAGCCAGTCGAGAGCACGAGGAAATCATAGTCGAGATCGCCGCGCGGCGTCGTCACGCGGGCCCGGCCGTCCACCTCCGCCACGTCGAGCCACGCGCTGCCGGTGTGCAGCGCGAAGCCGGGGAAGGAGGCGGCATAATCGAACATGTCGGTCGTCGGCGGCTGGTTCCGTCCGAAGAAGCTCGCCATCACCTCATATTTGGTCGCATCGTCGAGTGACGCGAAGCGCGGGATGAAGCCGTTCGCTTCCATGAAGCGGATCACGTTGATCCGCGGCAGCGCCGGGCGGCGGATATGGACATGCGCGGCGCCCGCCCCCAGTTCGAGCGCGGTGGCGGCATTGTCGAACGCCGAGGCGCCGCCGCCGAGAATGGCGATGCGCTTGCCGGCCATCGCGGCATAGTCGATCGCTTCCGACGTATGGGCATAGAGCGCGCGCGGCAGCTTGCCCGCGATGAAGGGCGGCACGTGCCACTGCCCACCGCCCTGGATGCCCGTCGCCAGCACGACCTTGCGGGCGAGCAGCGTCGACCCGTCGTGCAGGCTCAGGCGGTGCACGCCGCCGGCCTGCGGCTCGATCAGGTCGAGCCGGGTGTCGTTGCGTACCGGCAGATCGAGCACCGCACGGTACCAGCGCAGATAGGCCATCCAGTCGCGGCGCGGAATCTTGCCGAGCGCTGACCAGCCTTCAGCGCCGTGCTGCGCCTCCCACCAGGCGCGGAAGGTGAGGCTCGGCATGCCGAGATCGAGCGCGGTCAGCTCCTTCGGGGTCCGGAGCGTGCGCATCCGGGCATAGGTATCCCACGGCCCCTCATAGCCGGCGGGATTCTCGTCGATGACGAGGATGTTGGAGACGCGCTCACGCTGGAGCGCAAAGGCAGCGGCAAGCCCGCTTTGTCCACCGCCGACGATCACCACGTCCAGGACACCGTCGCGCGGCGGCACCCAGTCCGGCGCACGGTGGTTCAGCGAGACGAGATCGTGCGCCACGCGGGCGTTCAGGTCGGCGAGACTCATTGCGCGTGCCTCATGTCAGGTCCGCCAGGCGGAGCCGCACGATCTTGCCGATTTCGGCGATCGCGGTGGCGATTTCAGTATCGCGGTCGTTTTCGAGCCGTTCTTCCATCGCGGCGAGGATCCCGGCCTTGTCCGTCAGCCGCACGCAGATGATGAAGGGAAAGCCGAAGCGCTCGGCATAGGCCCGGTTGAGCGCGTGGAAGCGATCATATTCCTCTGGGGTCAGCCGGTCGAGCCCGGCCGAGGCCTGTTCGGCGGCCGATTCCGCCGTGAGCGTCCGATCGATCGCCGCCTTGCCGGCAAGCTCGGGATGGGCGCGGATCAGCTTGAGCTGCTCCTCCGGCGTCGCGTCGTGCACCACCGCCATCAGGCCGGCATGGACATCGCCGAGCGGCAGCCGCGCCGCCGCGCGCATCACCACCCAGGGGCTGTGCTCGAACAGCCCGCCATAGGTGCGGATAAAGGCATCGGGGTCGCTGTCGAGGCTCATGACGTCGCCCCCTCGATCGAGACATGCGCCGAGACGACCTTCCAGCCATCGGGGAATCTCACCCAGGCCTGGCTCTGCCGCCCGCGCCGATCGCTGCCTTCCCGAAAGAACTCGACATTGGCGGTGGCAAAGCCGTCCCCGTAGGTGGTGATCGCGACGCGCCCGAGCCGGCGCTGCGGTGAGCCGCCCCGGCCCTTGCGGAAGGCGCGGATTTCGTCGGCGCCATAGAGCACTTCGCCCACGCCATAGCGCACCGTCGTCGGCGCATCGGCGAACAGCCGGTCCATCGCCGGCACATCGTCTTCCATCAACGCGCGCTCGTAGTCGTGGAACGCGGCGGTCACCTCGGCCAGTGTCTTCGGGTCGTCGATGATCATGCCGGGCAGGTCTCCAGCCAGTGGTTTGCGATATCGATGCGGCGGGCGATCCAGGCGTCGCCGCTGCCGATCACATGATCGAGGAACTGCGCCACCGCGATCGCGCGGCCCGGCCGGCCGGCGATGCGGCCGTGCAGCCCGACCGACATCATCCGGCCGCCCTCGGCGCGCAGCTGCTCGAAGGTGTCGACGAGATAACGGAAGAACTGCACGCCCTCGGTGAAGCCGTTGAGCGCGACCATCTTCATGTCGTTGGCATCGAGCGTATAGGGCACGATCAGCTGCGCCCGCCCGTGCCGGCGATCATAATAGGGCAGATCGTCGGCATAGCTGTCCGCGTCATAGGTGAAGCCGCCTTCCTCGGCGACGAGCCGCGCCGTGTTGGGCGAGGTGCGGCCCTGGTACCAGCCGAGCGGGCGCGTACCGGTCAGGCGGGTATGCAGCTCGATCGCCTGGTGGATATGCTCGCGCTCCACTTCTTCGGGCACAGATTGATAGTCGATCCAGCGATAGCCGTGGCTCGCAATCTCCCAATCGGCCCTGAGCATTGCCTCGACCGCCGCGGGATTCAGCGCCATGGCGCTCGCGACGCCGAACACGGTGATCGGCACCTGGCGCTCGGCGAACAGGCGCTGGAGGCGCCAGAAACCGGCGCGGCTGCCATATTCGTAAAGGCTTTCCATCGCCATCGCGCGCGCCGGATGGCTGGCCGCTCCGACCATTTCGGAGAGGAATGCCTCGGAGCCCCGGTCGCCGTTGAGGACGCTGTTCTCCGCGCCCTCCTCATAGTTGAGCACGATCTGCACGGCCACGCGCGCGCCGCCGGGCCAGCGCGGGTCGGGCGGAGTCGGGCCGTAGCCGACCAGATCGCGGGCGGCGGTCATGCGGACGCCTCCCGCATTCCTTCTCCCCGCGAGAGCGGGAGCGCGCGCCGGTCAAACAGTCTCATGCCTTCCATGCCTCCAGCGCCGCATCCACCCCGGCGCCCGGCGGCGTTGCGAAACCCTCCGCGCGCAGCACCGCTTCCAGCGCGCCGAGCGTGATCGCCACCTTGTGCTTCATGGCATTGTATCCCATCGCGCCGATCCGCCAGATCCGTCCCTGGAGCGGGCCGAACGCAGCCCCGATCTCGATCTCGAAATCCTCGCGCATCCGCCGCCGCACCGCTTCGCCGTCGACGCCGTCCGGAATCAGGATGCCGGTGACGTTGGTCATGCGGTGCGCGTCGTCGCCGAACACCGTCAGCCCCAGCGCGCGCGCGCCGGCGACGACCGAACGGCCCGCCGCCGCATGCCGCGCGAACCGCGCCGCCAGCCCCTCGCCGAGCGCCACCCGGGCGCATTCGCGCGCACCATAGAGCATCGTCGTCGCCTCGGTGTGATGGTTGAGGCGCTTCTCGCTCCAATAATCCATCACCATCGCGAGATCGAAGTAATTGGAACCGATCCGGGCGCCGGTGCCATTGGCGATATCCTCGCGGACGATCCCCCTTTCGACGTGGCGGCGCGCGACAATATGCTCGGCGGCGCGATCGGAAAGGGTGATCGGGGCGGAGCCAGACGGGCCGCCGAGGCATTTCTGCAGGCCGCCGGTGACGATATCGACCCCCCAGCCATCCGCCTCGATCGGCATGCCGCCAAGCGTCGCGGTCGCATCGACATAGGAGAGCGCACCGGCCGCACGGCACAGCGCGCCGAAGCCGGCGAGCGGCTGCGCCACGGTCGTCGAGGTATCGCCGTGCACGGTTGCGACGACCCTGGGCCCGGTGCGCTCGATCGCGGCCGCGATCGCGTCGAGCGGGACGATCTCGCCCCAGGGCGCATCGACCGTCTCGATCACGCCGCCGATCCGTTCGACGATCTCGCGCAGCAACAGGCCGAACCGGCCGAAATTGACGATCAGCACGGTGTCGCCCGGCGCGACCAGGCTGACCAGCGAGGCCTCGATCGCGGCGCGCGCCGTGCCGTCGATCAGGAAGGTCCAGCGATTCCCGGTCCCGAAGATCGGGCGGTACAGCGCCATGACCTGATTCATATAGGCCGTCATCTCGGGGTCGAACTGGCCGAGCAGGTCCGCCGACATCGCGCGCAGCACGCGGGGATGGGCATTGACCGGCCCCGGCCCCATCAGCAGGCGCTGGGGCGGATCGATCTCTCCGAAAAGGTCGGGCGTCAAAAAGTCTCTCCCAGGAACGTCTCGCCGAACCGCTCGATGAAGCCGAGCATCACGCGGCGGGCGATTTCAGCATCGGCCGGCGCCACCGCCTCGGCCGGATTGTGGCTGACGCCGCCGGCGCAGCGGATGAACAGCATCGCCGTGGGGCAGAAGGATGCCATCACCATCGCGTCATGGCCGGCACCGCTGGCGAGGCGGCGCTCGGGCTGATTCTCGGCCGCCATGGCGATGGCGAGGAGGTCCATCAGCTTCGGATCGCACGGGCTGGGCGGCAATTCGTGGACGCGCCGGGCGACCAAGCCGACGCCGCGCCGGGCACCGATCGTCTTCAGCTCGGCGATGATCGCCGCAGCGGCGGCATCGCGCACCGCCGGATCGAGCGCGCGGACATCAAGCGAGAAATCGACATGGCCGGGAATGACGTTGACTGCGTCGGGCGTGACGTCCAGCCGCCCGACGGTGGCGACCAGATCAGCCGGGCCTTCGCCACCGATCCGCTCGACCACCAGCACCGCCTCGGCCGCCGCCGCGAGCGCGTCGCGGCGCAGCGCCATCGAGGTGGTGCCGGCATGGCCCGCCATCCCCTCGATCACCACGCGGTAGCGCAACTGGCCGGCGATGCCGGTGACGATGCCGACGGCAAGACCCTCCGCCTCGAGCGTCGGGCCCTGCTCGATATGCGCCTCGAGATAGCCGATCACCGAGCCGGGCTTGCGTGCCGCTCCGCCGAAGCGATCGGGCGCGAAGCCATTGTCGGCGAGCGCCTGGCGCACGATCGTTCCGTCCAGCCCGACGACCGCGAGGCTGGCCGGATCGAAACTGCCGGCGACGGCCCGGCTGGTCAGCATCGGCGCGGGGAAGCGCGAGCCCTCCTCGTCGCCGAACGCGATCACCTCGATCGCGAAGGGCAGGCGCTTGCCCGCCTTGCCGAGCGCCACCACGCATTCGATGCCGAGCATCACGCCGAGCGGGCCATCATAGCGGCCGGCATCGCGCACGCTGTCGATATGGCTGCCGATCAGCAGCGCCGGGGCATCGGGCGTCGCGCCTTCATAGCGGCCGACCAGGTTGGTCGCGGCATCGGTGCGCACCGTCATGCCCGCCTCGGCCATCCAGCCGCCGACCGCCTTTTGCGCGGCAGCGAAAGCGGGGGTCAGCCAGCCGCGATACAGGCCGTCGGCCATGTCGCTATAGGGCGCGACGCCGAGTGCGTCGCACCGCGCCACCGCGCGGGCGCCACCGCTCACCACGACGCCACCTGGCCGTCGCTGCGCGGATCGGTCGCGCCCTCGAGCAGACCATCCGCATGACGTACGATCGCGCCGGCATGGCCCATGGTGGCAGTGAAGGCGGGCAGCAGCTCGACCTGATGCCCGGCGGCGCGAAGCTCCTCATAGAGGTCGAGCGCGAAGCGGTCCTCGATCTTCAGGCTCGTGCTGTTGTCCCCCCAGGTGCGCCCGAGCAGCCAGCGCGGACGGCTGATCGCTTCCTGCAGGCCGATGCCGTAGCGCGCATAGCGGGTGAAGATCGCGGCCTGGGTCTGGGGCTGGCCCTCGCCGCCCATGGTGCCGTACGCCATCACCCGCCCGTCATCGAAGCGTGCAAGCGCCGGGTTGAGCGTGTGGAACGGCTTGCGCCGCGGCTTGAGCGCGTTCCAGCCGCCCGGCGCGAGGCGGAAGCTGCTGCCGCGATTCTGCCAGGTGATCCCGGTCTTGGGGAGGACGATGCCCGAGCCGAACTCGAAATAGGTGCTCTGGATCGAGCTCACGACGCGCCCTTCGGCATCGGCTGCGCCGAACCAGCCGGTGTCGCCCGCGCTGGCCGGCTGCGGCCAGGGCAGCGCGCGATCGAGATCGATCCGCGTCGCCATCTCGTCGAGCCCGGCGGCATCGTCCAGCACGGCCTGCGGATCGATGCTCATATAGGCGCGGTCGCCGACATGGCGGTCGCGGAACAGAAAGGCCTGCTTGGTCGCCTCGACCAGGCCGTGGATATGATCGAAGCTCTCCGCCTCGCCGGCATGGAGCCGGTCGAACAGCGCGAGGATCAGCAGGGAAGCGAGCCCCTGGGTGGGTGGCGCGGTATTGAACAGCGTGGCGCCGGCGATGGGTACGGAGAGCGGCGCAGGCCGGGTGGCACGGTGCGCGGCAAGATCGGCCGCGGTGACCGGGCTGCCGAGCCGGCCGAGATCGCCGGCGATCGCGCGGGCGAGCGCACCGTCATAGAAGCTCGCCAGGCCGTCGCGCGCAAGCAGGGTCAGCGTCGCGGCCAGCACCGGCTGGCGCAGGATCTCGCCCTCGACCAGCGGGCGCGCCAGCGGCTCGAAGATGTCGGCCCAGGCGCCGGGCTGGCCGCGCAGCTCCGCCCCCTTGGTCGCGGCGATCTCGGCGCCGCCGCGGGTGACGGCGACGCCCTCCTCGGCGTGATGGATCGCATCGCGCAGCAGCCGCGCGAGCGGCAGCCTGCCGCCGCTGGCCTCGAGCGCCGCCGCCCAGCCCGAGATCGTGCCGGCCACGGTGTTCGCCGCCAGCGGGCCGCGCCAGGGGATCGTCTCCAGCCCGGCGTAGAGAGCGAGATCGGCCGCCGCCGCGGCACCGCCACAGGCGTCGATCGCATGGGTGCGACCGTCCGGCTCGGCGATCAGCCAGAAGCCGTCGCCGCCGATCCCGGTCATGTGCGGATAGACCACCGCGAGGCAGGCAGCGACCGCGACGGTCGCCTCCACCGCGTTGCCGCCATCCTGCAATACGCCCAGCCCCGCCTGTGCGGCGAGGTGGTGCGGCGCGGTGACCATGCCGCGCAGGCTGCGCACCTCATGCTGCATTCGCAAACCCTGCTTCAACCACGTCCATCATGCCGTCATGAACCTGTCGCGCCGATCATGCCACCGCCAGCCAGGCAAAACGCACGACGAACAGGATTGCCAGCACCAGCAACAGCCAGTCGCCGCGCGTGATCCGGCCGCGCAGCAACTTGAGCAGCGCGTGCGCGGTGATGCCGAAGGCGAGCCCGTTGGCGATCGAGAAGGTCAGCGGGATCATGATCAGGGTGAGGAAGGCAGGGATCGCCGAGTCGGGATCGTCCCACGCCACCTCGGCGAGCGGCATCATCATCAGCGCGCCGACCAGGACCAGCGCCGGCGCGGTCGCGGCGAGCGGCACGAGCTGCGCGAACGGCGCGACGAACATCGCGGCGAGGAACAACAGGCCGGTCACGACCGCGGTGAGGCCGGTGCGGCCACCCGCCTCGACGCCCGCCGCGCTCTCGACATAGGAGGTGACGGTGCTGGTACCGGCGAGCGCGCCGATGATCGTCGCGATCGCGTCAGTGAACAGCATGCGGTTGAGGCGCGGGATGCGCCCGTCGGGGCCGACCAGCCCCGCGCGCTTCGTCACCGCCACCAGCGTGCCGATATTGTCGAACAGGTCGACGAACAGGAAGACGAACAGGATCTCGAGCACGCCGATGCCGTGCTTGCCGTCCGCGCCGAACACCCCGCCGAGATCGAGCCGGAACGCCGTCTGGGTCAGCGCCTCGACCGAATAGGGCTGCGGCGTGAAGGCGACGAGGCCCATCGCCCAGCCGGCAAGCGTGGTCACGACGATGCCGATCAGCACCGCACCGCGCACCCGCCAGGCGCTGAGCGCCGCGATCACGACCAGCCCGATCAGCGCCAGCACGGCGGACGGGGCATGGAGATTGCCGAGCGCGACGCTGGTGGCCGGGTTGTTGACCACGATGCCGGCATTCTTCAGGCCGATGAAGCCGATGAACAGGCCGATGCCACCGGCCACGGCCGCGAGCAGGTGCGGCGGGATCGCGGCGATGATCAGCTGGCGGATGCCCGCCGCCGTGAGCAGCAGGAAGGCGACGCCCGAGATCAGCACGCAGCCGAGCGCCACCGGCCAGGGCACGCCCATGCCCTGCACCACGGTGAAGCTGAAATAGGCATTGAGCCCCATGCCCGGCGCGAGCGCGAGCGGGGTATTGGCGAACAGGCCCATCATGATGCTCGCCACGCCCGCCGCGAAACAGGTCGCGGCCGCGACGGCAGCGACCGGCATGCCGGCCTGGCCGAGGATGGCGGGGTTGACGACGATGATATAGGCCATGGTGAGGAAGGTGGTGGTGCCCGCCAGCACTTCAGTGCGCGCATTGGTGCCGCGCCCGGCGAAATCGAACCAGGACGCGATCCGCCCCGGCGTACTGCTCCTCGATTCCCCTATAGTCGGCATTGGCGGCTCCCCCGGTGTCCCGATCCGCTCCCGCCGTCTTCCGGTCGGCGCCGGATCAACCCGCCGACCATAGCGCGACTCTGCCCGAACGGAAGAGGGCTCGGGCCACCAAAGCCACCGACGGCGGCCGATCCGAACGGGACGGGGCACGCTGCAGTTGCGAAGAAAGCATCGCACACTGCCCGCTAAGCCATTGCGACCCGCCGTCGATCGCGCCAAGGGGCGGCATGCTGAAGCGCTTCCTCGTCATCTTCGAGCCGTTCATCCTTGCCCTGCTGGGCACCGTGCTGCTCGCCTCCCTGCTGCCGCCGCGCGGCGCCGCGGTGCCGGTGTTCGGCGCGATCGCCGATGCGGGGATCGTCTTGCTGTTCTTCCTGCACGGCGCGAAGCTGTCGCGCGAGGCGATCCTGGAAGGCGCACGCAACTGGAAGCTGCACCTCGCGGTGTTCGCCGCGACCTATATCCTGTTCCCGCTGCTCGGGCTGGGCATCACCGCGCTGCCGATCCTGTCAGGCCCGGTCGCAATGGGCATGCTGTTCCTCACGCTCCTGCCGTCGACCGTGCAGTCCTCGATCGCCTTCACCGCGATCGCGCGCGGCAATGTCGCCGCCGCGGTGTGCAGCGCTTCCTTCTCCAACCTGATCGGCATCGTGCTGACCCCGGCGCTCGCCGCCATCCTGATCCGGTCGGGCGGCAGCGGCTCGGCGGTATCGTTCGCATCGGTCCAGACGATCATCTTCCAGCTGCTGGTACCCTTTGTCGCCGGGCACCTGCTCCGGCCCGTGATCGGCGGCTTCGTGTCGCGCCAGAAGCGGCTCGTCACGCTGGTCGATCGCGGATCGATCCTGATGGTCGTCTACACGGCGTTCGGCGCGGCGGTGGTCGAGGGCCTGTGGCACCAGCTCTCGGCGGGCGAGCTAGGCCTGTTGCTGATCGTCTGTACCGTGCTGCTCGCGCTCGTGCTGCTGACCACCTGGGTGGCGGGGCGGCTGCTCGGCTTCTCGCGCGAGGACGCGATCGTGCTACTGTTCTGCGGCTCCAAGAAGAGCCTGGCGTCGGGCGTGCCGATGGCGGGCGTGCTGTTCCCGCCGGCGCAGGTCGGCCTCGTCATCCTGCCGCTGATGCTGTTCCACCAGCTCCAGCTGATCGCCTGCGCGATCATCGCGCGGCGTTACGCGGACGACCCCGTCACGTAACAGCGCGGCAGGATGATCGTGTCGATCGCCTGGGCGACACCATCCGCATCGTTGCCGGCGGTGACGAAGCCGGCGCGCTCGCGCACCTCGATCGGGCCCTGGCCCATCGCGATCGACAGGCCGGCGCGGTCGAACATGGCGAGATCATTGGCCTGGTCGCCGATCACGGCGAGCCGGGCGAGCGGGACCTCCATCGCGCTGGCCAGCAGCGCGACGCCATCCCCCTTGTTCGCTGCCCGCGCCGTGACGTCCAGATAATAGGTCTGCGACTGCACCACCGTCGCCCGGTCGCCAAAGGCTTGGTGCACGCGGTCGTGCAGGCCGGCCAGCAGGGCGGGGTCGTCGCTGACGAAGGTGATCTTGTCCGCGCGGCCGAACAGCGGCGTGAAATCCTGCGTCACGATCGGGGCCTGGTTGGAGGCGATGCGCTCGGACGCGACATGATGGCCCTGGTCGGTGCTGGCATACCAGCGATCGTCGGCGAACACCCAGCGGTCGACCGGCGCGGCACCGACCACCTCGAACAGGGCCGCGACCAGCGCGGGCTCGATATGATGCTGGCACAGCACGGTGCCGTCGCGGCGAAAGACCGTGCCGCCGTTGAACGCACCCATCGCGCCGTCCAGCCCGAGCGCGTCGGCGATCGGCATCATCCCGGAGCGCGGCCGCGCGCTGATGATGGTGAAGTCGATCCCCGCCGCCCGCAACCGGTCGACCGCCGCGATCGTGCCCGGGGTGAGCTGCTTTGCCCGGTCGACCAGCGTGCCGTCGACATCGGAGACGACGGCGCGGATCGATTCGCTCATTGCGGCATCTCGACATGGCCGCCGAACCCGAAGCGCATCGCCGAGAGCAGCTTGTCGCCGAACGTATGGTCGACGCGGCTGCGATAGCGCGCGAACAGCGCGGCGGAGAGGACGTTGACCGGCACCGCCTCTTCCATCGCTGCCTCGATCGTCCAGTGCCCCTCGCCCGAATCAGCGACCTTGCCGGAGAATTTCTCGAGCATCTGGTCATCGGCCAGGGCCGAGGCGGACAGGTCGAGCAGCCAGGACGAGATCACGCTGCCGCGGCGCCACACCTCGGCGATGTCGGTGAGGTTGAGATCGAAGCGCTCCTCCTCGGGCAGCTTGTCGGAGGACTTGCCCTTGAGGATGTCGAAGCCCTCGGCATAGGCCTGCATCAGGCCATATTCGATGCCGTTATGGACCATCTTCACGAAATGGCCCGCACCCGCCGGACCGGCATGGATATAGCCCTTCTCGGCGCGCGGATCCTCGCTCTTGTCGCCGCGATTGGGCGTGCGCGGGATCGTGCCGATGCCGGGCGCGAGCGCATCGAGGACCGGATCGAGCAGATCGACCGCCGCCTTCTCGCCGCCGACCATCATGCAATAGCCGCGCTCGAGCCCCCAGACACCGCCCGAGGTGCCGACATCGACATAGCGGATGCCCCGTTCGGCCAGCGCCTTGGCGCGGCGGATATCGTCCTTGTAGAAGCTGTTCCCGCCGTCGATGATGATGTCGCCGGCCCGGGACAGGCCCGCGAGCGTCTCGATCGTCTGCTCGGTCGGCGCGCCGGCGGGCAGCATCACCCAGAAGATCGCGGGGCTGGCGAGCTTGGCATGCAGGTCTTCGAGCGAATCCGCCGCGATCGCGCCGTCGCCGGCCAGCGCGGCGATCGCGGCGGGATCGCGATCATAGACCACCGTCTCGTGCCCGGCGCGCATCAGCCGGCGCGCGATGTTGCCGCCCATGCGGCCGAGGCCGATCAGTCCGATACGCATGCAACTCTCCGGCTAGTGGAACTCAGGCGGCAGTCTCGGGATGCTTGGCGGCAATCGCCCCGAGCAGATCGTCGAATGCCTTGGAGAAGGACGCAACGCCTTCCTCGACCAGCGTATCCGTCACCCCGTTCAGATCGAGCCCGAGCCGCTCGGCCTCGGCCAGGGCATGGCGCGCGCCGGCGACATCGGCGGTCAGCGTCGCCGCGGCGGTGCCGTGATCGCGGAACGCATCGAGCGTCTTGGGCGGGACGGTGTTGACCGTATCCTTGCCGATCAGCGTATCGAGATAGAGCGTGTCGGGATAATCGGGATTCTTGGTGCCGGTCGACGCCCAGAGCAGCCGCTGCGGCATCGCGCCCTTCGCAGCAAGCGCCTGCCAGCGATCCGAGGCGATGAACTCTTCATACCAGGCATAAGCCAGCTTGGCGTTGGCGATGGCGACCTTGCCGCGCACTGCCTTCAGCGCCGCCGATTCCGCGTCGCCGGCCGCGATCCGTGCATCGATCGCGTCGTCGATCCTGGTGTCGATCCGGCTGACGAAGAAGCTAGCGACGCTGGCGATCCGGTCGATCGGCGCGCCGCGCGAGACGCGGTCCTCAAGGCCGGCGACATAGGCAAGCGCGACGGCCTTGTAGGCCTCGATCGAGAAGAGCAGCGTGACGTTGACGTTGATCCCGGCATCGATCGTCGCGGCGATCGCGGGAACCCCGGCAGGCGTGCCGGGGATCTTGATCATCAGGTTCGGCCGGTCGACCTCGCCCCAGAGCTTGGCTGCCTCGGCGATCGTGCCGTCGGTATCGTTCGCCAGATAGGGCGAGACCTCGAGGCTGACATAGCCGTCCTTCGCGCCGAGCCGGTCATAGACCGGGCGCAGCGTATCGGCCGCGGCCTGGATATCCTGGATGGCGAGATGTTCGTAGCGCGCCATCGCCGACGCGCCGGGATGCGCGCGATCATAATCGGCGAGCGCGGCATCGTAAGCCGTGCCATGCCCCATCGCCTTTTCGAAGATCGAGGGATTGGAGGTGACGCCGGTCAGCCCGTCCTCGTCGACCAGCTTCTGGAGCCCGCCATCGGCGAGGAACTTGCGGTCGACGAAATCGAGCCAGACGGCCTGGCCCTGTGCGGCGAGATCGTTGAGAAGGCCCATGATCAATCCTTTCCGAGCAATTCGCGGGCGACCTTGACGACATTGTCGACGGTGAACCCGAACTTGTCCTGCAGCTTCGCGATCGGGGCGGAGGCACCGAAGGTCGACATGGTGATCGTCTTCCCCTCGAGCCCGACATAGCGATCCCAGCCGATCTCGCCGCCCATCTCGATCGCGATCCGCGCCTTGACCGATTTGGGCAGCACGCTTTCCTTGTAGGCCTGGTCCTGCAACTCGTAGCGGTACCAGCTGGGCATCGAGACAACGCGCGAACGCACGCCCTGTGCCGTCAATTCCTCATGCGCCTTCACCGCGAGCGACACCTCGCTGCCGGTGGCGATCAGGATCACGTCCGGATCGGCATCGCCGGCAAGGACATAGGCGCCCTTCATCAGCCCTTCGGCCGAGGCGTATTTCGTCCGGTCGAGCGTCGGCAGCGCCTGGCGCGAGAAGACCAGGCTGGTCGGGCGGTACTTGTGCTCGAGCGCGGCGCGCCAGGCCCAGGCAACCTCGTTCGCGTCGCCCGGACGGATCGTGTCGAGGCCCGGGATCGCGCGCAGCGTGGCGAGATGCTCGATCGGCTGGTGAGTCGGGCCGTCCTCGCCGACGCCGATCGAATCATGCGTGAACACGAACACCGACGGCAGTTCCATGATCGCGGCGAGCCGGATCGGCGGCCGCATATAATCGGCGAAGACCATGAAGGTGGAGCCATAGGCGCGCAGGTGCGACAGCGCCATGCCGTTGACCACCGCGCCCATGCCGTGCTCGCGCACGCCGAAATGGAAGTTCGAGCCGTTATAGCTGCCCGGCTCGAACGAGGGCTTGCCCTTGAGATCAGTCTTGGTCGACGGCGCGAGATCGGCCGAACCGCCGATCAGGAACGGCACCCGGGCGGCGATCGCGTTGAGCACCTTGCCGCCGGCATCGCGCGAGGCCACGCCCTTCTCGTCCGCCTCGAACACCGGGATGTCCGCATCCCAGCCCTCGGGCAGATCGCCCTTGAGCAGCAGATCGAGCTCGGCCGCGAGATCGGCATTGTCCGTGCGGTACGCGGCGAACAT
Source organism: uncultured bacterium (assembly GCA_903884945.1). Classification (GTDB taxonomy): domain Bacteria; phylum Pseudomonadota; class Alphaproteobacteria; order Sphingomonadales; family Sphingomonadaceae; genus Sphingomonas. The sequence continues at coordinate 28,536 of CAISGR010000098.1, forward strand.
CGCCTCCCACGCCTCGCGCAGCGGCCGGCCGCGATCAGCGATCGACTTCTCGAACGCGGCGGCGACGCCCTCGGGCACCAGGAACTGCGCCTCCTCGGGCCAGCCATAAGCCAGCTTGGTCGCGCGGATATTGTCGGCGCCGAGCGGCTCGCCATGCGCCTTTTCGCTGCCGGCGCGGGGGGAGCCCCAGCCGATCACGGAATGGACGACGATGAAGGTCGGGCGGTCGTCGGTCGCCTTGAAGGCAGCAAAGGCATTGGCCAGCGCAGCGCAATCATTGGCGTCGTCGACATGGATGACGTTCCAGCCATAGGCCTGGAAGCGCATGCCGACATCCTCGTCGAACGCGAGGTTCGTGTCGCCCTCGATGCTGATATGGTTGCTGTCATAGATCCAGCACAGGTTGGAAAGCTTCAGGTGCCCGGCGAGCGAGGCGGCCTCGGCCGAGACGCCCTCCATCATGTCGCCGTCGCCGCAGAGCGTGTAGACGTCGTGGTCGAACAGCGTGAAGCCGGGCTTGTTGTAGCGCGCGGCGAGCCAGCGCTCGGCGATCGCCATCCCCACCGAATTGCCGCAGCCGGCACCGAGCGGGCCGGTCGTCGTCTCGACGCCGGTGGTGTGGCGATATTCGGGATGACCCGGCGTCTTGGAGCCGAGCTGGCGGAAATTCTCGATGTCCTCGAGGCTGACCGCGAGCCGGCCCGTCGGCTTGCCGTCGCGATCGATCTCCTTGATGCCGGCAAGGTGCAGCAGCGCGTAGAGCAGCATCGAGGCATGGCCGACCGAGAGCACGAAGCGATCGCGGTTGGGCCAGTCGGCCTTGTCGGGATCAGTGCGCAGGAACTGCGACCAGAGCGTATGGCCGACCGGCGCGAGCGCCATCGGCGTGCCGGGATGGCCCGAATTGGCCTTTTGCACCGCGTCCATCGACAGGGTGCGGATCGTGTCGATCGCCAGGCGCTCGGGCGACCCATCCTCGTGAAGGCCGGTCGGCGCGCTGTTGGTTGCGACATCGGACATGGAATTCTCGCTTTCGTCGATACGGTGGACGAACGCCACCGGAGGCTAGAGGTTGCTATCTGTCGAGCCGGATCACGCGACCGCCATCGCCGATATAGGCGCAATCGACCTCGTCAAGGAAAAGGCCATGCCCGAGCACGCCCGGTATAGCCGAAATCGCCGCGGCAAGCCGCACGGGATCGGGCATTTCGGAAAATTTGCAGTCGAAAATCAGATTGCCCTGATCAGTGCGGAAATCGCCGCGAATCGCCGCCGCTGCGCCAAGCGCGGCGAGTCGAGTCGCGACGAAGGCGCGGGCGAAGGGCAGGATCTCGACCGGCAGCCTGGCCCGGCCGATGCGCTCGACGCGCTTCGAGGCGTCCGCAATCACGATCATGCGCCGCGAGGCGGCGGCGACGATCTTCTCGCGGAGCATCGCCCCGCCCGCGCCCTTGATCGCGACCAAGCCCTGATCGATTTCGTCGGCACCGTCGATCGTGAGATCGACCGCGGCGATTCCGGCGAAATCGACGACCGGAATGCCCGCGGCCAGCGCCGCCGCCTCGCTCCATCGCGACGTGACGACCGCCCGGATGTCGAGCCCCTCGCGCACCAGCACCCCGATCCGCTCGATCGCGAAGGCCGCCGTACTGCCCGTGCCGAGGCCGAGCAGCATGCCGGGCCGCACCTCCGCCACCGCGGCGAGCGCTGCCGCGCGCTTGTCATCATCGATCATCGGCCGGGCCCTAGCATATTTTCCGCTGGCGACGCGCGTGCGCTTCGCAGAAAGGGGACGCCATGATCGAGAAACTCATCGCCACGCTCGCGACCTTCACCATCGCCGTCATTTCGGGCGGCGGCTATCTCGGCATCATGCTGCTGATGGCGATCGAATCGGCCTGCATCCCGCTGCCGTCCGAGATCATCATGCCGTTCGCCGGCTATCTCGTCTCGACCGGGCGGTTCGACCTGTATCTCGCCGCGACCGCGGGCGCGCTCGGGTGCAATCTCGGCTCGATCGTCGCCTATGAGGTGGGCAAGCGCGGCGGACGGCCAGTCGCCGAGCGCTGGGGCAAGTATGTGCTGGTCGGCCCGGGCGAGCTCGACATGGCCGACCGCTTCTTCGAGCGCTTCGGCGGGATCGCCGTGCTGATCGGCCGGCTGCTGCCGGTGATCCGGTCGTTCATCGCCTTCCCCGCCGGCGTGGCGCGGATGAAGCTGGTGCCGTTCCACATCTACACCTTTATCGGCTCCTGGCCGTGGTGCTTCGGCTTGGCCTGGGTCGGCATGAAGCTGGGCGACAAATGGAACAGCGATCCGCGCGTGAAGGCAGCATTCCACAGCGCCGACGCGATCATCGGCATCGCGCTGGTGGCGCTGGCGGCCTTCTATGTCTGGCACCGGGTGCGCGGGCTGAAGGCGAAGCCCAAGGCCTAGCCCATGACGACAGCTAGAGGGGCACAATATCGGTAAGGGGGATCGAAGTACCGATCCGGCGCCCGCCCAGGCCTCGACCAAGTATTCCCGGTTCTTTGTGAGGCCACGTCCACCCCCGTTTTTCCCGATCCGGACGCGCCCGCGACGCAATTCGTGCATGGCGGCGCTCCAGAATTTCAACCGATCGAAACGCAGGACCAGCGGCGCGCAATTCGGCTTCATGTCCGTTACTTGCTCTTTTCTTGCGGAATTATGAGAATCGCCGTGCGGATTCATCCCCGCTGCTGGACCTGCCGCAACCGCCCGCATCGCCACGCCCCGCCCTCCCGACCGCACATCCCGCGGATAGCGCGCGGGCGGTCCCGGCTGAATCGACGCCGCGGCCGACGGAACGGACGCCCGCGCGGCGCAACCGGGCGCGGCGGCAGTCGCCGCGCTGATCGAGCGCGGGCGGGACACGCTGGCTATATGCCCGGAATCCCTGCACACGGGCCTTCCCTGTTCGGCCGGAGAGACCAGCATGTGCTTTTCGGCCACCTCAAGCTTCATCGCCGCCGGCGTGATCGGATCGATCGGGATCGCGACACTCCGGCAGGTGCGCGAGCCGCGTGCCCTGTTGTTCGCCGCCGTGCCGATGCTGTTCGCGGTGCACCAGTTCACTGAAGGACTGGTCTGGCTCGGCCTGGACGGGCGGATCGGCGCGCTCGCGCTCGATCATGTCGCCTTCCTGTTCACGCTCTATGCGCAGGCGATCCTGCCGATGCTGATGCCGGCCGCGGTCGCGCTGATGGAGCCGCGCGGCTGGCGCCGCGGGGCGATCTTCGGGCTGACCGGCATCGGCATGGTGGTGGGTGCGTGGGATGCCTATGGGCTGATCGCCCTGCCGACCCATGTCCTGATCGACCAGCATTCGATCGCCTACCGCAACGCGATGACCGGCAATTTCTGGATATCCTGCCTGTATGTGCTCGCGACCTGCGGCGCATTGCTGCTGTCGACCCACCGCGTCGTCCGGGCCTATGGCGTACTGAACGTCATCGTCCTGACGATCGCCGAGATCGTCAAGGAATATGCCTTTGCCTCGGTGTGGTGCTTCTACGCCGCGATCATGAGCGTGGTGATCTACTGGCAGTTCAGGCGCCTGAATATCGACATCGCAACGCCCAACGGCACGTCGCCCATCCTCAGGCCGTTCCTGCTCCCCTGGCTGCGGCTGACGAAGGCGGTCGCCGCGCGGCCGTGAGGCAGCGGCCCGCTCGTGGCTTCAGTCCGCTATCTCGTCATAGGACAGCGAGAAGACGGAATGGCCGTAGCGCGCCATGTGCTGATCGAAGACCGGCCGGGAAATGCGCCGCGATTCGCATACCGAGACGATCCGGTCGCCATCCAGCACATGCGGCGTATCGAAATTCCGCAGATAGATCGCCTCGCCATCGGCGTCGCGCAGCGCCAGGACAGTGAGCGTCAGCGCCACGTCGCCGCCGAAGATGCCGCTGCGCTCCCAGATCTCGGTCGTCGCGTCGACGCTCTCGCCGAACTGGCCATAGACGGTGCGGCCGCGCAGGAACGCCGGCTCGGTGCCGGTCTCCGACGCGAAGCTCGCGCTGAAATCGAGGAAGCGGGCGCCGGGGCCGACCATGCTCATCGGTGACGGCGCGTAGCGCAGCCGCGCCCGTAGCGCGCGCTCGATGCGCGCCTCGTCCGAGGAGCGCAGCATATCGCGCATGGTTCGCCGCGCCCGCACCGACGGGAGGTCGAGCGCATTCTCCCAGCGCGACACGGCGGCCTGCGTCACCCCAAGGGCGCCCGCCAGCGCCGACTGGCTGAGCCCCAGCCGGTTGCGCAGCCGCCGCACGAGCGCCGGCCAGCCCCGCGACGCGCCGCCGGCCGCCGACTCGCGCCGATATGCGTTCCCATAAGCGAGCGACTTAAGAGCGTTATCGTCCTGAAATGCACCGGTCATGCTGCGATCCTAGGCGTCCCCGCGAAGAGTAATTCCGGGGGACGCACACGCCATGACCTATGATCGTTACATCTCGACGATGCTCGCGCTGTCGATCGGCATCGCCGTCTCGGCGCCGGCGCTGGCCGAGGACGAGAAGCCGGCGACGCGCGACGACAGCGAGATCGTCGTCACCGCCACGCGCGGCAATGCCCGGGCCGACAGCGTCGCCGCGCGCACCGACGTGGTCACGCGCGACGATATCGAGCGCAAGGGCTATGTGACCGCCGTCGACGCGCTCAAGGCCATTCCGGGCCTGAGCGTCGTCCAGAGCGGCGGCGCCGGCACGCTGACATCGGTGTTTTCGCGCGGCACCAATTCGAAGCACACGCTGGCGCTGTACGACGGCATCCGCCTTAACGACGCCTCCTCGCCCAACGGCCAGTTCAACTTCGGCTCGGACGCGCTGGGCGATCTCGAGCGCGTCGAAGTGCTGCGCGGCCCCGCCTCGGCGGTCTATGGCTCGGACGCGATCGGCGGCGTGATCAACTTCATCCCGCGCGTCGGCGGCGCGCGCGCGTTCATGCCCTATGCCGAGATCTCGGGCGGCAGCCTCGACACCTATCACCTGATGGGCGGCGCGCGCGGCACCACCGGCCCGCTCGGCTACAGCCTTACCGGCGAATATTTCGAGACCGGCGGCTTCAACAACACCGCGGCGCGCATTGCCAACAATCTGGGCGAGCGCGACGCCAGCCGCTTCGCCTCGATCACCGGCAATGCGACGCTCACCGTGGCCGACGGCCTCTCGATCCGCGGGCTGGTGCGCTATCGCAAGGCCAAGGCCGATTATGACGATGCGGCGCTCGACCGGACTGGCCGCGGCGGACGCGACCGCTATTTCATCTGGCGCGTGGCGCCGCGCTACATCGCGCTCGACGGCCATTACCAGGGCGACCTGGAGATCGGCCAGGTCGACAACCGGCGTTCCGAGTGGAACCTGACCGACGCCAATGCGACGGGCGGGCCAGGCACGCGGGCGACCGGGCTGCGCACCTTCGCGGCCTGGCGCAACCGCTTCGATTTCCAGCCGGCCGAGGCAGTCAAGGCGACGCTCTCCGGCGGCCTCGAATGGCAGCGGGACAGCGTGACGGCCTCCGACGCGTACAGCAGCCCGCTGGCACGCGCCGAGAAGCAGACCGCCGTTTACGGCCTGATGCAGCTGGCGATCGCCGGCCGGTTCGACCTGAACGGATCGCTCCGCTACGACGATCCGCAGTTCTTCAAGAGCGTGACCACCTGGAACGCGGGCGCAGTGCTCCACCTGCCCGAGATCGGCGGGCGCCTCTATGTCGCCTATGGCACGTCGTTCAAGGCCCCGGCGCTGGCCGAGCGCTTCACCAAGAGCGCGTACAATGTCGGCAATCCGTCCCTGGTGCCCGAGCACGGCACCTCGTTCGAGGCAGGCCTCGACGCCGGCACGACGCTGGGCGCCACCGGATGGGCCGGGCTGGCCGCCACCTATTTCGACACGAAGATCAGCGACCTGATCGAATATAATTATGCCACGCTCGCCAACATCAATGTCGGCCGCGCCAAGATCCATGGCTATGAGCTGAGCCTCAAGGGCCGCGCCGGCACCTTCCTCGATCTCGCGCTCAACTATACCTATACCGACGCGCTGAACGGCACGACCGGCGCCCGGCTGCTCCGCCGCCCGAAACATGCCTGGTCGGGCAGCGTGACGGTGACGCCGATCGCGCCGCTCTCGCTCACCGGCGAATATTTCCGCCGCGGCGTGCGCGACGACGTGGTCTACGACGCCACGAGCCCCTGGGGCAAAGGCGGCAACTATCTCGGCAACGGCACGGTGCCGGGCTACGACCTGGTCAACTTCTCGGTCCGCTACAAGCTGACTGCCGCGGTCGAGCTGTTCGCCAACCTGCGCAACGCCTTCGACGCCACCTATGAGGAACCGAACAGCTATGCCGGCGCGCCGCGCACCTGGCTGGTCGGCGCGCGCGCGCATTTCTCGGGCGCGCGCCCTCCCCCCTGACCCGAGCCCCTCGCCAGAACGAACGACCAAGATGCGCAGGCCCCTCGCCCTGCTGCTCTCCGCCGCCGCGCTCGCCGCGGCAACACCGCTCGCCGCGCAGCAGGCGCTGCCCGAGCCGCGCGTGCCGATCGCCAACCCGCTGCCCACCGTGGCCGACCTGTTCGCCTGCCTGCGCGGCAAGGGCACGTTCACCAGCGCGCACCGCGGCGGGGTCGGCCCCGGCTATCCCGAGAATGCGCTCGAAACCGCGGCGCACACGCTCGCCAGGGTGCCGATCCTGTTCGAGACCGACGTCCATCGCAGCCGCGACGGCGTGCTCGTGCTGATGCACGACGATACGCTCGACCGCACCAGCACCGGCACGGGCCGGATCCGCGACCAGGACTGGAGCGCGCTCCGGCAGCTCCAGCTCAAGGACGACGACGGCAAGGTGACGCCGTTCCACATGCCGCGGCTGAGCGATGCGATCGCCTGGACCAACAACCGCGCGCTGATGCTCGCCGAGATCAAGGAAAGCGACACGCTCGACCAGATCGTCGGCGAGATCCGGCAGGCCCATGCCCAGTCGCACGTCATGCTGCTGGTCAACAGCCTCGACGATGCCGTGCGGGTGCAGAAGCTCGACCCGACGATCACCATGACGCTCGAGGTCACCGATCTCGCCGAACTCGACCGCTATGTCGCGGCCGGGATCGACCTGAAGCACGTGATCGCGTGGAACGGCATCGGCAAGCGCGACCGCGCGCTGTGGAAGGCGATCCACGATCGCGGCCTGACGCTTGCCTATGGCACGCTCTGGTATGTCGACAGCACGGTCGAGAATCTGGGGCTCAAGGGCATTTATGCCGAGCTCGCGGCCGACGGCGTCGACCTGCTCGCCACCGACCGCCCGGTCGAGGCGGAGGCCGAGATGGCGCAGGTCCGCCCGATCGAACCGGCGCTGCAGCAGTGCAAGGCGGTGGCGCCTGCCAGGGCCGTGGCGCTGGCGCAGGGCAGGCAGTGACGCGCCCGGGCGGCGCGCGCTGGCCGGTCGCGATCGTCATGCTCCACTGGAGCACGGCGGCGCTGGCGCTCGCGACCGCAGGCTATGGCATCTACCTGCTGTCGCCGCCCGACTGGAGCCAGCCCTATCTCGACCGCTATGCGGCGGGGATCGGCTGGCACAAGGGCGGCGGGCTGACCGTGCTGGCGCTCGCGCTGTGCTGGACCGTGCTGCGCACCCGGCTGCCGCGGCCGCCGCTCGCCGCCCGGGGCGCGATGCGCGGGCTGGCGCTCGGCGTGCACGGCCTGCTGCTCGCGCTGGTGATCCTGCTGCCGGCGAGCGGCTATGTGATGGATTCGCTCGCCGGCCATGGCATCGCGCTGCCCGGCGGTATCACCATCCCGCCGCTGCTGCCGCGCAGCGACCGGGCAAGCATGATGCTGAGCTATCCGCACAAATGGGCCGGCTATGCGCTGCTCGGCCTTGCCGCGCTGCACCTTCTCGGGGCGCTGCGCCACGCCCTTCGACCCGGCGACAGCGCGCTCGGCGCGATGCTGCCCCGCCTGTCCTCCCGCAAGTGAGCCGCCCTTGAATCGTCTTTCGTGCGCCTCGCTCGCGCTGATGCTCCTTTCCTGTGAAGCGCATGGCCAGGAAGCGCCGCGCGGCCCCGAGCGCGACCTGGTGTTCGAGCCCGATTATTTCCGCGCCGCCGCGCCGGCGACCGCGCTCGACATGGTGCGCCGCGTCCCCGGCTTCGTGATCGATGGCGGCGCGGCGGTGCGCGGCTATGCCGGCGCGGCGGGCAATGTGCTGATCGATGGCGCCCGGCCCTCGACCAAGAACGAGACGATCGACGCGCTGCTCCAGGCGATCCCGGCCAGCCAGGTGGCGCGCATCGAACTGGTCCGCGGCGAGCGCGCGGGCCTCGACCGGCAGGGCGTCCAGCTGCTCGTCAATGTCGTGCGCAAGACGGCCGGCACCGCCACGCGCACCTATACGCTCTCCGGCTATGCCTATCCCGACGGCGCCGTGCGCCCGGCGCTGCGCATCGAGAACGCACGCCGCGCGCCGGGCGGCGGCTGGCAGGGATCGATCCTGCTGTCGACCAACCAGGACGAGAGCGGCACCGGCACGCGGGTGCGCCGCGCCGCCGATGGCAGCGAGATCGAGCGCGCGCGCGACTCGATCGAGTCGCCGATCGCGGGCGCCGAGGCGCGGCTGTCGGGCGACCTGCCGTTCGCCGGCGGCACCCTGCGCGGCAACGGCTCGCTCACCTGGCAGGATTATCGGACGCACGAGCGGCTGGCCTTCGCGACCGGCCCCGCCGCCGGCACCACGGCGCGCACCGACGACCGGATCCGCACGACCAGCGGCGAGATCGGCACTGAATGGACCCGCCGGCTGGGTGCGAACCTGACCGCCAAGCTGCTCGCGCTCGGCACGCGCAAGCATGTCGTGACCGGATCGGGCAGCGACGAGGGCGGTATCGCGAGCGACTATCGCGGCGACAGCCTGGCCGACGAACGGATCGTCCGCGTCGCGCTCGACCGCCCCGCCGGGCGGGGGCTCGGCTGGGAAGCGGGTGGCGAAATCGCGTATAACGCGCTCGGCAGCCGGGCGCGGCTCGACATCGGCGGGGCGCCGTTTCCGCTGCCCGGCGCCGATGTGAAGGTGAGCGAGCGGCGCGGCGACCTGTTCGTCCGCCTGAAGGGCTCGCCCGCGCGCGGGCTGCTGGCCGAGGCGACGCTGCGCGGCGAGGCCTCGTCGCTGCGGCAGCGCGACCGCGCGACCGGGGCGGACTATGCGCGCCATTTCGGCTTCCTGAAGCCGAAGCTGACGCTGCAATGGGATGCCGATCGCCGCACCCAGCTGCGGCTGCGCGCCGAGCGCGTGGTGGGGCAGCTCGACTTCAGCGATTTCGCGAGCAGCGCGTCGCTGATCGAAAAGACCATCAATGCCGGCAACGCCGCGCTGCGGCCGCAGACCGGCTGGACGCTGGAGGCGGCGTGGGAGCGCCGCTTCGCCAGCGACGGCGTGGTGACGCTCACCGGCCGGCACGAGCTGATCGACAATGTACTGGACCGGGTGCCGATCGACGATCTCGACGCGCCGGGGAATATCGGCCGCGGCACGATCAGCGCGGCCGCGCTGCGCCTGAGCTGGCCGCTCGACCGGCTCGGCATCGGCGGTGCGCGCCTCAATGTCGACGGCGAGCGGCGCTGGAGCAGCGTGCGCGACCCCGTCACCGGCGAGCAGCGCAGGATTTCCGGCAAATCGCCCTTTTCGGGGACGCTGCGCGCGACGCTCGATCGCCCGCGGCTCAAGTCGAGCTGGTCGTTCGACGTCTATTTCGGCGAGACCTATACCTATCGCCGCATCGACGAGGTCCGCACGACGCGCGACCAGCCCTATGCCAGCCTCAAATGGACCTGGCGCCCGACGCCGCGGCTGACGATCGAGACGAGCGCCGAGAATCTCCTCGCGCGCCGGCGCACCCGCGACCGCGCGCTGTACGACGCACGGCGCGACACCGGCGCGATCCTGTTCACCGAGCAGCGCGCCTATCGCTCGCGCACCGGCCTGTTCCTGTCGATCCGCTATCAGTGAGCCGGCGCGATCATGTCGCCCGCCCCACATCGCCGAGCGCCGCGCGCCACGGCCGCGCGAGGCCGTGATAGAGCCGCTCCTTGCACACCAGCGCCGATACCGAATGCGCGATCAGCGCCGACAGGAACAGCGGCAGGATGAGGCCGCGACTCGCCGTCGCCTCGACGATGATGATGACGGCGGTCAGCGGAGCCCGGACGACCCCGGTGAAATAGGCGACCATGCCGAGCAGGACGACGGCCCCGCCCGGATCGCCCGGGAACATCGGCCGCAACAACGCCCCCAGCCCCGCACCCGTCGCCAGCGACGGCGCGAAAATGCCGCCGGGAAGGCCGGACGCCGCGGTCGCGAGCGTGGTCGCGAACTTCGCCGGCCCGAACCAATAGGGGGCGTGCGTGCCATCGATGATCGCGTGCGCCGCCGAATAGCCGGTCCCCCAGGTGAGGCCGGTCACGACGCCAAGTGCCGCCACGACCATCCCGCAGACCACTGCCCAGGCAACCGGCCTTCCCCCGAACCAGGGAATCCAGCGATCGCGCGTCCGCGCGATATTGAGCATCGCGCGCGCGAACAGGCCGCCGGTCAGGCCGCCGAGGACGCCGGCCACGGGCGCGACGCGGAGCACCGCGCCGAAGCTCATATGCTCGCCGACCGCGCCGAAATAGACATAGTCTCCCGCCAGGCCCAGGCTGACGATGCCGGCGATCAGGATCGTCGTCATCACCAGCAGCGCGACGCGCTGCTCATAGGCGTCGGCCAGTTCCTCGATCGCGAAGGTTACCCCGGCCAGCGGCGTGTTGAAGGCGGCGGCGACACCGGCGGCGCCTCCCGCGATGATCATCGACGCGCGGATCGGCGCGCGAAACAGGCGCGTGTACCAGCCCAGGATCGCGGCGGAGATCTGGACCGTCGGCCCCTCGCGGCCCACCGACGCACCGCAGAGCAGCGCAACCACGGTAAACACGCCCTTGAACGCCGCGGTCCGGAGCGAGATGAGCTTTCGCAGCGACCGCCGCGGATCATGCGTCGAGGCGATGACCTGGGGGATGCCCGATCCCGCGGCTTCCGGTACCAGCGTCCGCGTCATCCAGACGATCCCGGCGAATCCGGCGGGCGTAACGATCAGGGGCAACCACCAGATCGCGTGCACGGCCCGATCGAAGAAGGTGCTGGCCTCGTCCGCCAGGCGCGCGAAAAGAAGGGCGGCAAGGCCGATCGTGATCGCGCCGAGCCCCATCGCGGCGCGCCTTCGCCACATCGCCGAGGCCGGTCCGTGACGCCGGAGCAGCACCCTCCATCGCCTGTTGATCGGAAGATTCATACCGGCACCACCTAGGCCCGGGCCGGATAGAGCACCATCGCAAAGGCTCGCCCGCCGCTCGCCCTATTCGGTCGGGGCGGAGACGCGCGCCGCAGCCGCCCGGGTGCGCGCGTCGCGGCCGGGCGCGCTGCGTTCCGCCAGCGCCTGGTAGCGGGCGAGGGTCTCAGCATCGGCGGCCTCGGGCGAGCCCGAGGCGAACGGCGGGGCGGGATCATATTCGAGGCTGAGCTGGACCAGCTTCGCATGATCCTCGCCGCGGATCGCGGCGGTGAGCGCGAGGCCGAAATCGATCCCCGCCGTCACGCCGCCGCCCGTGACCCGGTTGCGATCGAACACGACGCGCTGCTTCACCGGGATCGCACCGAACGCAGCGAGGTGGTGGTGCGAGGCCCAGTGCGTCGTCGCGCGATAGCCGCGCAACAGCCCGGCCGCGCCGAGCAGCAGCGCCCCGGTGCACACGCTGGTGACCCAGGCCGCGCCCGCCGCCGCCTGGCCGACCCAGGCGAGCGTCGCGGCATCCTCCATTGCGTCGTTCACCCCGAAGCCGCCGGGAATGCAGAGGATATCGGGCTGGGCCGCGCCCCCGAAATCCGCCGTGGGCAGCAACGCGAAGCCGGCATCGGTCGGCACCGGCGCCAGATCACGCGCGACGAGATCGATCGTGACACTGCCCAGCCGCGACAGGACCTGCGCCGGGCCGGTCAGATCGAGCTGGGTGACGTTGGGGAACAGCAGAAAGGCGACGCGGATCGGCGACAGGTCGGGCATGGGGACGCTCCTTCAGGACGACGGTGCCCAGGCGAGCGGCTGGCCATGCTGCTCACGCTCCCCCGTGGTGCTCCACGTTTCGCCAGTCACGCGAGGCCTGGCTGGATATCCCGTGGCGCCGCGACGGGCAAGCTTGCCTGGCGAACCAGCCACCACAAGAGCGGCAGCGCCACGATCGCCCAGGGCAGCAGCCCAAGCAGCGGCGGCCAGCCCCAATATTCCCCGGGCAGGTCGCGAATCTGGCCCTGGAAGAATTTCCGCAGGATCGGATCGACCAGCGGGAAGCGCGCGTCGTGCGGCGCGGCGATCTCGGTCGCGGCGACGGTGAGGTTGATGAAGATGCCCGAGCCGATCATCCCGGCGATCCAGCCGCGCCCGGTCGCGCGCCAGGCCTGCCAGAGCGGCGCGATGCCGAGCGCGAGGAAGCCGATCATCGGCACCGAATGGCGCGGGCCGGTGGAATCGCCCCCGTCCCAATAGACATAGGAGGCGTTGTACAGCAGCACCGCCAGGGTGATCGCGCTGCACAGCCAGCCGAGATCGCGCGTTTCCGGCGCGCGGACCAGCCGGGCGAGGCCGAAGGGCGCGAGGATCAGCACCGGCGCGACCCAGATGAGCCCGCGCGGCGTGCCGTAGACGAGCTCCGCCAGCACCGAGAGCTTAGGATAGGTGAGCCCGAACAGCCCCTGCTTCATCCCGTCGAAGCCGACCACGCCCGAATAGCCGACCTTGAACGGTGTGGCATAGGCGATCTGGTTGTACAGCAGCAGCGGGAGCAGTGCGACGAGCCCGGCCGCCGCCGCCAGCCCGAACAGCCGCCCGCGCTGCGCCCAGGACAGGGCGCGCGTACGCCACACCACCCAGACGCAGATCGGCAGCGCCGGAATCACGACCGGAAATTCGACGACCAGCGCCCAGCCCAGCGCGGCGCCGGCCATCAATGCGTAGCGCCGACGCCCCAGTTCCTTCTCGCCCGCCGTGCCGCGCCACACCGCCCACACCGCGATCAGCAGCAGCGCGCCGACCGGCGCATGGCCGAACAGGGTGGTCGACCAGCCCCAGACCGGGGTGGCGAGCGCATAGGCGAGCGCGGTGGCGAGCCCCGCCTGCGGGCTGCCGGTGATGCCGGTGGCGAGATCGAACAGCAGCACGGCGGCGAAGGCCGTGAGGATCGCGACCGTCGTCGCGACGGCGATGCGCACCCGCAGCCGCATATAGCCGGCAAGGTCGCGGTCCCCGAAGCGCTTGGTATAGGCGGTCGCGCTGGTGCCGGTGAGCGTATCGGCGATCCACACGGCGGGCATCGCCATCAGCGTCATGCCCGGCGCCTTGTCCATATAGTAATGCGGGCCGAATTCGGCCTTGTCGATCGTCAGGTCCTTGAACTCGTCGATCGTCGCATCGCCCTGCTCGACCAGCGAGATGGCGGCGAACAGGCGCGTCGCGTTATTGGGATTGAGTTCCCAGGAGCCGAACCAGCTGATCGAGAACCACACCAGCGCGAACAGGCCGAGGGCAAGCTTGTGCGGCCCGCGAACGGGCGCCGATTTCATCATGGGATCAGCCAAACAGCCAGGAGCCGAGCATCCGCCCGAACGGGAAGGTGAAGAAGCCGGCGATGAGCAGCGCGCCCGTCACCATGCCACGCACCGCCGTGCGATGGCGCGCGACCTGATGGGACCGGGCCGACCACCAGAGCAGCGGCGCGGCGACGAGGACATAGGCGGAGATCAGGTGGATGAAGCTGAGGCCGCCATGGTTCGACAGCCGCACGCCGAACGACACCAGTGCCGTCAGCAGCATCGCCGCGACCCAGATCCGGCCGAGCAGTCGGTGCGGCCGGTCGCCGCGCCGCCGCAGCAGCATCACCGGCGTCAGCGCGAGCGCCGGCAGGATCGTGGCAAGATGCGCCCAGACCATGGCCGGGACCGCGCCCCAGTGCGCATAGCCCCTGCCGAGCGCGACCAGCACCGTGACGAGCAGCGCGATCGCCGCGATCGCCAGGAATTTCTCGTAACCATCGGCTTCAAGCGGCTTCACCCGCTTCGCCTCACCCGCCAGCGTCGCCATCAAAACCCCACCCTTGTCACGGCCTTACCCTAGCCAAAGCGCGCGACGACGCAACCGGCGGCAGGATCAGGGCAGCGAATCCTCGAGCTGCTTCTGGTCCTCCTTGCGCTCCCGGTTCAGGCGGCGATTTTCCTCGGCCTGCTTCAGGAAGCAGCCGCTCTGCCCGCCCGGGCCCACGGTGGAACAGCTGCCCACGCCGCCGCTGACGGTCGAATCATTGACCAGGCCCTGCGCCTTGACCGCCCAGCTTTCGTTCTGCGGGGTGATCTTGAACTCGCGCAGGCTCTTCGGGATGCGGAACTGCTCGCTGGCGCTGCTGCGCACGCAGACCACCACTTCATTGCCCGACGCATCGGTGGGGCAGCGTTCGTTGCCGAACAGGGTGAGCACGCCGTTGACCGGCGCGTTGCGCGACACCTCGGGCGGCGCTTCGGGCGTCGAGGCCTTCTTGGCGCCGGGAAGGACGGGCCCAACGGTCTGCGCGAGGGCGGGACCGGCTGCGGCCAGCGCCAGCGCCCCCGCCATGATCCTGACAAACATCACACTCTCCCGTTCAAATGCGCTTCGCGGTCGCGATCGCCGCCTTGCAGCCGAGGCGGATCAGCCCGCTCAGCAAAGGATAGGCCGGCGCCCGTTCGGCGCCCGAAGCAAGCGCGGTATCGCGATGCTCCACTTCCTCGGCCTGAAAATCGGCGATCGCGGCCGATAGTTGCGGATCGCTGTCGCCAAGCGCGGCGATCTGTTCCGAATAATGCTTGTCGATCTCGGTCTCGACCGCGGCGGTGCAGGCCATCGCCGCTTCCGGCCCGAGCGCCGCGGTGACCGCGCCGAGCGCGAAGCCGGCCATGTTCCAGAAGGGCTGCAGCAGCGTCGGCCGGACGCCGCGCGCCGCCATCATCGCATCGAAAAAGGCGCGGTGGCGCTCTTCCTGGTTGGCCATGCCCGCGATCTTGCGCGCGGCGGGCGTGCGATCGCCCATCACCGCGAGCTGCCCGGCATAGATGCGCGTCGCGCCATATTCGCCCGCCTGGTCGACGCGGACCATCGAGCGGGTGCCGCGCTTCGGGTCGCCGGGCTTCCAGCCGCTCATCGCGCGAAGGCCGGGGGACTGCGGCGCAGCAGCAGCGCGAGGACGGCGAGACCGCCCGTAATCGAGAAGATCGCGTTGAAGCCGGCGAGCGAGATGCCGAACAGGCGCCACTGCGCGACGTCGCAGCGGACGATCGGCGCCTCCATGATGCGCTTGAGAATATCGTCGACCGAGCCGCCGCTGCCATGCATCGTCGAGGAGCAGGCCGTGATGCCTTCCCACCAGTGATATTCGACGCCGGCATGGAACACGCCGATCGCGCCGCTGACCAGGATCGCCAGCCCGGCGAGCAGCACCAGCGCGCGCTTCGGCGCCGCGCCCGGCACGACAAAGGCAAGCACGGCGAGGACGATCGCCGCGATATGCGGATAGCGCTGCCACCAGCACATCTCGCACGGATAAAGTCCGCCGATATATTGTGAACCGAGCGCCCCGGCCATCAGCGCGAAGGGCACCAGCAGCGCGAGCCAGCGGGCGGCGACAAAGCGATCGCGGATCATGCGCGGCTCAGCGCTTCACCGGCGTGGCGCTCGCCACCTGCGGCGCGGCGCCCAGGCGGCCGATCGTCTTCAGCGCGTAATCGAGCTGGAAATCCTCGATCCCCTTGGCCTTGAGCTGCTCGGGCGTGGCGGCGAAGCGCGGATCGGTCTTGCTGTCCTCCTCGAGCACGGCATTGTCCGACTTGACCTCGTTGATCAGGTGGCGGCGCAGATCGTCCTCGCGGAACACCGGACGCGTCTTGTAGTCGGGATCGGTCAGCTGCGGCACCTTGATGTCGGGCTCGATCCCGCCCTCCTGCACCGACCGGCCCGACGGGGTATAATAGCGCGAGGTGGTGAGGCGCAGCGCGGTGTTGTTGCCGAGATCGAGCACGGTCTGCACCGATCCCTTGCCGAACGAGCGCACGCCCATGATCAGCGCGCGGTGATGATCCTGCAGCGCGCCGGCGACGATCTCCGAGGCGGAGGCAGTGCCGGCATTGGTGAGCACGATCACCGGCAGGCCGTGCGCATAATCGCCATTATGCGCATAGAAACGCTGGATGTCCGACTTCTCGCGGCCGCGCTCCGAGACGATCTCGCCATAGTTGAGGAAATTGTCGGCGACATTGACCGCTTCGTCGCGCAGGCCGCCGCCATTGTCGCGCAGGTCGACGATATAGCCGAGCGGGGCGTGGCCGAGCGACTTCTCGATGCCGAGGATCGCCGCCTTGGTCGCCTCGCCGGTATTTTCCGAGAAGGTGAGGATGTTGATCACGCCGATGCCGTTCTTCACCTCCCAGGTGACCGGCTTCTGCACGATGCGCTCGCGCACGATCGCCACGTCGATCGGCTTGTCATGCCCCGGGCGGATCAGCGTGATGGTGATCTTGCTGCCGGGCGGGCCGCGCATCTCCTGGATCGCGTCGTCGAGGCTCTCGCCATAGATCAGCTTGCCGTTGATATGAGTGATATAGTCGCCTGACTTGACCCCGGCGCGCCAGGCCGGGGTATCCTTTTGCGGGGTCATGACCTTGACCGCGCCATCCTCCATCGTGACGCTGAGGCCGAGGCCGCCATAGCTGCCCGAGGTCTGGATGCGCAGATTGTCGTAATCCAGCCCCGTCTCATAGGCGCTGTGCGGATCGAGCGCGGCGAGCATGCCCGAGATCGCGCCCTTGATCAGCGTCTTGTCATCGACCTTGTCGACATAATCGACCTTCACGCGATTGAAGACGTCCATGAACTGGTCGATCTCGCGATAGGTATCGGTATCGACCGAGGCCATCGCGCTGGTGCCGACGGGGACGATCGCCAGAACGGCGGCAATCGCGGTAGCCTGGAAGAACGCACGGGACGCTGGACGAAACATTTGGGGGCACTACCTGCAAGGAACCTGTTCAGGATCATCGTAGACGCATTTGGCCGGCGATCAATTGCCCGCGATCAAAGCAGGCTGCGGCTTAACCGGAGGTGACCCGGGCCGCTTTCCCCGCCGGGGCCTGCCGGGACGCGAAAAAGCTCAGCCGAGCAGCGGCGTCATGTCGACCGGCCGGTCGCGGCGGCGCAGCTCGACCGTCACGCGCGGATCGTCCCCGGCGGGCGCGCGGCCGAGCGGCGCACCCTGCGCCACCGTCTCGCCGACCCGCACCGAGACCAGGCCGAGCCCGGCGACCAGCGAGGTCCAGCCACCGCCATGGTCGATGATGACGATCATGCCATAGCCGCGAAACTTGCCGGCATAGGCGATGCGCCCCGCCGCCGGCGCGATCACCACCGCCTCGGCGGCGCTGGCGATGGTGAGGCCGCGCGAGCGGACGCCGGCATCGGACAGCTCGCCGAGGCCGACCACGACCCGTCCCACCACGGGAAGGCGATAGGGCGGCGCGCTCGGCGACCAGGACACCGTCTCGACCGGGGAGGGCACTTCGCCCGGACGCGGCGGGCGCGGGAGCGGGCCCGGCAGCGATGCGAGCTCCTCGCGGGTCGCCGCCTGGTTGCCGAGCTGGTCCATCAGGTCGACGATGTCGCGGGCACGCTCGCCCAGCGCGATGGCACGATCGGATTCGAACAGCGCGTCGCGGCCCAGCG
Source organism: uncultured bacterium (assembly GCA_903884945.1). Lineage (GTDB taxonomy): Bacteria > Pseudomonadota > Alphaproteobacteria > Sphingomonadales > Sphingomonadaceae > Sphingomonas. The sequence goes on from CAISGR010000098.1 coordinate 46,378, forward strand.
CGCGCGAGCGCATGCGGTGCTCGGCCTCGAGCCGGGTGAGCGACAGGCGCTGCTCCTCGAGCCGGGCGCGGCTCGCCGCGAGATTCCGCGTCGCGAGCGCGGCGCCTGCCTGCAGCGCGCGGGTCCGTGCGAGATCGGCGCGGACATCGGCGGTGCGGGCATGGATGACGGGGAGCGTGCTCGACAGCACCGCGCGGACATGCACGATATCGTCGACCGAGCCCGGCTGCACGACGCTGATCAGCGCGGGACGCCGGGCGAGCGACTGCAGCGCCGCGACGAGCCGCGCGACCGGCCCCTGCCGCGCGGCGAGCCGCGCGCGCTGCGCGGCGAGCAGTCGGTTGATGAGCGCGATCCGCGCCTGGCCGGCGCCGATGTCCGCCTCGGTCTGCTGGATGCGCGCAGCGACCGCTGCCTCCTGCGCACGGGCCTGGAGCGCCTGGTCCTTCTCGTTCGCGGCGGCGCGCTCGAGCCGGGCCGAGCGCGCGGCGGCCGCTTCGGACTGGGCCTTGGCCTCGATCAGGCGCTGCTTCTGCTCGGCGACGGGATTCTGGGCCGGCGAGGCCGCAACGAGGCCGAGCGCGGCGATCGCCGCCGCGCCAGCCCCCCCGTATCGCATCCCCCGCCCGAACATGGGCGTCATCCTTCGCGGTGATAGGGGTGGTTGGCAAGGATGCTCGTCGCACGCCACAATTGCTCGGCGAGCATCGCACGGGCGAGCAGGTGCGGCCAGGTCGCCCGGCCGAAGGAAAGCAGCAGGTCGGCGCCGGCGCGCTGCGCGTCATCGAAGCCGTCGGCCGCGCCGATCAGGAAGCGCGTCTCGCGCACCCCGCCGTCGCGCCATTTCTCGAGCCGGTCGGCAAAGGCGCGCGAGCCGAGCATCTCGCCGGTCTCGTCGAGCATCACCAGCCGCGTGCCGGGGTCGAGCGCGGGCATCCTGCCGCCGGTATCGGGAAGCTCGGTGAGCTTCACCGGCCAGGCGAGCCGCTTCACATAGCGATCGACCAGCTCGGCCTCGGGCCCGCGCCCGATCCGCCCGCGCGCGACGATGTGGAGCAGCAATGCAGGCTACGCGTCGGGCGTCAGCGCCGCGGGAGGCGTGTCCGGGGTCGGCGGCGGCGCATCGCCGAACGCCCACATCCGCTCGAGATTGTAGAAGCTGCGCACCTCGGGACGGAACAGGTGGACGATCACGTCGCCGGCATCGATCAGCACCCAGTCAGCCGTGGGCAGCCCCTCGATCCGGGTCGACCGGCCGAGCTCGCCCTTGATCTTCTCGGCGAGCTTCGACGCCATCGAGGCGACCTGGCGCGTCGAGCGGCCGCTCGCGATCACCATGTGATCGGCGATGCTGCTCTTGCCCGCGAGCGGGATCGAGATGGTGTCGACTGCCTGATCGTCGTCGAGCGACGCCAGGACGAGCTTGTGCAACGCCTCCACCTCATCGGGTTCGGACGCACGATACGCAGGGGAAGATGAAGCCAAGACGATTCCTATATCGAGGGTGGGGGTGGCTCTGACGGCGCAAAACGGCGCTGCCAGGCGGGATCGGCCAAACGAAGCCGGGTCGCAGAAGTCGGGTCGGGGCGGAATCGCAACAGCACGAGTGCCGGCATTCTCCACTTCGTCCAGCTCTTTGCCTGGTCCACGGGCCGGATGAAGCGCCGCAACCAACCCATCGCGGGGGCCGCGAGGGCAGCGCCTTCATAGCCCGGACGGGCGACAACCGCAATCGGAACCTCGCGCGCTATGCCGCGCCAGTCTTTCCACCGATCGAACTGGGCGAGATTGTCCGATCCCATCAGCCAGATGAAGCGCTTGTTAGGATAGCGCCGGGTGAGCGCCCGGACCGTGTCGACGGTGTAGCGCGTGCGCAGATCGAGCTCGATCGCGCTCGGCCGGATCGGCGCGTGGCGCGCCATTTTCCGGGCCGAGGCGAGGCGGACTGCAAGCGGCGCCATGTCGCCCGCCTTCTCCTTGAGCGGATTGCCCGGCGAGACCAGCCACCAAACTTCGTCGAGCCCCAGCGCCCGGATCGCCGCGAGGCTGATCGCGCGGTGGCCGCGATGCGCCGGATTGAACGAACCACCGAGGATGCCGATGCGTGTCACTCGGCCAGCCAATCGGCCGCACCATGCCTGACGCGACGAATCTCGATGTCGTTGCCGCGAACGGCGTACAGCAGCACGAAGGGCGTGTGCCGCACGTTCCACTTGCGGACATCGAGCGTCATCAGCGGGCGGCCGATATGGGGATTGGCCAGCAGCGTCGATGCGGCGCCGTCGATCCGGTCGACGATCGACTCCGCAAGATCGGGATCGATCGCATCATAATAGTCGGCGATCGCAAAGACATCGTCGCGGGCCGGCCGCGACCAGAGGAGGCGCATCAGGCAGCGCGCTTCCGGCCGAGCTTCCAGCTCTTGATCTCGGCGATCATCTCCTCGTGCGTCAGATAATCTCCGCGATCGATCGCGTCCTCGCCTTCCTTGACGAAGGCACGAAACTCGGTCTCTTCCTTGACATAGCGCTGGATCGCCTTGGCGACGAGCCACGCGCGGGTGCGCTCCTGGCTTTGGGCCAGCGCGTCGAGGGATTTGAGCGTCTCTTCATCGAGGCGGGCGGTGATGACGGCAGTCTTGCTCATGCATTCAACGTATACATCGAATACATCCGATACAAGCTACCCGCGCGGTGGTTGCTTCACGACATTGTCGCGATAGGTCGCCTGCAATTCGGTCATCCAGCCCGGATATTCCGCCGGCAGCCGCGATACCGCGTCGAGCGTGGCCAGCTCGTCAGCGGTGAGCGCGACATTCGCGGCGGCGAGGTTGTCGTCGAGCTGGTCCTGCCGCTTCGCCCCGACGATCACACTGGTGACGTGCGGCTGGTGCAGCAGCCAGGCGAGCGCGACCTGCGCGACCGACGCGCCATGCGCCTGCGCGATCGGCTCCAGCGCATCGAGCACCTTCTCGCCGCGCACCGGATCGACCGGGGGGAAAGGCCGCGTCGCCCGCCGCCCCGCGCCCACATCCGCGCCGCCGCGATATTTGCCCGAGAGGTAACCGCCGGCGAGCGGGCTCCAGACCATCAGGCCGAGCCCTTCAGCCGCCATCATCGGCACCAGCTCGCGCTCGAGATCGCGGCCGGCAATAGTGTAATAGGATTGCACGCTCTGGAATTTGGAGAGGCCGAGCCGTTCCGAGATGCCCAGCGCCTTGACGATCTGCCACGCCGCCCAGTTCGACACGCCGACATAGCGGACATGGCCCTGGCGGACGAGGTCGTCGAGCGCGCGGACCGTCTCCTCGATCGGGGTCAGCGCGTCGAAGCCGTGGATCTGGTAGAGATCGATATGATCGGTGCCGAGCCGCGCGAGGCTGGCCTTGACCTGGTCCATGATGTGCGCGCGCGAGTTGCCGCGATCGTTGATGCCATTGCCCATCGGCCCCATCACCTTGGTGGCGAGCACGATCTCCTCGCGGCGGAGCCCGAGATTCCTGATCGCCTGCCCGGTGATCTGCTCGGACAGGCCCTGCGAATAGACATTGGCGGTGTCGATGAAATTGACGCCAGCCTCGACCGAGGCCCGGAGCAGCGCATCGGCCATGTCCTGCTGGACCTGGCCCATATAGGCGAAGAAGCCCTCGCCCCCGAAGGTCATGGTGCCGAGGCAGAGCTCCGATACGAACAGGCCGGTGCGGCCGAGCGGATTATAGCGCATCGCGACGATATCCCTGCAAGACGGCCCGTGCCGACGACCGGGATATGCGCATCGCCGCCCGGCGCGACAATGCGCTTGCCCGAAGTCGCGGAAAAATCAGGGGCGCGTCTGGCCCGTGCCGCGCACCACCCATTTATACGTCGTCAGGCCTTCGAGCGCGACGGGCCCGCGCGCATGCAGCCGCCCGGTGGCAATGCCGATCTCCGCGCCCAGGCCGAATTCGCCGCCGTCGGCGAATTGGGTGGAGGCGTTCCACAACACGATCGCGCTGTCGACGCCCGCAAGGAAGCGCTCGGCGACGGCCTCGTCGCTCGCGACGATCGCATCGGTGTGGTGCGAACCGTGCGCAGCGATGTGCGCCATCGCGCCATCGACCCCGTCGACCATCGCGACGGACGCGATCGCCTCGAGATATTCGGTATCCCAGTCGGCCGCGTCGGCCGCCGCGATGCCGGGCACGAGCGCCCGCGTCTCGGGATCGCCGCGCACCTCGCAGCTGGTCGCGACCAGCGCCTCGACCAGTTCGGCGGCGGCGGGATAGGCGCGATCGATCAGCAGCGTCTCCATCGCGCCGCAGATGCCGGTACGGCGCATCTTCGCGTTGACGGTGATCGCCTGCGCCATCGCCGGATCGGCCGAGGCGTCGACATAGACATGGTTGATGCCGTCGAG
>CAISGR010000099.1 GCA_903884945.1 uncultured bacterium
AGGTCGACACCGCCGAGGTTTCGGCGGCGTAAGCCTCGATCCAGGCGAGAAACGAAAGGGCCGGGAGCGATCCCGGCCCTTTTCTTGTGTGCGTGTTAACGGCGCGGCGCTTCCTGCGTTCATACCAGCTGCGTCGCGCGCTTGACGGCGACGGCCCGACCGGCGGCATGCTGCCCGCACCCGGCGATCCGGGCCCACTGCCCGCGCCCTTGTCGGGCTGCGACTGAGCAGGCGCAAGAAGGGCCGGGATCGCTCCCGGCCCGCCCCTGTTCACCCCGGTCCGCTTACAGCGCCACGATGCCGCCATCACTCTTCGTGATCACCACCGTCGCCGAACGCGGACGGACGCCCGCCGCTGCCCCGGCCTGGCTTGCGGGCCAGTTGCTCGTGATGTTGCCGGTGTTGCCGAGTTCGCCGGGATGCTGGATGTTGACGAACAGCGTCTTGCCGTCCGGCGTCGAATCCACCCCGGTAATTTCCGACTCCACGGGGCCGACGAGGAAGCGGCGCAGCAGCGTGCCCGGAGCCTTGCCGACCCGGGTCGCCTGCGCGACGCCGGAACCGCCGGCCGGCGTGTTGGTAATCGTCTTGACCGTACCGTCATTGACCGAGCCCGGCATCGCCGCCAGCATCATGCAATTGGTGACGTCGGTATAGGCGCTGTCGTCGGTCTGGATCCACAGCACCGGCGTCACCAGGCCCGAGGCGTTGGACGGGCGGCCGAACCAGAGGCCATCGGGGCTGGAGAAATCGTTGGTGCCGTCCAGGGCCGAGAGATTGATGTTGTTGGCGTCGAGATCGGAACCCGCTCCGAACAGATAGATGTCCCAGGCGAAACTCGTCGCCTCCGAACTGTCCCCGGCTTCGCGCAGGCGGATGATATGGCCGTTGCGGTTCGAGACCGAACTGCTCGGCGGGTCGATATAGGCACGCGGGTTGGCGGCGTCGGTATTGCCCGGGTTCCGCGTCGAATTGTTGGTGAGCGTCAGATACACCTCGCCGTTGACCGGATTGACGGCGGTCCATTCCGGGCGATCCATCTTCGTCGCGCCGAGCGCGTCGCCCGCCAGCCGCGCATGCGCCAGCACATCCGCCTGGTCGGCGAACGCATAGGTAGCGTTCCCCGGGGTCAGCGGCCCGCTTCCATAAGTAAGCGGCAACCATTGGCCGCTGCCATCGGCGTTGAACTTGGCGACGTACAAGGTGCCGTTGTCGAGATATTTGTCGCCGATCGACAGGCGATCCGCGGCGCTGGCATCCGATGCGGACCAGGCGGTGGCGGAGACGAACTTGTAGAGATATTCGTTCACCGCATCGTCGCCCATGTAGAAGGCGGGCCTGCGCCCGGCGACGAAGTTGGACGGCCAGCATCCCTCGTGATTCATCCGCCCGAGCGCCGTGCGTTTGCGCGGTGCCGTCGTCTTGTCATAGGGATCGACCTCCACGACCCAGCCGAACTGATAATGTTCGTTGCGGAAATCGGCGATCGCGCTGGCACCGGTCGCCTGGACGTCCCAGCGCCGGTAGAGCGTGCTCGCGCTGTCGGCCGGCACGACGCTCGCCCAGCCATAGTTGCCGCTTGAGCTGGTCACCCCGTAGCGGGCAAGCGCGGTGACTTCCCGGGCGGTGCGCCGGGGGTTGTCGGCCGCTGTCGGGCGCCGGAAATAGCCGGCCCAGTTTTCCTCGCAGGTCAGATTGGTGCCCCAGGGCGTGTGGCCATTGGCGCAATTGTTGATCGTGCCGCGCCCGGCAACCCCCGTTGGCGAGAACAGGGTCTGCAACCATGCGGTGCCGCGCACCGGGCCGTTGAAGACGGTGGGCGTCAGCGGCGTGATGCGGCGATTGAGTGCCCCGCCCTGCGCGTAGCTCCAGTTGCCGCCGCTGCCGGAGACCTCGATGATGCTGAGCCCATGGCATTCCATTTCCTTGAGCGCTTCCGCTTCGGGGCGCGCACCGGCCACGGTGGTGGCGCCGGCGATGTGAAGATAGGGCTGGTTGATATTCTCGTGGTTCATCACAAGCAGGCCGCGCGCGTTGCTGTTGTCGTCACGCGCGGAGCCGGCGGCGGCGAGCCCGAACCAGTGAAGCGCATCGCCATGATCGCCTGCCCGGTTGGCGAAGTCGGTATCGCTGCCGTCGTTCTTGTACGCCGCCGTCGATGCCGAGATCGGGTCGCCCAGCCGATAGAGCACCGACACGCTATAGCCCTCGGGGACAGTGACCTTGTCGAGCTTGTTCTTGGCGACGGCGGTAAAGCCCAGGGTCGCCGGCATGACGGTGACGGTGGTGTCGGCCGAGGATGCCTGGCCGACCGAATCGATCGCGGTGTAGCGGAAGACGAGTTGAGTGCTCGTGCTCACGCTCGGCGCGATGAAGGTCGTCGTCCCGCTCGCCGTGCTGGAAAGGGCGACCGTCGGCCCCGAAATCTGGACGAAGCTCTGCGACTTGATCGAGCCATTATCGGTCGCGGTCCCGGTCAAGGTCACGACCCGACCCGAACTGGTCGTGCCGGACGAACCAGCCGTCACGTCCGGGAAGGGGTCGCCGCAGGCCGCCAGCACGGCCCCGCCGAAGACTGCCACAGCGGCAGCCGAGGCGCCACTGCGCAGCGCGTCGCGTCGTGAATAGCGCCGCGACACCATCTCGTTCAGGGATTCCCCCGTCGATCGATTGGTGTCGATATCGCCATCGGAATAGCCGAAGCTGATCGTGCTCGAGCCCGTCATGTGATTGTCCCCCGGATGCGTCGCGAACCCGCATGGGCACGCCCTCATCCCGCCTTGCGAGCCGCAGCTGACATGGTCATGGATGTTCGGTGACGCGCGGATGACCGAACGAAGTCACTTCTGCGGCACGCATGTCGGCCAGGCGCAACCCGAACGCCGCCCATCGCCCGACTTCCGGTTGACTTTCGCGCCGCGGCCGCTAACAGCCCCACCTCTCCCGGCACGAGTCCGCTCGCGCCGGGATACCGTCCGAGACAGTGGGTGGCCGGAATCCTCCGGCCTTAATTTCCTACCTAGACGGGGAATGGAATTTTACCGCTCGCGCACCTGCACGGCGGTCTGCTGCCGCTTTCGTAGCGGTCAGTTCCCATGCCCCAATCGACGGACAACCCGGATGCGCGGGAAGTCTGCGCCTCCGGTTTAACCGGCCCTTCCGCTCCGGCGGGCGGGTCAAAAACGTGGAGAATGGCATGGATCGTGCTCAAAAGGCCGAGTTCGTCGCCGAGCTGAACCGCACCTTCAACGAGGTCGGCGTGGTGGTCGTCACCCGCAACCTCGGACTCACCGTCGCACAGTCCACTGTGCTGCGGAACAAGATGCGCGACGCCGGCGCGACCTATAAGGTCTCGAAGAACAAGCTTGCCAAGATCGCGCTCGACGGCACCGACTATCTCTCGCTGGGCGAACTGCTCACCGGGCCGGTAGGCCTTGCCACCTCGATCGACCCAGTCGCCGCAGCCAAGGTTGCGGTCGAATTCGCGAAGACGAACGACAAGTTCGAAATCGTCGGTGGATCGATGGGCGCGACTGTCCTCGACGTCGAAGGCGTGAAGGCGCTCGCCTCGCTGCCCTCGCTGGATGAACTGCGTGCCAAGATCGTGGGCCTCCTGGTTGCACCCGCAACCAAGCTCGCGACGGTCACTCAGGCTCCTGCGGCGCAGCTTGCCCGCGTGCTCATGGCCTATGCCGACAAGGACAAGGAAGCTGCTTGATATCAGGTCCCCTGATATCGGACATCGACAGACTTTTTGAACTGAACCTCATGGGGCGGGATCGCCCCTTTACGGAGAATATATCATGGCAGACCTGAACGCGCTGGTTGACCAGCTGAGCGCCCTGACCGTCCTCGAGGCGGCCGACCTTTCGAAGCTGCTCGAAGAGAAGTGGGGCGTTTCCGCCGCCGCTGCCGTCGCTGCTGCGCCGGCCGCTGGTGGTGGCGCCGCTGCTCCGGCTGCTGAAGAGCAGACCGAATTCGACGTCATCCTCACCGGCGACGGTGGCAAGAAGATCAACGTCATCAAGGAAGTCCGCGCGATCACCTCGCTCGGCCTGACCGAAGCCAAGACGCTGGTCGAGTCGGCTCCCAAGGCCGTCAAGGAAGGCGTGTCGAAGGACGAGGCAGCGAAGATCAAGGCTCAGCTGGAAGCAGCTGGCGCGACCGTCGAGATCAAGTAATCCTGCGCCTTCGGGCGTAGCATTATCACGACAAGGGAAAGGGCGGCTCCGCGAGGGGCCGCCCTTTTCTCGTTCGACGCTGTCGCGGGCAAGTGCCGGCCCGGGAGCGCTGCCGGCCCGCAGTCAGCGGCGAACGGAAACCGTATAGGCCAGCTGGCTCACCCCCTCATGCATGCGCGGCGGGCCATCGAGCCGGAACGGCGCCATCTTGGCCCCCTCCCCGCGATCGATCCCGACGACATGCGACGTCGCGGTCTGACCGCTGCCCCCGTCCCATGCGTAGAGCAGATTGATCGCAAGCACCGGCACGAAGAGCGCCCTGCCCTGCACGTTCATCACGCTCACCGCTTCCCGCGGAAGCATCGCCATGCCCGACAATTCGATGGCCCCGCCCGGCGGAAGATCGAAGGGCGGCGTGATCGGGCGCTCGATCGGGCTGGAAAACAGCCTGCCGATCCATCCGTCCTGCTCCGCGCCGGCGCTCAGCAGGCGGACATCGACGCGCACGTCCTTCGCCGCGGCGTCGCCGGAATTGTGGACCACGACGTCATAGTCGACCGCGGCGCTCAGCAGGTTCGTGCCCGCGCGCTTCGGCTTCAGTTCGATATCGAGCGCCGCGCGGCTGCGGTGCGTGGTTGCGGGCGGGGGCGTCGGCGGAACAGGCGTCCGGATAGCCTCGGGAGCCGGGTGCGCGCGCTCTACGGGCTGTGGTACCGGCTCAGCCTCGGGCGATGCGATCGCGCCGAGATCGAACACGGCGTGTCCGGCGCGTTTCGGCGCCGCCCCCGATTGGGCCGCGGACCGTGCGGACTCGGCAGGAGGCGGCGGTGATGGCTCCACCGGGCCTTCGGGCATATCGGCCGGGTTGGTCGCTTCCGGCGGCGCTTCCCCGACGAGATCGAACCGCGCGTGCCTCCCGCGATCGCTACGGGAATGCTCGCCCTCCTCGTCGCGCCGACGCAGGAACCACAGCCCTGCACCACCGAACAGGAGGATGACGAAACCCCCGGCGATCAGGAACACCCATGGGATCCGGCCCGATCCAGGCTCGGCAACGCGCACCGGGAGCTCCGCCGAGACGGGTGGCGCCGGCACCGGCATCGGGGCCGGCGTCGGTGCCGCAGCCGGCTGAGCCTCAGGCGTCGCGGTGACGATGGGGGTCGGCACGGGTGCGGGACTGGGCTTCGGCGTGGGAGTCGGGCTCGGAATGGCCCGGGGTGACGAGGCCAGACGCGGCGTCGGCGTAGGCGTAGGCGTCGGACGAGATGTCGTCGTGAGTGCGGGCGTGGACCGCGCCGCCGGAACCGGCCTGGTTGCGCTGGGCCGCGGCATCGGAGTCGGCGACGGCACGGTACGCACCACGGGTGGCGGCGTCGCTGGCCGCGTCACCGTGGAGCCCGGCCCCGGCTGCAGGCTGAAACTCTCCAGGCCCGGAACCAGATGAGGCGTCGGCGAGGGCGTCGGCGTCGGCGCCGGGCTGGTTTGCGCCGCGCCGGGCGCCGCGACGCCGACGAGCGGCGCCAGCGGCAACAGCAGTGCCCGCATGCCGCGAGCGGTGAATTTCATCATTGTCCCCACTTCGCCGCCTTAGCGCGGCATTCCTGAACGCGATACGACAGCCTTGCGACATGCGACAAGCCGCACGCCCGATACGACTGGGCCTGCCCTCCGATCGGAGAGCAGGCCCGGCCGCCTTTCGGGTCAAGGATCAGGCGTGCTCGGGGACGCCGAGCAACCGGGCCTCCACCTCGTCATGCATGCCCCGCTCGTTGAGCTGGATCGGCGCCATCACCGGGCCGCCCTCCTCGCTGAGGCCGATGGTGAACGAAGCCGACGTCCGGCCCTCCGTGCCATCCGGCAGCGGATAGCGAGCCTCGGCGACGACGATCGGCCGGATCGATCCGCTGGTCGTTTCGATCAGCCCGGCCTTGGACAGGCCCAGCGTCGCATCGATGCGGGTCCCCTCGCCTGGCTCGATCGTGACGGCCTGGGCGCCGTCGGCGCCGCGCTCGAGCAGCATCCGCTCCATCTCGGTGCTGGTCGCGGGTTCCGATGCGAACATGAAGGTCGAGATGCGCACGTCCTTCGCGGCGATCGATCCCGAATTGCCCACGGTCAGTTCGATCTCGACCAGCGCCTCGTCGACATTGGTGCCGGCGCGAACCGGGCGAAGCGCGAACTCGAGCCACGGACGATCAGCGACCGGGGCCGTCGCTTCGGTCAATGCTGCGACATCGTCCGCCTCAGGCTCGGCCAGTTCGGCCTCCTCGGCGGCAACCGCCGCGGGAGCAGTGACCGTGGCAATCGGCGCCGCTTCGACCGGTGTCCGATCGACCGGTGCGGGGTGCAGGAAGGACGGGGCAGCGGCCGCGGCGACAGCGACCGGCTCCCTGCGGATCGGAGCGGCTTCTTCCTTGGCTACATCAGCATAGGGCGCCTCGTCATACTCCTCCTCCGTCGCGCGACG
>CAISGR010000100.1 GCA_903884945.1 uncultured bacterium
GCTGCTGCGGCAGGAGCCGGCCCGAACCGTCGATGCCCTTGTCGAGCGCATCGGTAACCTGCTCGACCGCTTCCATCCCGCCGAATGCGCCAACTTCTTCCACGCCGCCGGATATCAACGGTCAATATGAAAATGCTCTAGCCGCTGTTCCGGAGCGCAGTCGCGATCGCGTTGATCGACAGCAGGATTCCCTCGCCGATCCGCTCGTCCTTCTCGCCCGCACGGTGGCGCTTCATCAGCTCGATCTGGAGCAGGTTGAGCGGCTCGATATAGGGCAATCGCAGCCTGATCGACGCGTCGAGCGTCGGATGCTTCTGCAGCAGGTGCGACTGGCCGGTGACCTCGAGCAGCCCGTCATGCGCCTGCTGCCAGCCGGCGCGGATCCTCCCGAACACCGAATCCGCCAGCGCGCGATCCTCGACCAAGGCGGCATAGCGCTCCGCGATATCCATGTTCGACTTGGCGATCACCTGCTCCATATTGTCGAGCGTGGCGGCGAAGAACGGCCAGCCCCCGGCCATCTCCGCGAGCAGCCCCTTGTCCTCGAATCCGGCGATCGCCTGCCCCACGCCGTACCAGCCCGGCAGCATCACCCGCGCCTGCGCCCAGCTGAACACCCAGGGGATCGCGCGCAGATCCTCGATCCGGTCCGACTTGGTCCGGCTGGCGGGGCGCGAGCCGATCTTGAGGCCGGAGATCTCGGCGATCGGCGTCATCTGGCGGAAGAAGGTGCGGAACCCCTCGGTCCCGTAGACGAGGTCGCGATAGGCCCGGAACGCAGTGTCGGAGAGCCGGTCCATCGCCGCGCCGAAGCGCGCCTGCTCAGCCGGCGACAGGGCATCGGGCTCGAGACTCGCCAGCAGCGTGGCCGAGGCCATGGCCTCCAGATTGGTGATCGCGCTCTCGCGCGTGCCATATTTGCCCGCGATCACCTCGCCCTGTTCAGTGATGCGGATCCGGCCCTGGACCGTGCCGGTGGGCTGCGCCCGGATCGCCGCGAAGGCCGAGCCGCCGCCGCGCCCGACCGCACCGCCGCGGCCATGGAACAGCTGCATCCCCACCCGGGCCGCGTCGAACACCGGCTTCAACGCGGTCGACGCCTTGGAAAGCGACCAGGTCGAGGTGATGTAGCCGCCGTCCTTGTTCGAATCCGAATAGCCGATCATCACTTCCTGGAAGCCGCGGGCACGCGTGATCGACCCGGCCTCGGGCAGGGCGAACCATTCAGTCATGATGCCGGGCGCAGCCTCGAGATCGCCGATCGTCTCGAACAGCGGCACGGCCATGATCGCCGCGGTCGGCGTCTTGCCCGGCCGGTAGAGCCCGACCTCCTTCAGCATGACGTTCACTTCGAGCAGGTCCGAGACCGACTGCGCCATCGAGACGATATGCTGGGTGATGCAGGCCGGGCCATATTTCGCATGAGCCTCGGCGGCGGCACGGACGATGGCGAGTTCGGAGGTCGTCTCGTCGGAATAGGTTTCGAACGGGCTCGACAGCGGTCGCGCATTCGACAGCTCGTGGCGAAGCAAGGACACGCGCTCGGATTCGCCCAGCGCGAGATAATCCGACTCGACGCCCGACACCTTGAGCAGTTCGGCCACCACGCGCTCGAGCACCGCGCTGTTCTGGCGCAGGTCGAGCGTGGCGAGGTGGAAACCGAAGGTCTCGACCGCCCGGATCAGCCGCCCGAGTGCCCCACCGGACGCCAGCGCGCCGCCACCGCCCGCGCGCAGCCCCCGCGCGATGGTGACGAGATCGGCGCGGAAGCTCTGCGGATCGGGATAGGGCTCGCCGTGAAGATGGCCCGGCCGCGGGGCGGGCTTGCCCGTCAGCGCGAGATGCGTCGCCGCGAGGCGCGCATAGATGCCCGACAGCGCCCGGCGATAGGGCTCGTCGGCGCGGCTCGGCGCCGTATCGCCGCTGGCATCGGCAAGCGCGAGCACGCCGGGATCGGCAGGGGTGATGCCGGTCGAAATCGACAATTCGGCGCCGAGCGCGTTCACCTGATCCAGATAGTGGCCGAGCACCGCCTCGCACGCCTTGGCGAGCGCGATACGCAGCGATTCGGCGGTGACGAAGGGATTGCCGTCGCGATCCCCGCCGATCCAGCTGCCCGGCCGCAGGAAGCTCGGGCTGCGCGCGCCCAGGGCCCGGTCCCAGCGCTGGTAGAGCGCCGGGAGCGCGGGCAGGAACACGTCGCGCAGATAGCTCAGCGCGGTCTCGACTTCGTCGGCGACGAACAGCCGCTCGCGGCGCAGCACGCGTGTCTGCCACAACAGGGCGATCTGGCGCAGGATCGCCTCGTCGATCGCATCGCCATCGGGCGTCTCGGCAAGCCCGGCATCCTTGAGCGCCATCAGCTCGGCGATGCGGTTGCGGTGGTCGATCATGCTCTTGCGGCGCACCTCGGTCGGGTGCGCGGTCAGTACCGGCGCGATCAGCGCGTGCTCGAGCAGCTTCATCACCGCCGCGCGATCGATCCCCTCCTCCGCCAGCCGCTTCAACGCGGATTCGACGTCCGCGCCCTGCTCGACGGCGACCCCGTGCCGATCCTCCGCGAGGTTCGCGAGCATCGAGAACAGCATGAAGCCGCGCACGAAATCGAGCGTCTCGTCGAGGCTGAGCCGATCGAGCCCGAGATCAGTCGCATCCTTGGCGGTGATGCCGCGATGCCGGTCGACCGAGGCCGCGCGAATATATTCGGTCCGCCGGAACAGCGTCTCCCCGCCATAGGCGCGGATCACATCCCCGAGCAGCTTGCCCAGGAAGCGGATATCGGGATTGTTCGCGATCGAGGGGAGGTCAGCCATCGGCCGATGCTGCATTGCGGCACCGCCGGGGTCAACCGGGGTTGGCACTGAATCTCACAGGGCGAGCCGCGCGACGCGACCCGCGCTACGCCTCCAGCTCGACGTCCCAATAGAGCCAGTCGTGCCAGGTATCGTGCAGATAATTGGGCGGGAAGCGCCGGCCATGTTCCTGCAGATGCCAGTTGGTCGGGCGGATCGCGGCGATGTGCAGCGGCATGCCGGCCTGCTTCGGCGTCCGCCCGCCCTTTTTCAGGTTGCACGGCGCGCAGGCGGTGACGACATTTTCCCAGGTGGTACGCCCGCCCTGCGCGCGCGGCACGACGTGATCGAAGGTCAGATCGTTGCCGGCACCGCAATATTGGCAGGCGAACTTGTCGCGCAGGAACAGGTTGAACCGTGTGAAGGCCGGAAAGGCCGAAGGCCGCACATAGGATTTGAGCGCGATGACCGAAGGCAGCTTGAGCCGGTGGGTCGGGCTGCGGACCTCGCGCTCATATTCGGCGACGATGTCGACCCGGTCGAGAAACACCGCCTTGATCGCGGTCTGCCACGGCCATACGCTCAGCGGATAATAGCTGAGCGGGGTGTAATCCGCGTTGAGCACAAGGGCGGGGCAGCTGTCTGGGTGCCGGATCAGATCGGGATGATACACGCGAACCCCCCTTGCTTCCTGGCGCGGCAATCGCCGATCAGGATGACGCCATGATGACAGCACAGCCCGCGACTCGCGGTCAAGAGCCGCTTTGAGCGAAATCGTCACCCGATTTGCGCCCAGCCCTACCGGGTTGTTGCACATCGGCCACGCCTGGTCTGCAATCCTTGCGCATGATCGGGCACGGGCGGGCGGCGGACGCTTCCTGCTCCGCATCGAGGATATCGACGGCACGCGCAGCCGACCAGCGTTCGTTGCCGCAATCGAGCGCGATCTCGCCTGGCTGGGCCTCGAATGGGACGGACCGATCCTGTTCCAGTCGGCGCGCCTCGCCGCCTATGCCGACAGCCTGGAGCGCCTGAAGGCGATGGGGCTGCTCTACCCCTGCTTCTGCACCCGCGCGGAGATCGCCGCGAGCCTGTCCGCACCGCATGGCGATACCGCTCCGGCCTATCCGGGGACGTGCCGGCATCTCGCCGCCGACGAGCAACGGCGCCGCGCGGCGGGCGAGGAGCATGCGTGGCGGCTGGATATGGCGCGCGCCCTGGATTTCCTTTCGCCCGCGGCCGAGGAAATGCCCGAGCAGCCCCATCATGCGGGCCGGTTGATGTGGCACGACGAAGCTGCCGGCGACATCGTCGCCATCCCCGAGATCCATGGCGACGTGATCCTGGCGCGCAAGGATGCCCCCGCCAGCTATCACCTCGCCGTCACGATCGACGACGCCGCCCAGGGCGTGACCCATGTCGTGCGCGGGCGCGATCTGTTCGCTGCGACTCATGTCCACCGGCTCCTCCAGGCGCTGCTCGGGCTGCCGACACCCGTCTATCGCCACCACGCGCTGCTGACCGACGATGCCGGCACGCGACTTGCCAAGCGCAACCGCGCGCCGACGCTCGCAGCGATGCGGGAGGCGGGCATGGACGGGGCAGCACTCACCCGGGCGCTGCGCGAACGGCGGCTGCCCATTGGCTTTCGGCTGTCGGAGGCCTAGACTGGCTGCATGAGTATCTTCCTCACCATCCTCCTCGTCGCGGCGATGATCGCGACCGTCGCCATGCTGGTGCGCGGCCTCGTCATCTTCCTGATGAACGCCTCCAACGACGTGAAGGGCGAGGGCGGCGGGCCGAGCGCTTCAGCGCTCAAGTCCAACAAGGCGATGCAGTACCGCATCTTCTTCCAGGCGATCGCGATCACGATCGTGGTGCTGATCCTGGTTCTCGCCGGAAAGCACTGACCCCCTGGTCAAGCTCAACAAGATCTACACGCGCACCGGCGACGACGGCACCACCGGCCTGGTCGACGGGTCGCGCGTGCCCAAGCATGATCCGCGCATGGCCGCGATCGGCGATGTCGACGAGGCGAACAGCGCGATCGGCGTGGCGATCGCCGCGCTGGGGCCCGGTGCCGCCGCGCAGGCGCTGATCCGCATCCAGAACGACCTGTTCGACCTCGGCGCCGATCTGGCCACGCCGGGCGAGGATTTCGCCCCCTCCGAGATGACTCTCCGCATCGTCGCGGCGCAGGTCGAGCGCCTCGAAGACGAGATCGACGCGATGAACGCCGAATTGCCGCCGCTGACCAGCTTCATCCTCCCGGCCGGCCAGGCCGGCGGTGCGGCGCTGCACCTCGCGCGTGCCATTACGCGCCGTGCCGAACGCGCCGCGGTGGCCGCGGCACAGACGACCCCTTTGAATCCCGCCGCGCTATCCTATCTCAACCGCCTGTCGGATTTTCTGTTCGTCGCCGCGCGGCATGTGAACAAAGCGACGGGTGGCGACGTTCTGTGGATTCCGGGAGGCTCTCGCTAGCGAGTCCGATCCAGATCTCTTGATTCGGTACCGCGTTCTGGAATAGGGAGAACAGAATGCGAACAAAGCTGAACTCTCGATCGAATTCGGACGCCCTGGCGGCACGCTTCGCTGCCGTGCGCGGCCTGTCCGAAGCGCTGGTCGCTCCTCTTTCCGATGCCGACGCCACGGTTCAGTCGATGGACGATGCCTCGCCGGCGAAATGGCATCTGGCGCATAGCAGCTGGTTCTTCGAAACCTTCGTCCTGCGCGATTTCGTTCGCGGTTATACGCTCCACGACGAGCGCTTCCCCTTTCTGTTCAACAGCTATTACGAGGCCGAAGGCCGCCGCCACAGCCGCGCGCGGCGCGGCATGGTGACGCGGCCGTCGCTGGCCGAAGTGTTCGCCTATCGCGCGCATGTCGATGCCGCGCTGCTTGCGGCACTGCCGGCGCTGCCCCCCGCCGCGATCGACCTGGTGACCTTGGGCTGCCATCACGAGGAGCAGCATCAGGAATTGCTGATCACCGACATGCTTCATCTCATGTCCGAGAACCCGATCGAGCCGGCGATCTGGCCCCGCGCGCCGAAGGTACCGGTCGCGATGCCGGGGCCGATCGGCTGGATCGAAGGCGCAGGCGAGGTCACCGAGATCGGCCATGACGGCCGCGGCTTCGCGTTCGATTGCGAGGGGCCGCGCCATGCGACATTGCTCAGTCCGCATGCCCTTGCCGACCGTACCGTGACCAATGGCGAATGGGCGGCGTTCATCGCCGAGGGCGGCTATACCGAGCCGCGACACTGGCTGTCCGACGGCTGGGCATGGGTCAAGGCGCAGGGGATCGTGGCGCCGCTCTACTGGGAGCTGCGCGACGGGGCATGGACCCGCTTCGGCCTGGACGGGCGGCGGCCGATCGATCCCGCCGCACCCGTCACCCATGTCAGCTTCTACGAGGCGGACGCCTATGCCAGCTGGGCGGGCGCGCGCCTGCCGACCGAAGCCGAATGGGAAGCGGCAGCGAGCGCATATGATCCGGCGGGCGGCAACCAGCTCGACACCGCCGGCGCGGTCGAGCCGCGCCCCGCCAGCGAGGGCCCGGCCTTTTTCGGCGACGTCTGGGAATGGACCGGCAGCGCCTATCGCCCCTATCCCCGTTTCCGCGCGGCCGAAGGCGCCGTCGGCGAATATAATGGTAAGTTCATGAGCGGCCAGTTCGTGCTGCGCGGCGGCTCCTGCGCCACGCCGCGCGGCCATCTGCGCGCGAGCTACCGCAACTTCTTCTATCCCCACCAGCGCTGGCAATTCACCGGCGTACGCCTGGCGAAGGATCTCTGACATGCTCAAGCAGGAAATCGAGGACGGCGACGTCACCCTCGCCGATCCGGCGTTTCGCGCCGATGTGCTGAACGGCTTTGCGTCGCGGCCACGCGCGATCCCGGCGCGCTGGTTCTACGACCGGCGCGGCTCCGAACTGTTCGAGGCGATCACCGAACTGCCCGAATATTATCCGACCCGGACCGAGACCGAAATCCTGCGCGGCGCCTGTGCCGAGGTAGCCGCCCTGGCCGGAAAAGGGCGCGCCGTGGTGGAATTCGGATCGGGCTCCTCGACCAAGACGCCGATCCTGCTGCGCAGCGTCGAGCCCGCCGCCTATGTGCCGATCGATATTTCCGGCGATTTCCTGCGCGAATCCTCGGCTGGCCTGGCAGCCGCCTTTCCGGGGCTTCCGGTCCTGCCGGTCGAGGCGGACTTTCTCCGCCCGATCGACCTGCCGGGATCGGTTGCGCCGCTGCCGAAACTCGGCTTCTTTCCGGGCTCGACCATCGGCAACATGATCCCGCACAGCTCGGTCGACCTGCTCCGCGCGATGAAGGTGTCGCTCGGCGAAGGATCGATGCTGCTGATCGGGATGGACCGGATCAAGGATGAGCGGACGCTCGTCGCCGCTTATGACGACGCGGCCGGCGTCACCGCGGCATTCAACCTGAACCTGCTCGAGCGGATCAATCGCGAGCTCGACGGCACGATCCCGGTCGACGCATTCCGCCACCGTGCGATCTGGAACGATGATCGCGCGCGGATCGAGATGCATCTCGAGGCCCGCGAGGATATCGCCTTCACGATCGAGGACCGCCCCTTCGACATGGTGGCGGGCGAGACAATCCACACCGAGAACAGCCATAAATATGGCCAGCGCGACGGGCGCATCCTGCTCCGCGCCGGCGGCTGGACGCCGATCGCCGAATGGACTGACCCCGATGGCAACTTCGCGGTGATCCTGGCCGAGGCGCAGCCGGCGCGACGCGCGCCCTAGCGTGCCGCGCGCCAGATGGTGAGCCAGTTCACCGAGCCGCGGCATTCCCCCATCTGGGTCGCCCCGACCAGCCGGAACATCGTGCCATCCCAGACATAGCGCTCGGCGGAGCCGCAATCGCCCAGGCCGCGGCCCTTGGCGTAGCTGCTCAGCTGGCTGGTCTTCGCATCCCATTCCGCATTGACCAGCATCGGCTTGCCGTCTTCGACGCCGCTCCAGCCCGGTGGTGAATCGAACCGGGCGAGCACTGCCCTGCCGCCCGACACGATGAAGGCGATGCTCGAGAAATTATAGGCGCCTGCACCGCAGGGCAGCAGCACCAGCGTCTTGCCGCCGCCCAGCGCGTTCCCCTCGAGCCTGTCAGTGCCGACATCCGCCGCATCGCATTCAGAGGCAGCGATCATTGCCTTGCGCAGCGCCGGCGTGACCGTCGCGGCGACGCCCGCGCCCGCAAGCGACGGCACATGCGGCAAGGGTGGCGGCGGCGGCACCGCACTTGCCGGTCGCGGGCCCCGTGCGACCGCGGCCGTCACCGTGCCTGCCCTGCCCTGATCGGCATCGATGAAGCGCAACGCCGCGGACGACCCCGCGAGCGAGGCATGCGCTACCTCCTTGCCCCCGGCATCGACCAGCGCCAGCCTCTTGCCGTTCGCCATGGCCGCAACGATCCGCAGGGCGGGCTCCCCGGACAGCGACATGAGATCGTTGCCGACGCTTCCGGAGGCAACCGTGCTGCCGTCGACCTGCACCGACACCGCCCCGGCAACGCCCCCATTGGACGACGCCTCGAAAGTGAAGCCGCCGCCGGGCCCGGCCGCGCGGGCGATCGAGAAGAACGCCCCGCTGTCGCTGCCGTCGGCCGCTTCGCTCTCCGGAATGAGCGAGGTCATCTCGCAGGCATGGACATTGTCGCAGGCGACCGCCCAGTCACCGAACGCCTTGATCGGGCCGGGCTTCGGGATGGCGGCATCCGCCGCGGCGAACAGGAGGAGCGAGGCGAGCATGATCGTGATCCTAGCCCAGCCGCGATCAAGTCGATAGGAGCGGCGCGACATTGAACGACAGGAGCAAGGCAATGCAGGCGGTTGGGCAGACGATTGGCGTGATCGGGGCCGGCCAGATGGGGGCGGGCATCGCGCAGGTTTCAGCGCAATCCGGCTTCCATGTGCTTCTCACCGATGTGTCGAAGGAGCGCGCCGAGGCAGGCAAGACCGGGATCGCCAAGGCGCTCGACCGGCTCGTCGCAAAGGAAAAGATCACCCCCGAGGCGCGCGACCAGGCGCTCGCCCGCATCGAACCGATCGACGGCGTCCACGGCATGGCGCCCTGCGGCCTCGTGATAGAGGCGGCGACGGAACGGGAGGAAATCAAGCGATCGATCTTCGCGGAGGTCGGCAAGGTGCTCGGCCATGAGGCGGTGCTCGCCTCGAACACCTCGTCGATTCCGATCACCCGCCTCGCCCAGGCCTCGCCCGACCCGAAGCGCTTCGTGGGCGTTCACTTCTTCAATCCGGTGCCCGTGATGGGGCTGATCGAACTGATCCGCGGCCTTGCGACCTCGGACGAGACGGTCACGCTCGTCGAGGTTTATGCCACGGCGCTGGGCAAGAAGGTGGTGCGCGCCAATGACGCACCGGGCTTCATCGTCAACCGCATCCTGATGCCGATGCTCAACGAGGCATGCTTCGCGCTGGGCGAGGGCGTGGCGACCATCGCCGACATCGACCTGGCCTGCCAGCTTGGCCTCAACCATCCGATGGGCCCGCTGACCCTGGCCGACTTCATCGGACTCGACACCTGCCTGGAGATCACCCGCGTGCTCCACCAGGGCACGGGCGATCCCAAGTTCCGCCCGGCGCCCCTGCTGGTCAAATATGTCGAAGCGGGCTGGTTCGGGCGCAAGACGGGGCGCGGCTTCTACGATTATTCCGGCGAGGAGCCCGTGCCGACGCGGTGAAGCGCGGGCGTCTCCCGACTGCGCGGCTCAGGCGGCCAGCGCCTCGATCCATTTCTGGTGCCACCGCTCCATCCGCGTCGGGAACAGCAGCCGCCCGGCCCGGGCGACCCAGCCGGACTGGGTTTCCTCGGTCACGATCGTGCAGCCCGTCGCGCTCGGGATGACCAGCCAGGCGTGATAGGCGCGCACGCCGATACCGGTCGCCAGCCAGGCGATGCGCGTCTCCGGCTCGAACTCCCGCACCTCGCTGCGCAGCGCGATGCCGAAGGTCTTCCAGGTGAAATGCGCGCCGGCGAAAAGATCGGCTCCTCCGCCCTCGATCGCCACGTCATGCGCATTGGCGTAGATCGCCGGCCAGCCCGCCGCGTCGACCAGCCGGCGCCAGACGATCGCCGGTGGGGTCGTCGTCTCGAGGCGGTTGACGATATGGATCGGGGCCTCGCCGGGGGCGAAGCCGTTCGGCCAGCGGATCGCCTCATCCATCCTGGGCGATCGGCGCGAAGCGCGCGACCTGCCGGCCGATCAGCGACAATTGCTCGAGCACCGCCGAATCGTTGCTGCCGCCCTCCTCGTCGAACTTGGTGAGCTGGGTGTTGATGGCCGCCGCGAACGGCGTGGGCCAGCCGCGCAGCGCATGGACGATCGAGCGCAGCGCAGCGATCGTGCTGCCCGTCGCCTGCCAGCCATAGGCAGTCGCAATCAGGCCGACCGGCATGTCGGCGAGATAGGGACGCGTATCCTTTGCGGTCTCCTCGAGCAGGTCGAGCGCATTCTTGACCACGCCCGAGATGCTGCCGTGATAGCCTGGGCTGGCGATGATCAGCGCCGAGGCCTGGCGCACGGTATCGACGAAATCGCGCTCATGCTCGGTGCGTTCGGTCGCCTTGGGATCGTAGAGCGGCAACCGCGCCATATCGGCACCGCCGAACATGCGAGTGCGGAATCCCTCGCGCCGCGCCGCATCCAACGCAATGCGCAGTGCGCGCTCGGTGGAGGATACCCCGCCGATCGTGCCGCCGATTCCCACGACGAGAGGCGCATCGGCAAGATTGGTATCGGTCATTCGGATTCCTCGGTGGTGCGGCGCTGCACCAAATGCAGATAGCCGGTGGACGAGACCGCCTCAATGCCCTGTCGTCCATGCTCGCATGCCGGCCCCGCTCCTGTTACAACGCCCGTATGCCGGACAATTGCCATCGCTGTTATATTGCGCTAACACACCTTCGGGCGGCGTAACCGGGCGGACAGATTCGAACACATGCGTCCCTATCCCTTCGATTCCGCGACGCCGCCGGGCAGTTCGCCGCTTGACCTGACCGAAGGCATGCCGCCGCCGGGCGGCCCGGGGGGATACCCGCCCCCGCCCGCCTATCCGAACCAGCCCGATTATGCGGCCTATCCCGAAGATTACACGACCAACCTGCCGGTGGTGCAGCGGCCGAATCGCCTGCGCTGGTTCATGCGCGGGCTGGGCGCGCTGATCCTGCTCTTCGTGCTCGCGGTCGGCTGGCTGGCGATCACGGCACCGCTCTCCAAGTCGCTCAAGCCGCTCACGCCGCCGAGCATCACCCTGCTCGCGGACGATGGCAGCCCGATCGCCCGGCGCGGGGCGATCATCGACAAGCCGGTGGATGCGGCAGCCCTGCCCAAGAACGTGACCAACGCATTCCTCGCGATCGAGGACCGGCGCTTCCGCTCGCACTGGGGGATCGACCCGCGGGGCATCCTGCGCGCCTTCTTCCACAATATGAGCCGCGGCAGCGTGCATGAGGGCGGCAGCACGATCACCCAGCAGCTCGCCAAGAATTCCTTCCTCGATTCGGACCGGACGGCGGCGCGCAAGGCGCGCGAGGTGATGATCGCCTTCTGGCTCGAGGCATGGCTGTCGAAGGACGAGATCCTCTCCCGCTATCTGTCGAACGTCTATTTCGGCGACAATGTCTACGGCCTGCGCGCCGCGGCGAAGCATTATTTCAACCGGGCGCCGGAGGATTTGTCGATCGGCCAGGCGGCGATGCTGGCCGGGCTGGTGAAGGCGCCCTCGCGCCTCGCGCCGACCGTTAATCTCCAGGGCGCGCGCGACCGGCAGAAGCTGGTGGTGGCCGCGATGGCCGATGCGGGCTTTATCGACAAGGCGGTCGCCGAGAACGTTCGTCCGGCGCGGCTGGCGGTCGACCGGATCAGGCCGCTGCCCGACGGGACCTATTTCGCGGACTGGGTGCTGCCCGAGGCGCGCGACCGGGCCGGCGAGATCGTCACCGAGACGACGGTGAAGACCACGCTCGACCGCCGCCTCCAGAATGCGGCCGAGCGCGCGGTGAAGCGCGCCGGGCTGCGCCAGGCGCAGATCGCGATGGTCGCGATGCGGCCGGACGGCCGCGTCGTGGCGATGGTCGGCGGCAAATCCTATGCCGACAGCCCGTTCAACCGCGCCACCCAGGCGCGGCGCCAGCCGGGCTCAGCCTTCAAGCTGTTCGTCTATCTGGCGGCGCTGCGCAGCGGGATGACCCCGGATTCGATGATCGACGACGAACCGATCACGATCGCGGACTGGTCGCCCAAGAACAGCGACGGCCGCTATGAGGGGCCGATCACGCTGCGCCGCGCCTTTGCCAAATCGAGCAACGTGGCGGCAGCCCGGCTGATCCAGAAGGTCGGCGTGGCCAATGTGATCCGCGCCGCACGCGACCTCGGCATCTCCACCCCGATCCCGAGCGAGGCGACGATCGCGCTCGGCACCTCGACCGTGTCGCTGCTCGAACTCACCTCGGCCTATGCCGCGGTCGCCGCCGAGGCCTATCCGGTCGAGGCGCGCGGGCTGGAGGAAGTGCATGACCGCAGCTGGTACGAGAATCTGACCGCGCGCTCACACCCGCTGACCGGGCGCGTGCGGGACCAGATGCTCGACCTCCTGTCGGCCTCGGCCGAAACGGGCACGGGGCGCCAGGCGGCGCTTTCGGTCGACACCTTCGGCAAGACCGGCACGACGCAGGACAATCGCGACGCGCTGTTCATCGGCTTCGCCAACGGGCTGGTCTGCGGCGTGTGGGTCGGCAACGACGACAACACCCCCAATGCCGGACTGTCGGGCGGCGGCATCCCGGCGCGCGTGTGGCGCGACTTCATGCAGCAGGCGCTGGGCGTTGGCCCGGCCCATGCCGCGGAGGCGGCGAGCGACGCGGAGATCGACCCCGATGCGGACAATGCGATCGATCCCGATGCGGGCACGGCGCTGCCGCTCGAGGGCGAATTGCAGGGCCTCGGGCTCAATCTTCATATCGGGCGCGACGGCAGCATCGAGATCAACCGATCGAACCGCGACGACCAGGAACCCCGCCCCCGTCGCGACGACCGGGCGCCGCCGCCCGATCGTCCGGACGAGGAACAATAGCGCCGGTTGACCTTCGCGCCGGGGCGCAGCAAGGCACGCGCCATGCGCTTCTTTTCCGACAATGCCGCCCCCGTGCATCCCGCCGTGCTTGCCGCGCTGGCGGAGGCCAATGTGCTCGATACCGCCTATGACGGCGATGCCTGGAGCAAGCAGCTCGACGGCCGCTTCTCGGACCTGTTCGAGACCGATGTCCGCGCGCTCTGGGTGCCCTCGGGCACGGCGGCCAACTGCCTGGCGCTCGCCGCCTTGTGCCCGCCGCACGGCGCGATCGTCTGCCACCGCGACGCGCATATCCAGAACGACGAATGCGGCGCCCCGGAATTCTACACCCATGGCGCCAAGCTGCTGCTCGCCGAAGGGCCGGGCGCGAAGCTGACGCCCTGGGCGATCCAGGCGGTGCTCGATGCGACGCGCAACGACGTGCACCAGGTCCAGCCGCACGCGATCTCGATCACCAACGCGACCGAATATGGGCTGGTCTATTCCCCGGGCGACGTCGCCGCGATCGGCGACCTGGCGCGCGGGCGGGGCCTGGGGCTGCACATGGACGGCGCGCGCTTCGCCAATGCCGTCGCGCATCTCGGCTGCAGCCCGGCCGATATCACCTGGCGCGCGGGCGTCGACGCGCTGAGCTTCGGCTTCGTCAAGAATGGCGGGATGAGCGCCGAGGCGCTGATCTTCTTCAAGCCAGAACTGGCCGACGCGACGCTCTATCGCCGCAAGCGCGCCGGGCTGCTGCTTTCCAAGGGGCGCTTTCTCGCCACGCAGATCCTCGCGATGCTCGACAACGACCTGTGGCTCGACAATGCGCGCACCGCCAATGCGGGCGCGACGCTGCTGGCCGGGGCCGCCGGCGACCGGCTGGTCAATCCGGTCGAGGCGAACGAGGTTTTCCTGCGCGTGACGCCGGACGAGGCAGCACGGCTGCGCGCGCTCGGCTTCGATTTCTACGACTGGGGTCCGGGCGAGGCGCGGCTGGTGATCTCGTGGAACCAGCAGGCGGAGGCGATCCGCCCCCTGGCCGATGCGATCGCGGCGCTTTGACCCCTGACCCGGCTTATGACGTGACAAGGAGATCGCGCGTCTCCCGGCCAGCGCGCAGGCGCTAAGGGACCGCGCATGAGCGAACAGCCGGCCCCGCAATCGACCCGCCTCGCGGTGCTGATCCCGTTCGGGATCGTGACCTTGATCTGGAGTTCGACCTGGATCGTCATCACCGACCAGCTGGCGGTGGTGCCGATCGCCTGGTCAGTCGCCTATCGCTTCCTGGTCGGCGGGCTCACCATGCTCGCCTATGCCGCGATCAAGGGGGAGACGGTGCGGCTCGATGCGCGGGGCTGGCGCTTCGTCGCCGCGCTGGCGCTGACCCAGTTCTGCCTGAACTTCAATTTCGTCTATCGCGCCGAGACCTATATCACCTCGGGACTGGTGGCGGTGGTGTTCGCACTGCTGCTGGTGCCGAACGCAGTGCTGGGACGGATCTTCCTCGGCCAGCGGCTCGGCCGGCAGTTGATCGCGGGATCAGCGGTGGCGATGGCCGGCGTCGCGCTGCTGTTCGTGCATGAAGCCAGGTCCGATCCGCACGGCCCCGCCGCGGCGCTGACCGGCATCGGCGTCGCGCTGATCGCCGTGATGTCCGCCTCGAGCGCCAATATCCTGCAGGGCACCGCGACCGCTCGGCGCTATCCGATGGCCCCGACGCTCGGGATCGCGATGCTGCTCGGCGCCGGGATGGATGCCCTTGTCGCCTGGACGCTCAACGGCCCGCCGGTGATCGAGCTGCGGCTCGGCTATCTCGCGGGCGTGCTGTATCTCGGGGTGTTCGCCTCGGCGCTGGCCTTCACGCTCTATTTCGGGGTGATCCGCGTCATCGGCCCGGCCAAGGCCGCCTATTCGAGCGTGATCATCCCGGTGATCGCCATGCTGCTCTCGACGTTGTTCGAGGGCTATCGCTGGTCCTGGCTCGCCGCGGCCGGCGCCGTGCTGACCATGGTCGGACTGGTGATCGCGCTGAGGGCCCGCAGGCCAGCGCGATAATCCGGGTAGCGCAGCTGCCAGCCCAGCACGCGCTTCGCCCTGCCGTTCGCGATGCGCCGATTCTCGGCATAAAAGGCACGCGCCGCGGGTGACAGCTGCCCGAGCGGGATGAAGGGCGGCGGTGGCCGGCCGGACAGGCCGGCAGCGAACGCCATCACCTCATTCTGGCTGGCCGGCAGGTCGTCCGCGAGATTATAGGCGCCGGCCGGTCCGTCGAAGCCGGCGATCACCCCACCCACGATATCGTCGACATGCACGCGGCTGAACACCTGGCCCGGCTGGTGGATGCGGTGCGCGCGGCCCTCCAGCACGCGATCGAGCGGCGAGCGGCCGGGGCCGTAGATGCCCGGCAGGCGGAACACCCGTGCCCCGAGCGCGAGCCACGCGGCGTCGGCCGCCGCCCGCGCCCCGCGCCGGCCACCGCCGACCGGCGCAGTTTCGTCCACCCAGGCGCCGCCGGTATCGCCATAGACGCCGGTCGAGGACAGATAGCCGCGCCACGCACCGGCGGCGCGCAGCGCGGGCCCGTACGCGGCGAGCACCGGATCGGCATCGCCGTCGGGCGGGACCGACGACAGGATATGCGTCGCGCCGGCGATCGCGCGCGCCACGCCCGCGGCATCGGCAAAGGCGATCGTGCCGTCGCGCCCGTCCCGGCTGGTGCCCGTTACCGTCCAGCCCCGGGCGCGCAGGCGCGCGGCAAGCGCCTGCGCCGTGTAGCCGAGCCCGAACACCAGCAGCATGCTATTTCCCGTCGAGCGCCAGATCCGGCTTCACCATCGTGGCGCCGGGGACATGATCCTTTTTCCACTGCATCGACATCCGCACCCGGGTCGCGCCCGAGGGGTGATCGAAGAACAGGGCCTCCTCGATCGGGCCGGGCTCGATCTTGCGATATTCCGAGAGGCGCATCGCGACCTTGGCGAAGCCATCCGGCTCGCGCGCGGCGTTCAGCCCGAAGGCGTCCGCCTCGCTCTCGCTGACGCGGACGATCATGTTCTGGACCGGCGTGAGCAGCAGTCCGGCGACCGAGGCCATGATCGCGAGCACCGGCGTCGCCGCCGGATCGGCAATGTCGCGCACGCGCCATTGCGGATTGCGCGCGATCAGCGCCGGCGCGATCCGGTAGATCGCGCCGAACACCAGGACGAAGACCAGCGCGAACAACAGGATCGAGCGCAGGACATGGCCAAGCACATAATGGCCCATCTCATGCCCCATCACCGCGGCGATCTCGTCCGGCCCGGTGCGGTTGAGGAGATTGTCGTTGAGCGAGATGCGGATCGTCGGCCCGAGCCCCGACACATTGGCGGAAATCCGCTTCGACTGCTTCGAGGCATCGAACAGGTAGATATGCTGCGCCGGGATATGGTTGGCCTCGGCCATCGCCACGATCCGGTCGCGGATCGGGCCCGCGGGGAGCTCGGTATAGGTGTTGAACAGCGGCGCGACGAAGACCGGCGCCACCGCCGCGCCGAAGGCAACCAGCCCGGTCATCACCCCCGCGCCCCACAGCCACCAGGTCCGCCGGAAGGTGCGGATCACCGCGAACAGCGCGGTCAGGAGCAGGGCGTTGACGACCATCGCGACGCCGAGCCCCTTCGCCCAGTCACCGAACCAGCCGCCAAAGCCCTGGCTCATCAGGCCATATTGCCGTTCGCGGATGAAATCCGTGTAGATCGTCCAGGGCAGCGTCAGCAGCATCGAGGCGAGGATGAAGGGAAGCGCATAGAGCGCCGGCACCAGCCAGCGCCATTTCACCCGGCGCTCGGCCCAGTCCCGGACGCGGGCCGACAGGCCCGCGCGCAACAGCACGAAGTTGACCGCGACGGCGACCAGCGCACTCCATAGCGTCAGCCAGTAGCCGCCTTCGAAATAGGCATCCGACCGCGCGCGCGCCGGCCCCTGGAGCAGATCGAGATAGGCCCGCGTCGCAGCCTCGACGTCGAAGTGCGGACTGGTCGCGGCGAACGCCGCCGCCGGCACGAGCAGCGCCGCGGCGGCGAGGCCGGATCGCAGCATTCCGGTACGCATCTTGCCCCCTTGGCGGCCCGGCCGCCTATTTCGCCCCATAGCCGTTGTAGAGCGTGCCGAAGAAGTCGCCCTTGTTCCAGCGCGGCCGCGCCTCGCCATCGGCGATCTCGCGCGCGATCGCATAGTTCACGCCGACGAAGCGGATGCCCTGCGACCAGTCGATCGCCTGGGTCATGTCGTCGGACGGCTTGTGATAGCGATTTTCGTAGAAGTCGGCGAACGCCGCCTTGCCCGGGCCGGCCTGGCCCGGCCACAGAAAGACCGAGGGGATGCCGCGGCGGACGAAATTATAATGGTCCGACCGCACGAAGAACGCCTCCCGCGGCATCGGATCGGGGGACATGGCGACGCCGAGCGCGCCGACCGCCTTGCTGACGATCGGGCCAAGCGAGGAGCGATCCGCGCCGAATACCGTCATGTCCTCGAACTTGTAGTTCAGCACGGGCATGTCGAGATTGACGTCCGCGACGATGCGCTCGAGCGGGACGGTCGGGTGGGCGGCGAAATAGCTCGAGCCGATCAGCCCCTTCTCCTCGGCGGTGACGGCGAGGAACATCACGCTGCGCCGGGGCGCCTTGCCCGATGCCTTGAAGCGCTTCGCCTCCTCGATCAGCGAGGCGATGCCGACGGCATTGTCTTCGGCGCCGTTGAAGATGGTGTCGCCCTGCAATTCCGGCCGGACGCCGAGATGGTCGAGATGGGCGGAAAGGATGACGACTTCGTCTCCCGCCTTCGGATCGCTGCCGGGGATGATGCCGGCGACGTTGCTGCTCGCGCCCGGCTGGAACGCCGTCTTGAGCGAGACGGCGAGGCTGCCGGGAAGCTGCTCGGCCGCAAAGACCGCCTCGCTGTCGCCGGTTTTCTTCGCGATGCTCGCCCAGGACGTCCTTGCCCCGGCGAACAGCTTGGCGGCGCCGGCATCGCTGAGCGTCGCGAGTTGCGGGGCGCCGGGCGCGTCACCGGTTCCGTCCGGCCGCGCCCAGGTGACCCGGGCCCGGTCCCATCCCTCCGCGGCCCGCGCCAGCGAGCGCGGCTGGATCAGGATCGCGCCGACCGCGCCGCGCGACTGGGCCAGCATCGCCTTGGTCGTGCCGCCGGCGAAATGCGCGCGCTCCTCGCTCTGGTAGCTGTCGGGCGCGCCGGCGAGATAGGCGACGATCTTGCCCTTCACATCGACGCCGGCATAATCGTTGCGCCCGTAATCCGGCGCGACGATCCCATAGCCGACGAACACGACCGGCGCGTCGATCGCCATCACCGCATCGGCGGGATTGGCGCCGGGCACATAATCCTCGCCGAACACCAGCCGCAGCGGCGCGGCGCCCCGGCCGGTCAGCACGAGATCGCCCTTGTCGGCGGCGCGATAGGTCAGCAGCGGCACCCGTTGCAGATAGCCGCCATCGTCGCCCGCGGGCTTCAGGCCAGCGGCGTAGAATTGCGCCGCGACATATTGCGCGGCGATATCATATTCCGGGCTGCCCGCCTCGCGGCCGCGCATCGCATCCGAGGCGAGGAACATCACATGCGCCTTCATCGCCGCCTCGTCGTCGGGCAGCGGCGCGTTGACGATCGCGTTGATTTCGGCCGGGGTCCGGGGCGGGGCGGCAGGCGCCGGATCGGCCCGGGCAAGGACCGCGCCGGCGAAACCCAGCAGCGCGATCGCACCGGCCGAACGGAACATGCCTTTTCCTCTTGCACGCAGCATCATGGGAAGCGGCGTAGCATTGCCGCGCGCCCGCGCAAGCGTGGCGATTTCGGTGGCACGAGCCGGACGCCCGCCCTACATCCCCGGACATGCTCGACGTTCAGACCGCCACCGCCCATCCTCATGTCACGCGCCGCGACGATTATCGCGCGCCCGAATGGCTGGTGCCGGAGATCGCGCTCGATTTCGACCTCTCGCCCGAGGCGACGCGGGTGCATGCCGAACTTCATGTGATGCGCAACGGCGACCATGATGCGCCGCTGCGGCTCGACGGCGGCGGGCAGACGCCGCTCTCCGTCACGGTCGACGGCGTGGCGATCAACGACTGGCGGATCGAGGACGGCGCGCTGGTGATTCCGCTGGCGGGCACCGCGCACGTCATCGCGACCGAGGTCGAGATCGCGCCGGAGCGCAATACCCAGCTGATGGGGCTCTATGCCTCGGGCGGCAACCTGTGCACCCAGTGCGAGGCGGAAGGCTTTCGCCGCATCACCTTCTTCCCGGACCGGCCCGACGTGCTGAGCCGCTACAAGGTGCGGATGGCGGCGGACAAGATCCGCTTCCCCGTGCTGCTCGCCAATGGCGACCCGGTCGGCGCGGGCGATCTGGGCGACGGGCGGCACTGGGCCGAGTGGCACGACCCCTTTCCGAAGCCCTGCTACCTGTTCGCGATGGTCGCGGGGGATCTGGTCGCCAATCGCGGCACCTTCGTCACCGCCTCGGGCCGGGAGGTCGCGCTCGGCATCTGGGTCCGCGCCGCCGATGTCGCCAAGACCAGCCATGCGCTCGAAGCGCTCAAGATCGCGATGGCCTGGGACGAACGCGTCTATGGCCGCGAATATGATCTCGACGTGTTCAACATCGTCGCGGTCGACGATTTCAACTTCGGGGCGATGGAGAACAAGGGCCTCAACATCTTCAATTCGCGCTACATCCTGGCCGACCCCGACACCGCGACCGACTACGACTTCGACGCGATCGCGGCGGTGGTGGCGCATGAATATTTCCACAACTGGTCGGGCAACCGGGTCACCTGCCGCGACTGGTTCCAGCTCTCGCTGAAGGAGGGCTTCACGGTCTTTCGCGACCAGAGCTTCTCGGCCGACCAGGGTTCGGCCGCGGTCAAGCGGATCGAGGATGTTCGCGGCCTGCGCGCCGCGCAGTTCCCGGAGGATGCGGGGCCGCTCGCCCACCCGATCCGGCCGGACGAATATCTCGAAATCTCGAACTTCTACACCGCCACGATCTACAACAAGGGCGCCGAAGTCATTCGCATGATGGCGACGATGCTCGGCCCGCAGCGCTTCCGGGCCGCGACCGACCTGTATTTCGACCGGTTCGACGGCACGGCGGCGACCTGCGAGGACTTCGTCGCATGCATGGAAGAGGGCGGCGATATCGATCTGACCCAGTTCCGTCGCTGGTACAGCCAGGCCGGCACGCCGCGCGTGACCGCCTCGCTGAGCCACGAGACCGGCGGCGGGCGCGCCGTGCTGACCTTGTCGCAACGCATGCTGCCCACCCCGGGCCAGCCCGACAAGGCCCCGATGGTGCTGCCGCTGAAGCTCAAGCTGTTCGGCGCCGACAGCGCCCGGCCGATCGGCCCGGAGCAGCTCATCCTGCTGACCGATGCCGAGGAGCGGATCAGCTTCGAGACCGTGACCGAGCGCCCGGTGCTTTCGATCAACCGCGGCTTTTCAGCACCGGTGATCATCGAGACCGACCGCTCGGCGGCGGACCTCGCCTTCCTTTCGGCCCATGACGACGATCCGTTCGCGCGCTACGAGGCGATGCAGCAGCTGATGCTCGACACGCTGGTGGCATCGGTCACTCATGGCCGCGCCGATCATGCGCCGGTGATCGCGGCGATCGCCAACACGCTAGACGACGCGCAGCTCGACCGCGCCTTTGTCGCCGAAGCCGTGCTGCTGCCTTCGGAAAGCTTCATCGGCGACCAGATGGCGGTGGTCGATCCCGAGGCGATCTATGCTGCGCGCGAGGCGCTGCGCCGCGATATCGGGCGGACGCTGGAGGCGAGATGGCGCGCCGAATATGATGCCACCCGCGCCGAACATTTCGAATATTCGCCACTCGCCAAGGGACTGCGCCGGCTGCGGACCGTCTCGCTCGGCTATATCGCGGCCAATGGCGGCGACGAGGCGGCGGCGCTGGCCTTTGCGCAGTTCGAGGCGGCCGACAACATGACCGACCGGCAGGGCGCGCTGACGACCCTGGTCAACAGCGATTCCGACCGGCGGATCGCGGCGCTCGACATCTTCTACAACCGCTATTCGGACAATGGCCTGGTCCTCGACAAATGGTTCTCGACCCAGGCGCTGGCGTCGCGCAGCGATACGCTGGCGAACGTGCAGGAACTGGCGCGGCACCGTGACTTCACCCTGGCCAACCCGAACCGCGCGCGATCGCTGGTGGGGGCCTTCAGCGTCAACCAGCGCGCCTTCAACGCCGCCTCGGGCGAGGGCTATCGCTTCGTCGCCGACCAGCTGATCGCGCTCGACAAGCTCAATCCGCAAACCGCGGCGAAGCTGATCCCGCCGCTCGGTCGCTGGCGCCGGTTCGACGCGGCGCGCGGTGCGCTGATGCGCGCCGAGCTCAAGCGGATCGTGGAGACGCCGGGGCTGTCGAAGGACATGTTCGAGCAGGCAGCGAAGAGCCTGGACGGCTGAGCACCGCGCCGGCAAAGGCGCGCACCTGCATCAGAACCCCGGCCCCGCTCCTGTTCCGGGGTCGGCGGGCCCGCCTGTGCAACGCCCGTCAGTCCCACGGACCGGTGGATGCGGGGACGGGACCGGCATGACGGATCGGGTTCGACACGCTTGGACGAAGCCCGGCATGCCCCTCCCTGTTTCGGGCGCGATTCCCTGTTATTTTTATTTTTCGCCCGGATTTCCCTGTTACAGCGGCCGCAACGGCGATTTTTATTGTTTTATTTCAAGAGATTATAGCCAATTTTCCCTGTTACGGCCCCGAAAACAGATGGGGTGGACGCCCCCCGACGGTATCGATGTACCAAGGAGGTGTTGTTGAGCACCTGATAGGAGGCGTCCGTGATCGAGATTAGCACGATAGGTCTGGATATCGCAAAGCAGGTATTTCATGCGCA
>CAISGR010000101.1 GCA_903884945.1 uncultured bacterium
TCTCCTCGGCGATCGGCACCATGGACCAGGCGACCCAGCAGAACGCCGCGATGGTGGAGGAAACCTCCGCCGCCGCCCGCAACCTCACCTCGGAAGTCGCCGCTCTCGCTGACCAGGCCGCCCGCTTCAATGTCGGGGCAACTCACAGCCGCGCCGTCACGCCCACCTATCGGATACCAGCGACGCGAAAGGCTGCACCCGCCATCCGCGCAGTCCCGGCCGCCGCCATGGCGAATGGTGCCGGCGGCAGCGACGAATGGGCGACTTTCTAGTCTTCGCCATGCCGTCGCCGACATGAAAAGGGGCGCTGCAATGGCTTGCAGCGCCCCTTCTTGCGACCAGAATTCCGGGATCAGCCGGCGCCACCCTCCACGATCAGGCGAACACCGAAAATCAGCACGCCTTTGTCGGCTTCCCCCGACACCGGACGGCGAACATATTGCAGATCGGGCTGCACGGTCAGGAATCGCCCGATCCGATCCTGACAGGTGATCTCGACCCCGACCTCTGCGTTGCCGGCATCATCGCCGCCATCGCGCAAATTCTGCCGATAGCCCCGCGACAGGAATCCCGCATGCATTCCGGCCGAAAATTGCGCCGCCGGCCTGGCCGGCATCAGGCCTCGCGCAAGCAGACCGAACTGGAATCCCCCGCGATAGGGCGTGGTCCGTCCATCCGACATGCCTATCCTGGCGAACAAATCGATGCCCTTGGCCGAGCCGCGACTTCCCGTCAGCGGATACTCGCCGAGGACATAGGCTCCCTGCGCAGCCAGGCGCGCGGTCGATCCGTCACGGATGTCGCCCTGCCGCCGCGTGTAGCGCCAATAGCCGAAAGCGAGCTTGCCCCGGCGGATCGATCCCGCCTCGGCGATCAACAGCGCTCCGTCGCGCATCGAGAAGTCGATACCGGACTGGTCGCCGAGCACGCCCGCTTTGGCGTCGACCGCAGCCGCACGGAAATAGCCCGTTGCGCCAACGCGAAGGTCGAGCCTGGCGGTGAGCGCAGTCGACGGGAAGATCGACGGCCCGTTGGGGCCTGTCGCCGCCAGCTCGGACCCGATGCCGAAGGGCGGCGCGACCAGCAGCCCGGCCGCATCATTTGCATAGAATTCGGCGTTCAGATCGGTGAGACCAAGGCGGACGCTCCCGCGATCCGCCGCGATCGCCTGCTGGATCCAGAACTCGTACAACTTCAGGCGGTGGTCGCCCACCTCGATATTGTCGACGCCCTGCATCGTCGCGACAAGATCGTTCGGATGGCCGCCCGCGGTACCGAGGATGCGCATCCCGGCGCGCAAGCCGCGCAGGTGAACGATCCGATCGAGATCGGCCTCGATCCGGATCTCCCCCTCGGCGAGCGCCTGCACCGAGCGCGTCGCGTCGGTGGGCACCGTCATCACATCGAAGACAGCCCTGCCTTCGACGGTAACGGCCGGCGCCATGGGCGCGGGTGCGGGCATGTTCTCCGCCACTGATGGGGCGGCAGCTGACGCCAGCGCGACGCCAACCACGCGATGGATCGCTTTCATCGGGAATTCTCCCCGGCCCGGACAGCTAGGCACGTCCCCCGGAGCCGGATGGAGCAGCGGCCTGTTGCTCCCCATTATAGGAAGGTTATCGAGCACTCCGGTCGCTTGAGGGAAAATGCGGCCGCGGGTCGAAGGCCACGCCCAGCATCCTATAATGGATGATTGGCACTCTTGCCGAGCCCCTTCCGTGCGCGTGTTCTCGCGCGAATCCGAGGCCTCATCGATGTCCCTGATCTCGAACCTGCGCATTACGACCAAGATCATGGGCGTGCTGTCATTATTCGTTCTGCTGGTATTGTTCGTGGCTGGCTTCGGCTCGCTGCAACTGACCCGGATGGCCGCCGACACTTCGGGCCTGATCAACAGTCAGGCTGAAAGCCTGAAGATCGCTGCCTCGGCCAACGAAAGCCTGGCGCACCTGCACCAGCTCTGGCTCGAGCGCGTGATCGAAACGGATGCTGACCATCTTCCAGGCCTCCGCAGGGAAATCGCGGCCGAACGCAAGCATCTGGGCGAGGAAATGTCGCGCCTGCACCCCTTCATCGATGGGCCCGACGTCGCGCGGTACGCCGCAGCCGAACAGGGACTGGCCGAGTATGACCGGCTGATGGAGCCGGTCGAAAGCCTGCTTCTCGCCGGCGACCGACGCCAGGCGGAAACAAGGGCGCAGGATCAGGGCGGAGAACTTTATTCGAAGATCGGTGAGAGATTCAGCGCCATCGTTCATCAGCAGGATGTCGATCTCGATGCCGGCGCGGCGGCGGCCACCAAGACATCTGGCGACGTCATGTGGATGCTGATGGCGGCGGCGGTCATCGGCCTCCTGACGGTCGGCGGCCTCTCCATTTTCGTGGTCCGCAAGCAGGTCACCGGCCCGCTTGTCGCGATCACCGAGCGCATGGGCCGGCTCGCCGGCGGCGACACCGCGATCGAGATCGACGGCACCGAGCGCGGCGATGAAGTGGGCGCCATGGCGCGCGCCGTGATCGTGTTCCGCGATGGGGCGCGCACCCTCGCCATGGCGCAGGTCGAGCAGCAGCGCAGCGAGGCCGAGCAGAAGCTCGTCGTCGAAACCCTCGAGACCCGGCTCGCTGGCCTGGCCAAGGGGGACTTGTCAGGCGATATCGAGGTGGCCTTCGCGCCGAGCTATGCATCCGTGAAGTCGAACTTCAACGCGGCACTGTCGTCGCTGCGCGAGCTGATCGGCTCGGTGATGGAAAGCACCTCTACCATCCGCACCGGCTCGGGCGAGATCGCACAGGCCTCCGAGGACCTCGCCCGCCGCACGGAGAACAACGCGTCCAGCCTCGAGGAGACCACCGCCGCGATCACCCAGA
>CAISGR010000102.1 GCA_903884945.1 uncultured bacterium
GAGTCGATTGAACGCTATCTGTCGACTGGCGAGCGCCACGTGATCGGCAACACCCGCGAACTGACCGCCCGGCGTGCCGACGGCACACTTTTCCCGATCGAACTGAATGTCGGCGAGGCCTGGTTGGGAGAGGAGCGCATTTTCACCGGCGTGATCCGCGACGTATCGGACCGGTTCGCCGCCGAGCAGCGAATGAGCGAGCTTTATGCCGAACTCGCGCATATCTCTCGACAGAGCGCCATGAGTGAACTCGCCGCCGACTTGGCGCACGAGCTCAACCAGCCGCTAAGCGCCACGGCCAATTTCCTTGCGGCAGCCCGGATGCTGATCGAGCGCGGCGACGATCCCGGCCGGGTCGCTGACCTGCTGCGGATGGGCGAGGAACAGACCCTGAGATCCGGTGAGATCATCCGCCGGCTGCGCGACTTCCTGGCCAAGCGCGAGGGCGAAATGCGCGGAGAATCGCTTCTCCATGTCGCCCGCGAGGCGGTCGAGCTGGTCCTGTTCGGCACCGCGCAGTTCGACATCACGCTTTCTTATGCGCTCGATTCGTCCGCTGACATGATCTTCGCCGATCGCATCCAAGTGCAGCAGGTGCTCGTGAATCTGTTGCGAAATGCCGTCGACGCGCTGCGCAACCAGCCCGTGGAGCGCCGCGCGATCTCCATTGCGTCGCGCCCGATCGAGGGCGCGATGATCGAGATTTCGGTCAGCGACAGCGGGCCAGGTCTTCCGGCGGAACTAAAGGAACAGCTTTACTCCCGCTTCGCCACCACCAAAGGTGGCACTGCCATGGGCATCGGCCTCTCCATCTCCCGAAGGATCGTGGAGGCCCATGGCGGAACGCTCGTGGCTGAGAACCGACCGGAAGGGGGCGCCGTATTCCGCTTCACATTGCCGGCACTGGAGGAGATCGAGGAATGACCCGCAATATCTACCTTGTGGATGATGACGACGCCGTTCGCGCATCGCTGCACAGCCTCTTGTCGTTGCAGTCTGACCTCGTGGTGAGAAGCTTCCGCAGCGGCGATCGTTTTCTCGAAGAGGCCAGCACCCTCGATGCGGGCGTGGTCCTGCTCGATTTCCACATGCCCGGGGCAAACGGGATCGAAGTCCTGACGGCGCTCCAACAATGGGATCCGAAGAAATTCGCATCAGTGATCCTGACGGGCGAAGGCAATGTGGGGCTCGCCGTCCAGGCGATGAAAGCTGGCGCGCTCGACTTCATCGAAAAACCTTATGAGGCCGGAACCTTGCTCAGTACCGTCGACGCCGCCTTTTCGCGCCTTGCCCAGGATAGCGCCTCGGCCGCCCATATCGAACAGGCCCAGGCGAAGATCGGGGGCCTGTCGCCCCGCGAGCGCGACGTGCTGATGGGGCTGATCGAAGGCCGGGCGAACAAGGTGATTGCCTATGAACTCGACATTAGCCCGCGTACCGTCGAGATATACCGTGCCAACCTGATGACCAAGCTGGGTGTCAGGAGCCTGCCCGAAGCGTTACGCATCGCCTTTGCGGCGGGGCTGATCCCTCAACCCTAGCCGTCATTCACACGCCACCGGACAAGCGTATCGCAGACGTCGACGAGTGCCCGTTTCTGATCGATGATGCACAGCCTGTCGGGAGCATCCGTCTCTTCGGCGCTGTCGGCGAGGATGATAATGCCCCTCCATCGACCGCTGTCGATCAGGATGGCAAGATGCCCGCCGAGCATCGCGGTATCGATCACGAGGATCCGCGGCGGGCGCGCAATGCGATCGAGCGAGGGATCGTCCGGGGAGGTGTCGAGCGTGACGACGCTCTCGCCCTGAAGCGACAGCCGTGCGATCAGCGCGCTTCGCAGCCCGCTGTCGCGCAAAATCAGCACAATCAGTTCCGTAGACGTGGCGCCCTCCCGATCCCGATTGACAGAATTTCCCGGTGCAAGGGTATGCGTCGGCGCGACCTGAGGCTTCTCGGGAAAAACACGTAGGCGTCGCTCGCGGATTGCTCGCTCCGACGACCCGCGCCAGCAATCGGCTGCCTCGCGCTAGAGAATGATCCGGAACAGTGCGCCGCCCTCGCGGCCGTCGAGGATATCGATCGTGCCACCATGCGCGACGATCACCTGCCGCGCCAGATTCAGCCCAACCCCGCTTCCTTCGGAACGGGTGGTGAAAAAGGGCAGGAAGACGTCGCGCCGAAGGTGCTCCGGAACCCCCGGACCACTATCCTCGACCTCGATCCAGACCCGACCGGCGGCGGCGGAGATGCCGAGCCGCACCCATTGTGCCGCCATGCCCCGCCGGGCGGCCTGAGCCGCGTTGCGCAGCAGGTTGACCAGCACCTGTGCGAGCAGATCGGGGTCGGCATCGAGGACCAGATCGGGCTGGATCTCGCGCGCAAGGGGAATATCGGCCCATTCGGCGGCAAATAGACGGGCGAGTTCGTCCGCGAAGGGCACGGACTCGAACTGGCGTCGGCGCAGCTCCGGCGCATGCGAGACCACGCGATAGCTGTCGATAAAGCTGCGCAGCCCTTCCGCGCGCCGCGCAAGAGTCGTGACGGCGATGCGGGCGTCCGGCACATCCGGTGGCTCCGCTTCGAGCAGCGCCGCCGCCGTGCCTGCGAGCGAAGTTACCGGGGTCAGCGAGTTCAGTATCTCGTGAGTCAGCACGCGGACGAGATCGGTTTGCGCGGCCATCTCGACCGTGTCGAGCGTGCCCTGGACCGGTTCGACCGTCACGGCGCGGACACGCAGCCCGAGCCGGTCGAGCGAAGCCGAGCGCACGATCGCGCGCTGCGGGCCGCCGGCCATCCTCAGGATGAGCACTTCCTGCCGTGCCTCGCCATCGGCCCCCAGTCGCGCGGCGAGGGTCGCTCCATAGACGGTATAGTCCTCAGGCCGCGTGCCATGATGCCGGCTGAACAATTGCCGCGCGGCCTTGTTTGCCGGCGTAACGCCACGCGTCTCCTCCACCGTGAGCAGGGCGATCGGCATGTCGTCGACCAGGGCTTCGAGATAACGCATCTCGCGCGCGGCCCGATCGCGCTCTGTCTGCAACTCGCGCATCGCCGCATCGAGCGCGATTCCGAGCGCGTCGAAGCCGGCGCCCCCGCGCCGATCGAAGCGTGTCGCGAAATCCTTGCTGCGCAGCGCCTCGACGAAGCGGGCGATCGTGCGATTGGTGCGATCGACGTGGTGCCACAGCCCTGCGGCAGCGGTAACGACGATCAACCCGGCGACGATCCGGGCAGCGCCAAGTCCATCGATCTCGAACGACCAGATGAAACCGGCGAGCGCGACGAGCAGCCCCGCCACCCAGGCAGCCAGGAGCAGGGTGAAGCGCCGGTCAAAGCCCATGCTTCTCCATCCGCCGATAGAGCGCTGCGCGCGACAGGCCGAGTTCGGTTGCCGCCATCGAGATATTATAGCCGTGCTTCCTGAGCGCCTCCTCGACCAGCCGGCGTTCGACCTTTTCGAGATTGAGCTCAGAGGCCGGCGGCGCGACCACCGCCTCGGGCGCGACGCGCGGTGCCGACGCACCGAGCGGAAAATCCTCGGGTTCGAGCGGTGCATCCCCGGCGAGGATCACGGCCCGTTCGATCGCATGTCGCAGGGCACGGACGTTGCCCGGCCAGTCGTGCGCAGCAAGTGCCGCGCGCGCACCAGCGGTCAGCTCGGGCACAGGCCGGTTGTAGCGCCGGGCATAGTGATCGAGGAAATGGGTCACGAGCGCGGCGACGTCTTCCCGGCGCTCGCGCAACGGCGGCAGTTCGACTTCGACGGTGTTGAGGCGGAACAGCAAATCCTGCCGGAAGTGCCGGTCGTCGCGCAGCATCTGCGGGGTCATGTTGGTCGCGGCAATCACCCGAATGTCGACCGGCACGGGGCGATTGGCACCGACGGGAGTGACTTGACGCTGCTCCAGCACGGTGAGCAATTTGGGCTGGAGGTGAAGCGGCAAATTGCCGATCTCGTCCAGGAACAAGGTACCGCCATCGGCGGCCTGAATGCGACCGATGCGATCGGCACGGGCATCGGTGAAAGCGCCCTTCACATGGCCGAATAGCTCGGAATCGATCAACTCGGTCGCGATGGCGCCGAGATCGACCGTCAGCATCGGCTGACGCGCGCGAAACGACTGGTTGTGCAGCGCGCGGGCGACCAGTTCCTTGCCGGTGCCGTTCTCGCCGAGCACGAGTACATTCGCCTCGGTCGGCGCAGCGCGCGCGATCAGCGAATGGACGCGCGCCATTGCCGGCGACTTGCCGATCAGCGGTGTATTCGCCCCCGGCACTGGGTCGGTAATCGCGACGACGCGCGCCTTCTCGACCGCGACGGCGCGGCGCGAGCGCCGCAGCGATGCAGCGGTGCGCACGGTTGCGAGCAAACGCTCGTTCGACCAGGGCTTGGAGACGAAATCAGTCGCGCCACGCTTCATCGCCTCGACTGCCACATTCACGCCGGCATGCGCGGTGATCATCACCACCACGAGTTCAGGATCGATCGCAAGCAGGCGATCGAGCCAGGCCAGCCCTTCAGCCGCATCGGTCGCACCGCGCGCGAAATTGGCGTCCAACAGGACGACATCGGCGGAGCGGCCGGCAATCGCCGTGATCGCTTCATCAGGCGAACGGGCCGTCACGACCTCGTTGAACTGGCTGCGCAGCAACAGGCGCGCCGCCGTCAATATATCCTCATCGTCGTCCACCACGACGCAGAGATCAAATTCCGCCAGCTTCCCCATTGACCGCTCCCGTACAATCCGCGTGCGGAATCGGACAGTCAATTTCCGTGCCAGAATAATGCCCTCGGCGACGAACTGCCCGAAAATCCGCCATTTACCGCATCTGGCACGCACCATGCTGAACTGATCATTGCCAGCCCGGCACGATCAAGGAGAATGAGCATGAAACTGACCCTGAAGCCGCAGATCCTCAGCGCCTGCGCCGCCATCGCCACGACGATCTTCCTGACTGTCTTCGCTTCGGCGCCAATCGTAACCGTCGCCTCGATCGTTTCCGGCCACAGCGCGTGACGCGGTATTCCGTCCGGTTCCGGACGCAGCTGTTCGGAACCGGACACTTGAACGGAACGCGCCCGTGACTTCCTCCACCGCTCAGACTGGCACGCGCTTTGCTGAGCATATCCCGACCAGGGAGCGCCGATGAGTGTCGTACGCATGAAGGGGGAAGAAGCGACCGCCCGTCCGGTAACGGGCAGCGGCATGGACCGCGTCGTTGTCGCGCATGGCATGTCGCGGCGAACGAAGATCGCGATCGGCGCCACCGTGATGCTGATCGTCGCGATCAGCTTCTGGTTCCTTGCACCCCGCGCCGGATCACAGACTGTCGCCGCTGATCGCCTGACGCTTTCTTCGGTCCGCACCGGCACCTTCGAGGATTTCATTCCGCTCCGCGCCCGCGTCACGCCGCTCCTCACCGTCTATCTCGATGCGATCGAGGGGGGGCGAGTCGAGAAGGTAATCGCGGAGGATGGCGCTTCCCTCGCCAAGGGGCAGCTGATCGTGGAGCTTTCCAATGCCGAGCTCCAGCTTTCCACGCTCGCGCGCCAGACCGAGGTGGAGCAGCAGATCAATAATATGCGCAGCCAGGAGCTTGCGCTTGCCCAGACCCGGCTCGCCAACGAGCGCGCGGTGCTCGACGCCGATCTCGCCGCGACCAAGGCCCGGCGCCAATATGAGCGCGAGCAACCCCTTGCCGCCCGCGGCTTCGTCTCCGGCAAGCAGTTCAACGACACGCGCGACGAATATCTCTACGAGCAGCGCCGGATGGAAGTCGTGCGTCGGAGCCAGGCTACCGACGAAAGGCTGCAGGGCAACCAGCTCGCCCAGCAGCGCGCCTCCGCGGCGTCGATGCAGTCGAGCCTGAAGCTTGCCCGAGCCAATCTCGATGCGCTGAATCTGCGCGCGCCGGTGGCCGGACAGCTTTCGGGTTTCTCGATCCAGGTCGGCCAGTCGCTCCAGCGCGGCGAGCGGATCGGGCAGATCGACAGTCCCGGGCGCAACAAGCTGATGGCTGGTGTGGACGAATTCTATCTCGGCCGCGTCCAGCTCGGACAGAAGGCGAGCGTCGACTGGGGCGGCAAGACCTTCGCCGCCAGAGTGACCAAGATCTATCCGCAGGTGCAGAACGGCCAGTTCCAGGTCGACCTGCAATTCATCGGCACCGAGCCGGCCAATATCCAGCGCGGACAGACGCTGCAGGCCAAGCTGACGCTGGGGGACCCCGCCCCGGCACGTCTGATCCCGGCCGGCGCCTTCTACAACGAGACCGGCGGCAACTGGGTGTTCGTGGTC
The DNA here is from genome assembly GCA_903884945.1 of uncultured bacterium. Classification (GTDB taxonomy): domain Bacteria; phylum Pseudomonadota; class Alphaproteobacteria; order Sphingomonadales; family Sphingomonadaceae; genus Sphingomonas. The sequence continues at coordinate 6,303 of CAISGR010000102.1, forward strand.
TCGCCGGACGGCAAAAGCGCCGTGAAACGCCCCGTCCGGCTGGGTCGCCGCAATCCCGATTCAATCGAGGTGCTCGAAGGGCTCGACCCCGGCGAGCGCGTCATCACCTCCCCCTATACCGGTTTCGCCGACAAGGATCGGCTCGACCTGACGGCAAGTGAAAGGAAATGAGCATGCTTGAGATGCGCGCACTTTCGCGGGTTTACCGCTCCGACACGATCGAGACGACCGCCCTCGATGCAATCGACCTCGATATCGCGGACGGCGAGTTCGTCGCGGTGATGGGACCATCGGGTTGCGGCAAATCGACGCTGCTCAACCTGATGGGGATGCTCGATTCCCCCTCAAGCGGCTCCTACATCTTCAACGGCCAGGAGGTCGCCGGGCTCGGCGAGAGCCGACTGGCCGAAGTGCGCAAGGCGAATATCGGCTTCATCTTCCAGAGCTTCAATCTAGTCGATGAACTGTCAGTGCGCGAGAATGTCGAGCTCGCCCTTCTCTATCACGACGTCTCCGCCGCCGAACGCAAGCGCCGTACCGACGTGGTAGTGGACCGTGTCGGCATCGCCCACCGCGCACGCCACCGGCCGAGCCAATTGTCAGGCGGCCAGCAGCAGCGCGTTGCAGTTGCTCGGGCGCTCGTCGCCGAACCCAAGCTGATTCTGGCCGACGAGCCGACCGGCAATCTCGATACCAATCATGGTGACGAGGTGATGCGGATGCTCCAACAGTTGAACGCGGAAGGATCGACCATCGTGATGGTCACCCATTCGCCCGCGCATGCCGATTACGCCAGCCGTGTCGTCAACATGCTCGATGGCCGCATCCTGCAGCAGCACCGCCGCGCGGCCTGACCACCGCTGCACGAGGAGACCAGCCATGTGGCGCAATTATCTGACCGTCGGCATCCGCGCGCTCGCCAAGAACCGCGCCTATGCTTTCATCAACATCGTTGGGCTCGCGCTCGGTATTGCCGCATGCCTGCTGATCCTCGGCTTCGTGCGCTACGAGTTCAGCTATGACAGCTGGCTGCCAGAAGCAGACCAGGCATTCCAGTTGCAGGACTATTACCTCCCCACCCAGCGCGGCGGGGAGGAGATGAAGCTGCAGCAGACAAGCTTCATCGCCGGCCCGACGTTGAAGAAGGATTTTCCGCAGATCGAACTGGCCGTCTATGCCGCACGATCGAACGTGGTCATCGAGAAGGACGGCCAGGCCTATAACGGCGACAAGCCGGTGCTGACCGACGGGCCGTTGTTCCAGGTACTCAAAGTGCCCTTCGTTCATGGTGATGCCGCACGTGCGCTGGACGATCCCCATGCGGTGACGATGAGCGTAACCCAGGCCAGGACGCTGTTCGGGACCGACGATGTGGTTGGTCGCACGCTGACCCTCGTGAGTGGCGTCGTTACCGCCGATTACCGGGTGACCGGCGTGTTCGAGGACCTGCCCAAGAATTCCGCACTCGCCTTCGGCATGGTGGCACGGTTCGATCCCCAGCAATATTACGCCCGCAGCCCGACATCGCTGACCAGCTGGAACAATCAGAATGGCAGCTACTATCTGCGGCTCGCCAAGGGCACTGACGCCGGCGCGATCAATGCGCAGATTCCTGCCTGGGAAAAGCGCAACATCCCGGATGAGGATGACGGCCAGACCAAGTCAAACCCGGGCGACTATCAGGACTGGAAGCTGGTCAACATCCGCGACGTGCACCTGGGCGAGGCGCAGAACGGCGCAATGCGCCCCGGCAATGATCGCCGGACCATCCTGACCTTCGCGATCATTGCCCTGCTGATCCTGGGCATGGCCTGCGTGAACTTCACCAACCTGGCGACCGCACGCGCCACCCAGCGGGCGCGCGAGGTAGCGCTTCGCAAGGTACTCGGTGCGACACGCGGACAGCTCATTACCCAGTTCATCAGCGAATCGATGCTGTTGTCGGCACTGTCGATGCTGGTAGCGCTGGCGATCGTCGAACTGACGCTCCCGGCCCTCAACGTGTTTCTCGATGCCCAGATTGAATTGCGCTATTTCGCACTCGATGGCCTGTTTCTGCCGGTAATCCTGCTGACCCTGTTCGTCGGGCTCGCCGGCGGCCTGTATCCGGCGTTCGTTCTCTCGCGTTTCGAGCCAGCCCGGGTCCTGAAGGCAAACAAATCGGCCGCCGATGCGGAAGGATCGGGACGGCTGCGCAACATGCTGGTGATCGCCCAGTTCGCGGTGTCGATCGGCCTCATCATCTGCACCACCGTGGTATATGCCCAGACCGTCTACGCCCGAACCACCGATGCCGGCTTCAAGCGTGACGGGCTGCTACAGATCGAAGGTATCGGCCGGCCCCAGGCCGAAGCGGTCGCAACCTCGATGCGCCAGGAACTGCAGCGGATCCCCGGCGTGACGGCTGTCGGACGAACCCAGATTGCCGTCGACGGCGGCCGCAATTCGATGACCGAGGTCCAGATTCCCGGGTCGACCGAGCGCGTCAGCCTGGGCGTCTACGGCGTCGAGCCGGGCTTTCTCGAGGCAATGAACATGAAAGTCATCGCCGGACGTCCGCTGCGCGAGAACCAGCCGCTGGACGATGCCACCATACCGCAGCCGACCAACAACGAGGCGGAACGCGCGCTCGTTCGACGCGGCGTCAACATCGTGGTGAGCGAGGCCGCCGCGCAGCGGCTCGGCTTCAAGAGCGCGCAGGATGCGATCGGCAAGACCGTGATGACCAGCCTCGTCGCGAACGAGAATGGACTGGTGCCATCGACGATCGTGGGCGTGGTTGCGGATGCGCGCTTCCGCTCCGTGCGCGACCCGCTGCAGCCGATCTTCTATTTCGGCGAGACCAACGGCTTTGCCCAGCAAATGGTCCGCTTCCAGGGAGCTGATCCCAAGGCAGTCTATGACCGGGCCGAGGCCATCTGGAAACGGCTGATCCCGGACATTCCGTATCGCGCGCGATTCGTCGACGACATCGTCCGCGACCTTTACAATGCGGACGAAGCTCGGGCGAAGCTGTTCGGCGCGTTCGCGATCCTGGCCGTGGTAATCGGCTGCCTCGGCCTGTTCGGGCTCGCTGCCTTCACCGCCGAACGGCGCACCAAGGAGATCGGGATCCGCAAGGTGCTGGGTGCACGCACCCGTGACATCCTGCGCCTGCTCGTGTGGCAGTTCAGCCGGCCCGTCCTGATCGCCAACCTGATCGCCTGGCCGATCGCATGGTGGATCATGCGTGACTGGCTCAATGGCTTCGACAGCCGGATCGCCCTGACGCCATTGCCATTCATCACAGCAGGCGCACTCGCGGTGGTGATCGCGATCGGGACAATCTCGGCCCACGCCTATCGCGTCGCCCGGACCAGCCCGATACGGGCGCTGCGCTACGAATAGCGGGACATCGCGGCTGGCAAGCCCCTCGGCCAGCCGCGATGGGAGCGGTGAGCGATCGCGATCGATCGCTCGCCGCTCAGATCGACCCGACGAAGCCCGCCAGGAAGCGCGCCAACCGCTCGCGCACGGCTTCGTCGATCAGATTGCCCCCGGCATCGAACGCAGCGCCGGCACCCGAAACCATCAGCTTCTCGCCGGTCCAGAGACTCGCCCCCAAGGTGCGGAGCGTGGGGAGCCAGCCATTCTGGGCGAGAATCGTGCCAAAGCCGCCCGGCGAGGCACCGATCAGGGCGACCGGCTTGCCGCCGAACACACGCGGAATGTCGGAGCCGGGGCGCGACATCCAATCGATCGCATTCTTGAACACCCCGGGCACCCCGTTGTTATACTCGGGCGTGACGAGCAGCAGGCCGTCTGCCGCCGCCACCGCATCCTTGAGCGTGGTCACTGCCAGCGGCATGCCATCCGCCTCGACATCCGCATTGTAGAGCGGCACCTCGGCGATTGAGTGGATCGTCAGCTCCGCCCCTTCGGGCATTGCCGCCCGCGCCGCGCGCAGCAGACCGGCATTATAGGAATGCCGTCTCAGGCTCCCCGAAATTCCGACCAGCCGAACAGTCATCAGCGCTTGCCGTCGACAAGGCGCTCAATGCCCAGCGGGTTGGCCTGCTTCAGCGCGTCGGGCAGCAGGTCATCGGGCAGGTCCTGATAGGAAACGGGGCGCAGGAAGCGATCGATCGCCTTGCTGCCGACGGAGGTCGAACGGCCATCGGCAGTCGACGGATAGGGGCCGCCATGAACCATTGCATGCGCGACTTCGACGCCGGTGCCGAAGCCGTTGACGAGGATGCGACCCACCTTCCGCTCGAGGTGCGGGATCAGCTCGCGAGCCGCAGGGTGATCGGCCTCGACGATGTGGATCGCGGCGGTCAGCTGGCCTTCGAGATGATCGACGACATTGGTGACCGTCTCCAAGTCCGGGCAGCGCACGACGAGCGAGGCAGCGCCGAAGATCTCGTCCTGCAACTCGTGATGGGCGAGGAAATCGTCCGCAGTGGTCAGGAACAGGCCGGCCTGACCCTGGCAATGCGTGCCCGGCTTTCCGCGCGCGACCGTCTCGACCGTGTTGTGGCTGCCGATCGCCTCGACACCGGTCTGATAGGCCTTGGCAATTCCCGGAGTAAGCATCGTCGCTGCCGGCATGTCGCCGAGCGCGGCTGCCGCAGCGGCGACAAAGCTGTCGAGATCCGGTCCCTCAACCGCGAGGATCAGGCCTGGATTGGTGCAGAATTGCCCGGCACCGAGCGTCAGCGAGCCGACGAACGCCTTGGCGGTCGCCTCGGCCTTGGCAGCCAGGGCGTTCGGGAACAGGATGACAGGGTTGATAGAACTCATCTCGGCATAGACCGGGATCGGTTCGGGACGGTTCTGCGCGATCTTCATCAGCGCCGTGCCGCCGCCACGCGAGCCGGTGAAGCCGGCCGCCTTGATCCGGGCGTCGGCGACAAGGCCCTGGCCGATGGAGCGGCCCGAATCGAACAACAGCGAGAAGGTGCCTTCGGGCAGGCCGCACGCCGCAACCGCCTTCTGCACGGCGCGGCCGACCAGTTCGGACGTGCCGGGATGAGCACTGTGCGCCTTGGCGACGACCGGGCACCCCGCGGCGAGCGCTGACGCGGTGTCACCGCCTGCCACCGAGAAGGCGAGCGGAAAGTTGGAGGCGCCGAACACCGCCACGGGGCCGACGCCGATGTTGCGCAGGCGGAGATCGGGCTTCGGCGCGGGCGTGCGTGTCGGATCGGCATGGTCGATCCGCACATCGAGATAATGACCATCGCGCACAACCTGGGCGAACAGGCGGAGCTGGCCGCAGGTGCGCCCGCGCTCGCCTTCGAGGCGGCCGCGCGGCAGGCCGCTCTCGGCCATCGCACGAACGATCAGTTCGTCGCCAATCGCCATGATATTGTCGGCGATGGTCTCGAGGAACGTCGCGCGATCCTCCGGCGAGGTCTCCCGATAGCTGTCGAACGCCGCATCGGCGAGCGCGCATGCCGCATCCAGGTCCTGAAGCGTCGCCCCGCCAAAGGCCGGCTCCATCGGCTCGCCCGTCTCGGCCCGGATGGCTCGAATCTCGCCCTGCGTCCCGCGTACGGCGCGGGCGCCAATGAACATTTCGCCGTTGATCGTCATGATGGTCTCCGTGAAGCGCCGGCCGGCGCGGAAATTCTTGTATACATAGTTATGGTGCCGATACGGTCGAGGGGGAGCGGCATAAAGAATCGAGCATCGCCGATAGATTTTCCACGGGCTGCGCCAGGATTCCCCTGGCCCGCATCTGCTCCCAGCGCGCGGGCGCCGGGGGGAGCCCCGGATCGACATCGGCAGCGAAGACGGGATCCGCCTCTGCCTTGCCGAGGGTCGTGAAGTCAAAGCCTTCGTCGCGATATTGGCGCAGCAGGCGCGGCAGCAGGCGCGCGTCGAGCGCGCCGATATGCATCAGCAGCACATAGGGGATGTCACGGCCGTAAAGCGCCCGGGCATCGGCGCGGGTGGCCCGCGCCGTCTCCGCCGCTATGCGGAGGTAGCTTTCCTCCAGCGTGGCGATCGCCGCCCTGTCCCCAAGGGCGACGCAGCGGGCATAAGGCTCGTTCCACATATAATCGCCGAAGCTCATCGATACCGCGGCAATGCGATAATGGCGCTCCGCGAGTGCCTTGCGAACCTCGAGGCGCTTCGCAGGATCATCGCCCTCCGCGAGATAGGGGTAGCGGAACCAGTGCCAATCCTTGCCCGCCATCTTCGGGCCGATCAGCGCCGCAGTTTGATCGATGTCCGCAACATAGTCCGCGACGCTCACCTCGTTGAGATTGAGATGTCGCCAGCCATGATTGCCGAGGGGCAATCCGCCCGCACGCCACATTTCAAGGACTGCGGCTGATTCCGGCTCCCTCGCGATCTGACCGCCATTGACGAAGCCATATACCTCGACCCTTTCGTCGGTGAAGGCCTTGATCGTCTGGCGTGCGACCTCGACACGCGTCGTGCCCGGCGGAAGCGCGCTGTGCGCCGGGAGGTCGTCAAAGGTGATCGCAATGACCGGCTTCGCCTCGCGTGCCGTGACAGGCGCAGCAAGCAGGGCGAGCACCGCGAAGGCTAGGACAGTCTTCATTTGAACAGCTCCAGCGAAATGGCATCGCCCATTGCACGGTGGCCCGCAACGCTGGGGTGAAGATGGTCGCCCTTGTCGAGCGCGGCACGCAGCTGCATGGAATCGGCCGGATCGCGCGTCACCGCGTCAAAATCGATCACGCCGTCGAAATTGCCCGGCGTGCGGATCCAGCGGTTGATTGCCTGGCGATCCGCTTCGTTCTGCGCATCGGGGTGATAATAGTCCGATCCGCCATAGGGCATGATCGTCGCGCCGAACGCCTTGATGCCGGCGGCGCGGGCGCGCGCGACAATCTGGCGATAGGCGCCGATGATGCGCACCACCAGAGCCGCATGCGCCTCGGGCGCCTGGGGTCCTTCCCGCGTGAAGGTGCCCAGATCGTTCACCCCCTCGAGCACGAGCAGGTACCGCACGCCGGTCTGCGCCAGCACGTCGCGATCGAAGCGCGCGAGCGCATTGGGGCCAAGTCCGTCGAGCAGCAGCCGCCCACCGCCGATGCCATGGTTGAGCACCGCGACATCTCGCGTCGCCGGCATGGCCTGGAGCCGGTCGGCGAGGCGATCGGGCCAGCGGTTGCTGCCATCGGTGGTCGAACCATTGCCGTCGGTGATGGAATCGCCGAGCGTGACGATCGCACGGGCGCCGGCGGAGGCGGCCACCTCGACTCCGGCCAGCTGATACCAATGCTGGACCTTCTTCGCGTCGGTCAGTTCGGCGGCCGCGACCTGATTGCCGTGGACGACATAGGAGGTGGCGCGCGAACCGGGATGGCCGGTCTGGCGTGCCGGCGCATCCGGGAAGTACAGCGTGATCGCAAGGCTCTGGAGTGCCGGGGCAGAGAAGACGATCGGATCGGACAAATAGCTGGCGCCGGCCGGTATCACGACGCGGGTCGATCCGTCGAAGGTCAGCGCACGATCGCTGGCCGGATCAATCCGCGACGAGGCTGCGGCAAGCGACAGGGCGATATGGGCGGCGTCGATGCGGAGCGGTTCGGTCCCGAAGACGTTCGACAGCAAGACGCGGATACGCCGCCCGCCCACGGTGACGCGCACCACCTGCCGGATCGTCGCGTCCCTGAAATCAGCATCGGGCAGAGCGTTGTTCGGTTCGGGAACCTGCTGCGACGCGGCCCAGCTGCGCAGCCAGGTGTCATGCGGCGCAGGCGCCGCGGAGCCGGCTATTCCGGCGCATAGCAGGGACAGGATGATCGCCCGCCCGAGGGTAGCTATCGCCTTCATCGTATCGGTGCCCCCACGCCGCGGGCCGGCAAAGTGGCCGCAGCGGGAGTGGCCGAATTTTCACGTCGCGTTAGCGCCATGGCAGAGTCTCCACGGTCGCGCGGGCCCCGAGCGACGCGAGCGCGCGGAGGTGCCTGACCAATGTCGCGCGCAGGCCTTCATCGCCGGCCAGGGCTGGCGGGAATATCGCGTAGATCGACAGCAGCGCCGCGACCTGATTCTCCGGCTCGACCGTAACTTCCAGACGCGCCGAGGTGATGGCGGCGAGCGGATCATCGACGATATGAGCGTCGCCAGCATCGTCGACCCCACCCTGCCAGCGCATCCAGGCCGCGACGGCCAACGCCAGCGCGTCGACGCCGAGCCCTTTCGCGCGGCGTGCCGCGATCGGGGCGAGCAGACGCTGTGGCAGCTTCTGCGAGCCGTCCATCGCGATCTGGCGGGTGCGGTGCTGCAGGGCCGGATTGGCGAAGCGCTCCATCAGCGCGACGCGATAGGCCGCCACGTCGAGCCCGGGCGGCGGCGAAAGCGTCGCCTCGGCCTCGTCCCACAGCGCTTCGACGAAGCGGGCGAAAGCCGGGATCGCAACGACCTCATGGACAAAGTCGATGCCGGCGAGGCCGCCAAGATAGGCGATACCGGAATGTGCACCGTTAAGGAGGCGGAGTTTGGCCTCCTCCCAGGGCGCGACAGAGGAAGTGACCTGGACGCCAAGCCGCTCGAAGTCGGGCCGTGGGCCGCAGAAGCGATCCTCGATCACCCATTGCAGGAACGGCTCGCCCTTCACCATCGCCTGGTCGACGAGGCCAAGGGACGCCTCAAGTGCAACGATATCGGCAGCGGTGGTGGCCGGAACGATGCGATCGATCATCGTCTCCGGGAAGGCTCCTTCCTGCTCGATCCATTCGGCAAGTGATGGATCGTGCGCCCGCGCGACTGCCAGCACCGCCTGTTCGAGCCGCCGGCCATTATGCGGCAGGTTGTCGCAGGAGATCGCGGTGAAGGGCGGGATGCCCGCTGCGCGACGCGCCTGAAGCGCTGCAGCCAGGAAGCCTGGCGCGGTCCGGGGCTCCGCGAGCTTGGCGAGATCCGCCGCGACATCGGGATCGTTCCCGAGCAAGGCGCCGGTGGCCGGATCGAGCTTATAGCCCTTCTCGGTAACGGTCAGCGTGACGATATGGGTTTCGGGATGGGCGAGGCGCGCAACGAGAGCGGCGGGATTCTCCGGCGCGACCAGCACCTCGCGCACGGCGCCTATCACACGCAGATCGTCGCCCGCTCCATCGCGCGTGACCATGGTGTAGAGCCCATCCTGCGGATTTATCTCGTCGCGCACGCCCGCCGATCGCAACGAGGCCCCGGTGATCCCCCAGCGCAGATCGCCCGTATCGAGCGCCGCCTCGAAGATCACCGCCTGATGCGCGCGGTGGAAGGCACCGAAGCCGAGATGGACGACACCGGGTGTGACGGCAGCGCGATCATAACGGGGCAAGCCGGCGCCGGCGGGCAGCGAGGCGAGCGTGGCGTTCGAGAGGCGTTTCGTCATTTGCGGTGCTCGGCGAAGGCCGGCGCCCGGCCGGTGGACGAGCGCGGCTGTTCGCCGGCCGTGGCCGGGGAACGGCGAGGAAGAGGGAAGTACTCGCTCACAGCTTGTAGGCCGCCTTCACCAGATCATAAGCGAGTGCGCGGGCGACCTCCTGTGCCTCGTCCTCCTCCATCCGGTGATCGATGACCAGTTGCGCCAGGAAGCCGCAATCCATCCGGCGCGCGACATCATGGCGCGCCGGAATCGACAGGAACGCGCGGGTATCGTCGTTGAAGCCGACAGTATTGTAAAAGCCCGCTGTCTCCGTCACCCGCTCGCGGAAGCGACGCATGCCCTCGGGGCTGTCGTGGAACCACCAGGGCGGGCCGAGTCTCAGCGCGGGGTAATGGCCGGCGAGCGGCGCGAGCTCGCGGCTGTAGGTATCCTCGTCGAGCGTGAAGAGGATCAGCGTCAGGCGCGGGTCATTGCCATAAGCATCGAGCAGCGGCTTGAGGTTGCGCACGAATTCGCTGGGCGTCGGAATGTCAGCACCTTTGTCGCGGCCGAAGCGCGCAAGCACCGACGGGTTATGGCTGCGGAAGGCACCGGGATGGAGCTGCATCACCATCCCGTCCTCAATCGACATACGTGCCATTTCGGTCAGCATCTGCCCGCGGAACAGTTCGGCGTCGGCCGCGCTTGCCTTGCCCGAGCGGACCTTGTCGTAAAGCGCCTCTGCCTCGGCGCGCGGCATGAGCACCACGAACTCTTCTCCGCCGTAGCGCGC
>CAISGR010000103.1 GCA_903884945.1 uncultured bacterium
CCCCAGTGCAAGCCGCCACCGTCGAACCAGGACCGGATCGCTCATGCCACCCCCACACCGTCGCGGGCCAGCACCAGCGCCAGTTCCCGATCGAGTGCGATATTGGCGGCAAGCTCAGCCTCGGAGAGGTCGATGGCGGTCGCCAGTTGCCCCGGCTGCACGCCGATGCGGACCGCCACCTCCTCGGCCAGCCGATCGATCTCGCGCGGATCGAGCGGCATCAGGGCGAGGCGGAGGTGCGGCAGCAAGGCCAGGAAGCCTTCTTCGTCGAGCCCGGCGATCAATGTATCGAGCGTCGCGATGATCGCCGGCACGCTCCAGAGCAGCTCGCGGGCGATGGCGATAACGCCGCCCAGGAAGGCCAGCCGCTCGGCAGGGTCAACATAGCCGCTCGCCAGCTCGCCGCGCAGCCGCGCTTCCAACGCCCCGGCATCGGCCTGGCCGTCGATCAGTACGAACGCCATGACTGCGCCCGCCAGCATCGGTGCTACAGGCTGCGCCTGCAGCCGGGTGAGCGCTTCGTCGAACAACGCGATCTCGGTCGGTGCCTCGGAGCCGCGTGCCAGCTCGATCAACCCGCGCAGATCGGCCAGCGCACTCACCGCGTCGCGGACCTGCTCGGGTCCATACTCCGCAAGCTCGGGCAGCAGCACCAATATGTGCCGCCACGCCGCCCCGATCAGATGATCGAGCGGCTCGGTATCGGTGATGCCCAGCGTCTCGCGCCCGCGCCGCAGCAGCACCAGATCGGTCAGCGCCGCGACCACCGAGCCCAGTTGCGGATCCTCGATCACTTGTCGCTCGACCAATGCGAGGATGGCATGGGCTTCCGTCCCCAGCCCGGCGCGGCAGGCGGCGGAGAACAGGTCGATCGCGGCGAGCGCGCTGCGCCCCTTGCCGTCCTCGGAAAGCGCGGCGAGCTTCTGCGCCAGCACGAACGCCAGCGCCTCCCCCAGCGTGTCCGCCGCTTCGGACAATTCGATCAGCCGCGATTCAACCAAGGGCGACCAGGCGACCGACCAGACCTCGTGCAACCGGTCGAGCCCGACATCGTTGCGGAAATCGGGGCCGGCGGTGCGCTGGCTGAAATTGGCGTCGAGCAGCGCCATGGCGTGGCAGAAGCGGCTGGCTTCGCGGTGGCGCGGTTTGCGGTAGATGTCGAGCTCGCGGCTGCGCCGTTCGCCATCGGCAACGGTGAAGCCGAGCGATCTGGCCTGGGCCCGCACCGCTTCGACCAGGGGTGGCGATCCGGCCGAAGGCGGTACCTCGCCGATCGCTGTACCAGTGAGCCATGCCTTCAGCTCATTGAGCAAGGGCACCTGCTCGATCGGAATTTCGCCCTTGATGAAACTGGAGCGGATCGCGTCGATGATGTCGTCTCGCGCGGGGAACGGCCGCCCACGCAGCGCGGCGAGGCGCTCGGCCTGCTCGACTGCATTGGCGATCACCGGGAAGGATGGCGCCTCCATGCCGGCGCCAGCGCGAAGATGCGCGGCGAAGCCGCTGACCAGCGCCAGCGCGAGGCCCTGCCCGCCTGCCTCGCGAACCTGCCACAGCCGGTCGTAAAAGCCGGGCAGCGGCAGTCCCGCGCCATAGCCGCCCAGCGCATCGAGCTGCCGCATGCCATAGCGGATCAGATAGGAGCGCCCGGCATCGGTGCGCGCCGCCACCGGCTTGGCCGTCGAAGCCCCGAACAACGCCGAGGCATGGAAACCGCCGACCAAGGCGACGATGGGACCTGCAACGGCAGCGCGCGTCTCTGCGAGGATCGCCCGCATCTGCGCCTCGCGCGCTAGCGTGCCGTCCTGCTCCATCTGCGCCGGATCGGTCGCGGCGCGGATGCAGGCGCAATAGCGGGCGACATCGGCGAAGAAGCGCTGCCAGTCCGGATCGGCGATCCGAGCCTCGAACAACTGATCCCACACCTCGTTGCCATCGCGGCAACCCAGTTCGCGAGCCAGCGCCGTGACATAGTCGCCGACGTCGAACGGCCGCTCGTCGCTCAGCAGGGACCGCGCGGGTTCGCCCGTGTCGTCGAACACCATCTCGCGTGCCGTCGAGGGCAGGTCGATGAAGCGCGCTGGCAGGCCAAGCGCGGTGGCGGCCTGCAACGCGATGAGCTCAGGGCTGTGCGCGCAGAAGGGGAAATAGCTTGCCACGCGGCGCGTCGCCTGGCCCGCGACGGCCTCACGCAGCGAGACGATCGCAACGGGCGCCCGGGTTCGCGGATCGCAGAGATGGTCGATCAGCGGATCGAAATCGCACGGTCCCTCGACGAGGATCGCCGCCGGCTTCACCGCGGCGATCAGCCGATCGAGCTGCGCCGCGCAGGCCGGGCTGTGATGCCGCACCGGCACCACCCACAGCGCGCGCGCCGGATCGTGGAGGGACACGTCCTCCATGCCGGTCAACCCAGCTTGAGCGACCGCGCCGCCTGGTAGAACTCCTTCCACGGCCCCGACCGTCCGGCGCGTTCCTTGACGATATGATCGATATAGGCGCGCAGGCGCTTGCCGTCCTCGGGCGAGTCCTTGAGCACCACGCCCTGCAACTGCCGCGCGACATGCGCCGCCGAGAGCCGACCATCATCGAGATAGGCAGCCTCGAGTGCGGCGGCGTGGAGCACGTTGACCGCCTCGGCGGTGGACATCACCGCGTCGGGCCGGTTGAGGCTCGCACCCTCGGCGGTGCGGCCGGTCCGCAAATCCTGGAAGACGCGCACCAGCACGTCGGCGACATCGCGTTCGCCGTGCACCGTGACGCCCGCCGGCCCCAACCGCTCGGCGAGCTGCCGCAGCACCAGCTCCTGCTCGAACGCCGGATCCGCGATGGGATGGACCGTCTCGAAGTTGAAGCGGCGCTTCAGCGCGCTCGACATCTCATGCACGCCGCGGTCGCGCAGATTGGCGGTGGCGATCACGTTGAAGCCCGGCGCTGCATTGGCGACCGCGTCGGGCCCCAGTTCCGGCAAGGCGAGCGCCTTTTCCGACAGGATCGAGATCAACGCGTCCTGCACTTCGGGCGGGCAGCGGGTGATCTCCTCGAACCGTACGATGCGCCCGCTCCGCATCGCATTGAGCACCGGGGACGGCACCAGCGCCCGCTCGCTCGGCCCCTCGGCGAGCAGCAGGGCATAGTTCCAGCCGTAGCGGATATGGTCCTCGGTGGTCCCGGCCGACCCTTGCACCACCAGCCCGGAGGTGCCGCAGATCGCCGCGGCGAGCAGTTCGGACAGCAGAGACTTGGCCGTGCCCGGCTCGCCCACCAGCATCAATCCCTGCTGGCTCATCAGGCTGACGATCGCGCGGTCGACCAGCGGATCGTCGCCATAGAATTTGCGCGAGATGCCCGCCTTGGGATCGCCGAGCAGGAAGCGACGCACCGCGCGCGGCGACAGCCGCCAGCCGCGTGGGCGCGGGCTGGTATCGGCGGCCGCCAGCGTGGCGAGCTCGGCGGCGTACCGCGCCTCGGCGGCAGGGCGCAGTATCTGTTGTTCGACCATCAATGGACCTTCTTCTGCCAGTCCGGATCGAAGCCGGTGCCTTTGGCGGCGATGTCGTACAGATCCTGCCAGGTTTCGGCGAGCAGTACCGGCGGCACTTCCTTTAGCGTCAGCTGGCGGCCATGGTGGCCATTGTCGCGCAGGACCCGGAAGCTGAGCGTGTGGAGCGCAGCCAGCGTGTTCTCCTCGGGCAGCGGGCTACCGCTGAACTCGATCTCGGCAACGATCCCGGCGCTGCGATAGGGGCGTTCGTAGCCGGTGAACCAGCCGCCATCGCCCGCCGCGCCGCGCGCATAGCCGAGCCTGGTGGCGACGCCGCGCAACTTGAAGGTCTCGATCATCCAACCTTCGCGATCGCGTATCTCCTGCTTGCCGCCCATAGCCTCGGTCACTTCAGGCAATGTGCGGCCGACCTGGTCGAACGGCGGTGCAACCTCATAGTCCGCAAGATGCCGTTGCCAGGCGCCGATCGCATCGGCGTCGAGCAGCGAGCGGTGGGCCAGCTGCACTTCGGCGAAACCGGCAAGCGCCACGTCCTCGTCCGCAGCATCGGTATAGGATCCGTCGCCCAGCGGACGAAAGGCCCCGGCGATCCGACCTTCGCCGTCCACGCCCAGCCAGATCAGCCGGCGCGCCAGCCGCCCGACCAGCGGATGCGCGACGAGAAAGGTCTCCCAATCCTCGCGCCGCCAGCGCCGGCCGAGGTACATCGCCTCGCGCAGCCGCTCGGTCTGGCTGGCGAAGACCTGCTTGCTCTCCTTGCGCGCGGCGGAAACAAGTTTCTTCGCGGCCTCGATCAGCGGCTTCTCCTCATCGATCCGGGGGGCGGGAAGCGCCTTCACTTCCTTGCCGTCGGCATTGACCAGAACGAGCCCATCGGCGCCGTCGAGTCGGAGCAGGTAGGTGCGGTCACGGCCGCAATCGAGATCGATCGTGCCGTCGGCATCGAGCCCCGCGGTGGGCACGGTACGGTCCGCCAGTTCCTCCGCGCTCCAGCCGCGCCGGTCCGCCACCGCCTCCACCAGTGTGCCGGCATGCGCCTGGACCGAACGCTGCTTGGAACGATTGGCGGCAGCCAGCACGAGTTGCAGCGCAGCGCCGGCGGGGTTGCTCGCCAGCATCTCCAGCAGCGCCTTGGCTTGCGAGGTGCGTGCGCCATGGTCTTTCAGGAAGGGGCGCACCTTCTGCGCCGCATCGGCACCGTCGACACGTGTGGCGAGCGCCAAGATGCCCTTGCTGTCTACAGCGCTGCCGAGATAGGTGCCGAGCTTGACCCGTCGCAGCTGGGCGAAGACCGTGTCGCGATCAGTCGCATAATAATCGGCGGCCTGCGGATAGCGCTTCACCGTATCGATATTCTGCTTCAGCGCCGCTGCGACATGTGCTGCGGCATATTGATTCGCCTCTTCCTCGGTGCAGGTGCGGGTGTCCTGCTCGATCCAGCTCGTCAGCACCATCCAGCCGAGGCGATGCGCGTCGCCGGGCGCCAGCCGGTCGAGCCAGAGCTCGATCAGCGCATTGCCGCCGGGTTGCTTGAGCTTGGCCGCGAGCGTCACCCACCATATCGGGATACGCGGATCGATCGCCTCTCCGCTCCGCCAGCGCAACGCCGGCAACTGCGCGAAGGGAAACCAGGCCAGAGCCTTGTCCTTCGCCTTGGCAAGTGCGGCGTCGGCTTCCTTGATCATCGCTGCGCTGTCGAAGAAATCGCTGACATCGTCGCCAAGCCGCTCCAGCGCGGTAATCATCGCTGCGCGGGCCAACTCACTGCGTTCCTTCTTCAGCACGCGGCGCAGCGTCGCGACCTTGTCGCGCGCGTCGCGCTGGGCAAGCCATTCGGCAGCGCCTGCACGGACGTCCTGGCGGCCGTCGTCGAGCAGGCCGGCGATCGCATCGTCGATTCCCGGCGCCGCGCGCAACAGCTGGCGGGCGGGCCCGCGCAAGGTCGCGCTGCTCCCGCTCGCCAGCAACATCAGCGGCTGCTGGTACCGGCGCGGCACCTTGGGGAACAGCGCGAGCAGATCGAGCGCGGAGCGGACCGCAAAGGCGCGCGTTTCGGAGCGCGGCTTGAGCCCGAACGCTTCGTCGAGCAGATCGAACCGGTCGCACAAGGCGGTCCAGAACGGCATGCCAGGCTCGAAGAACGGCTGATACCACATGGCGCCGAGATGTTCGGAGATCGGGTCCCGTCCGCCAAAGCGGATCCACAGCTCGAGCACGACGCGGATATCGGCACCCGCTGCGATCCGCCGCGCGAGCGCGCTCCCCGGAGGGCCGGCCCAATCGCTGAACACCGACGCGAAATAGCCGTTGGTGCTGGCCAGTGCGAAGCGGACGCTGTGCCAAAGGGTGAGGCGCGGATCGTCGAAGAAGGCATCCACGCCACTGGCGCGGCCTTCACGCGAGCGGATCCAGCCAAGCACGGTATTCTGTTGGTTGCCGATCTGGTACGCGCTCTCGCCCAGCTTGCGGATCATGTCGAGCTGCGACTGGCCCACCTTGCTGAACTGGCGGCTCCAGTGCCAGCGCTCGCGCCCCGCTTCGGCTTGCGCAGCGGCCAGCTTGACGTTGAAGGTCGCCGCGGCCGGCCGGAGCAGCGCCAGCATATCGTCCGTAATCGGCGCAACTTCCGCAATCATCGGGCGCGGTGGCGTTGCCACCCAGCTTCCGTCGACCGCGATATACCCTTCGGGTCCGTCGGCCGGCCCTGCAGCACCGGTTTCCGCGGCGGGGACGAAGCTTCCCGTCACCCGCTCGATTGCCGCCAGGGCTCGCGGTGCCGTCTCACCGGCCTTCCACGCCGCCAGCAACCCCGCCGCCCGCGCGCCCAGGCTGGTGGCCGCAAGCTCGACGATCTCGGCCCGCGCCGAGGGTGCCGCCTGCGGGTAGCGCGCCGCCAGATGCGCGCGGAGCAGGCCGGTATCGGCCGCCGTCAATGCCTGCCTGGCGCTTTCGCGCGCCTTTTTCGACGAGCCGATCGCGAGTTCGGCCAGCGGCTCCAGGAAAGCGTCGGCGAGCCTGAGCCGCCCGATCGCGGCGGCAAACTCCGCGCGCTGGTCTGCCCCGAGTGCAGGCAGCGCCGCGATGACCCCGCCGCGCTGCGCCTCGAGCCAGGGCGCCACACCAGTGAAGCGCTCGATGGAATTCTCCGAACGATAATTGCCGACATCACTACCGAACAGGATGTCGAGCACCGGCAACAGCCCGAGATCCGTCTCTGCCGCCAGCGCAGCGAGCTGGTCGAGCGATTGGTCCTTGCGGCCATGCCCCAGCCATTGGGTAACGACCTGGCGCAGCCATTCAGGGGATTTCTTCGAGCCGAAATACCAGCCTTCATACTGGATGGCCTCCAGTGCGCTCAGCGCCTCGCCGAGTCGCCGCATCTGTGCGGCGCCCCACTCGACCCCTGGCGCGAACAGCCCGCTCTCGTCCCGCGGCGGATAGCTGCGCGTCCGCTGCGCCCATGCAGCCTTCACGTTGGCCGAGGCGAGCGTGGAAAGCACCGAGCCGGCGTCTCCCGACGCCACATACGCGCCAATTTGTCGATCGAGCCCGGGAGCGGTCCTGCCGAGCCGGTCGAAGTGCTTCGCGACGCGACGCGCGATGCTGGCTCCGTTGCGCGGCCGTGGATGATCGATGCCGGGGTCGTTGCCGGTGGCCGCCGCTCCGGTCAAAGCCCCGATTCTCCGGCGTAATTTGTCGAGCAGCGTATCGACCATCGATGGCCTCCCCCGTCATGGACCGCTTGCTAGGTAGCCCGACAAGACCGTTCCTAACCATCCCTTCATTGTCAATTCGATGGGTGGCGATGCGGTCTGGTTGGAGCCGCTCCTGACGCCTTCGGGCGGATGCTTCTTTGCGCGTCTCGGCCCGTTCGGACGACGAAGAGCCTGGAGCGCAATCCGCAGGTTGAGTATGAGCGGCACACCAGTTCCTCCCGTGCAAAATCGTCGTGAGGCCCCTGGAGAGCCCCGACCCCGGCGGGCTGGCCGGTTGGTCCCCCCAGATCTGCGGAACTGGATGTTTTCAGATCCCACCGCACGCAGGACCACATGAGGCTCAACGACAAGGTCGGGGAGCGGGAGCCCCAGGGATAGACTGGCGGGTCGAGCTCGCCGCCGCATCGCATTCACGGTTCAAAGGGGGATATATGGGCAAGATCATCACGCGGGGAGCGAGCCTGATGGCGCTCGCAATGGCAATGGCGCCGGCGGGGCCGGCCTTCGCGCAGGACGCGCCGGCGGGCGAGCAGGACGACATCATCGTCACCGCGCAGCAGGCGCAGAAGCAGGTGGTTAGCGACGGCTCGCTCGGCGCGCTGGGCAACACGGATGCAATGAGCACCCCGTTCAACGTCTCGGCCTATACGGCGCAGCTGATCCTCGACCAGCAGGCGGAGACGATCGGCGATGTCATGCGCAACGATCCGGCGGTGCGGACCACCTATGGCTTCGGCAACTCCTCCGAGCAGTTCGTCATCCGCGGCTTCCCGCTCTATGGCGACGACATCGCCATCGACGGGCTGTACGGCGTCACGCCGCGCCAGCTGGTCTCGCCCGAACTCTATGACCGGGTCCAGGTGCTGAACGGCGCCAGCGCCTTCCTGTTCGGCGCCGCGCCGGGCGGATCGGGAATCGGCGGCGGGATCAACCTCATCCCGAAGCGCGCCGGCACCGATCCCTTCATCCGCGTGACTGGCACCTATACCGGCCAGAGCATCTTCGGCGGCAGCTTCGATGCCGGCACGCGCTTCGGCGAGAATGGCGAGTTCGGCGTGCGCGTGAACGGGGTCTATCGCAATGGCGAGGCAGCGACCGACCATGAGCATCGCGACGCCACGGTCGGCGGCCTCAGCTTCGACTGGGAACACGGCGCCGGCCGCGTGACCGTCGATCTGGGCTATGAGCGCCAGCATGTCGGCTGGGGCCGCCCCACCGTGACGGTGGCATCGGCCACGGTACCGGCGCCGCCCGCCGCCGACTATAATTACGGTCAGCCCTGGACCGACACCCGGCTGCGCGACATCTACGGCATCGTCCGCGCCGAGCTCGAGATCGCCAAGGATACCAAGCTGTTCACGGCGTTCGGCTTCCGCGACGGCCGCGAGGACGGCCTGTACAGCTCCGTCACGGTCAGCAACGCCGCGACCGGCGACGGCTACGCCTATAGCCTGCTCGTGCCGCGCGAGGACAATAACTATGCGCTGCAGCTGGGCCTGAACTCGGCGTTCAGCACCGGCGGGATCAGCCACAAGCTGAGCCTCGGCGGCTCGATCACCTGGACCAACAATCGCAACGCCTATGTGTTCGGCGATTTCGGCGGCTTCTATTACAACACCAACATCTATCATACGCCGAGCGTGGCGTCGCCGAAGCCCGGCTTCTCGGGCGGCGACGTCAACAATCTGAAGCCGATCGGCAAGACCGATTTCGAGAGCCTCTATGGTTCGGACACGCTCGGCTTCCTGGACGATCGCATCCTGGTGATCGGCGGCGTGCGCCTGCAGAGCCTGGACGTGCAGAATTTCGCCTATACCGGCGAAATCAACGCCCATTTCAGGAAGTCGACCACCTCGCCGGTGGTTGGTGTCGTGGTGAAGCCCACTTCCTCCCTGTCGGTCTATTTCAACCGCATCGAGGGCCTGGCGCAGGGCCCGACTTCGCCGACCACGCCGACCGATCCGAGCAAATCCTATCCGCCGTTCGTCTCGGTGCAATATGAGGGTGGCGTGAAGCTCAGCATCGCGCGGCTGACGGCAACCCTGGCTGCCTATCAGATCGAGCAGCCCAACTCCTATATGAACAGCGGCAGCGCCTTCGTGGTGGACGGCATCCAGCGAAATCGGGGCATCGAGTTCTCGGTCAACGGCGAGGCGAGCCGCTATGTCCGCTTCATCGGCGGTGCGAGCTACAACAGCGCCAAGCAGACGAAGACTGCCTCGGGCACGCTCGACGGCAAGAAGGCGATCGGGGTGCCCGACTACCAGGTCAATCTGGGCACTGAAGTCGTCCCGCCCTTCTTCGACAAGATCACGCTGACGGGCCGCGTCGTCTATACGAGCGAGCAGTTCGTCGACGCCGCCAACACCCTGACGATCCCGGGCTGGACGACCTTCGATCTGGGCGCGCGCTACATCATCGTGACGGCATCGCACCCGATCACGCTTCGGGCCGATGTCGATAACATCGCCAACAAGCGCTACTGGGCGTCGTCGTTCGGCGGTTATCTGCTGCAGGGCACCGCGCGGACATTGCGGATTTCGGCGACCTACGAGTTCTGACCTCGGCCGGGTCGCTGAAGAGGGGAGCGCGCCGCGCGGGCGCGCTCCCCTTTTTCATGCGCCGAAGCGCTGCTCGCCGTTGACGATGGTGCGCAAGACGGTGGCGTCAGTCAGGGTTTCCGGGTCGATCGCGAACAGGTCGCGGTCGAACACCACGAAGTCGGCGAGGAAGCCTGGTGCGATCGCGCCCATGCGATCGTCGCTGAAACCGGCATAGGCAGCCTCGTGGGTGTAGCCCCGCAATGCCTGGGCCAGCGAGACGCGCTCGTTGGGATACCAGCCGCCGGGGTTCTTGCCGTCCAGCGTCTCGCGCAGCACCGCCGCTTTCAGACCGGTGAGCGGATCGAGCGGTGCAACCGGCCAGTCCGATCCCATGCAGACATGCGCGCCGGAGGCGACGAGGTCCTGAAAGGCATAGGTGCGCGTCAGCCGCTCGGGTCCGATGCGGTTGATCGCCCAGCGCCCGTCATCGATCGCATGATAGGGCTGGACCGAGGCGATCACATTCTGCCTCGCGAACCGCGGAATCGCTGCCTTGCTGAGATGCTGGGCGTGCTCGATGCGGAAGCGGCGGTCGCGCCTGCCATTGGCCGCGGCCGCGGCCGCCATGGCGTCGAGGACGATGTCATTGGCCTCGTCGCCGATCGCATGGGCGGCCACCTGCAGCCCGGCCTTGTCGGCCGCGCCCAGCCAGGCGCGCAGGTCCTCGGGCCTGGTCACCGTGATGCCGCGGGTCGTCGGATCGTCGAGATAGGGCTCGTAGAAGCGCGCCGTGCGCGATCCGAGCGAGCCGTCGAACACCACCTTGCACGCGCCCCAGCGCACCCAGTCGTCTCCCCGACCCTCGTGCCGGACGAGCGCGGCCGTACGCTCCCAGTCCTTCAGCGGGGTGAACGAATAGAAGCGCACGCCCGTCTCGCCGCGTGCGCGCAGGCGGCGGACCGAATCATGCGTCGTCCAGTTCAGTTCGGGGAGATGGACCTGAGTCACGCCCTTGCTGAGGCCGAGCTGGATGCCCCTGTGCACCGCCGCATCGATCTGGGCGTCGGTGGGCTGCGGGATCTTCGACAGGACGAAATCCTTTGCTGCGTCCTTCACGATGCCGGTCGGGTCGCCCCGGGCGTCGCGCATGATCACGCCGCCGGGGATATCGGGCGTGTCGCGATCGATGCCGACCAGTTTCAGCGCCAGCGCGTTGAGCGCGAGCATGTGCAGATCGTAGCGGACCACGGCGACCGGGGTGTCCGGCGTCACGGCATCGATCCAGTCATGGCTCGGCAAGGTACCACCCCAGCGATCGGCATCCCAGCTCCCGCCCAGCAGCCACTGGCCGGCCGGGAGCGCTTTCGCGGCCTCGGCGATGCGGCGGGTGAAGTCGGCCGGATCCTTCGCGTCGCGCAGGATCGGTTGCGACAGCGCGATCGAGCCAAGGGTGAAGTGGGTGTGGCTGTCGGTCAGGCCGGGCGTGACGAACGCGCCCTTCAGGTCGATGATCCGCGTCCGCGGCCCCGCCCTTGCATCGACGGCGGCCCGGCCGATCGCGACCACCCGGCTGCCGATCACGCCGATCGCGTCGGTGCGCTCCGCCGGCCCGCGTCCGGTCCAGACAGCGCCATTGATATAGGCGGCATCGAGCGTGCCGGCGGCCCGTGACCAGGCGTTGACCGGGAGGAGGAGTGCTGCACCGCCACCGAGCAGCATGCGGCGATCAAGCATCATGCCCATCGCCTTACTGGCCCGCCCTGGCGGCATCGGGCTGGTCGATGCGCCTTTTGTCGAGTCGCGCCAGCCACTGTGTCGCGGTGAGCGGGCCATTGGTCTTCGTATCGGCGAGGCTGGCGATCGGTTCGCTGATCCGGGTGAAACAGGCTGGTCCGCTCTCCATGTTCAGTTCCTTTGACCTGGCTGCCATCCCGGCCTGTTGCGCGGCGGCAAGTTGAATGGTGCGCGCCGGCTTGAACAGCAGGATATCCGCGTCGGCGCGGGCGATGTCACGGATAAGGGCCTCCTGCTTGCCCGGGGCAAGTTTGAAAATCTCGAAATAGGCCTCGGGCCAGGGCGCATCGGCGGCGGCGACCTTGGGGGCCTCCGGTGCGGCGGCTTCCTCGGCGCACGCCGGCGCCGCCGCCAGCGCGAAGGCGAGCGTCATCGCGGAAAAGGGAATTTTCAACATCACCTCCTGTCGGTTCGCGACAGCCTCGGCCGGCTGCGCTCCAATGGGAACCTCCAGTTTCGCGACGCGGACCGGGCCACTGCGGCAGCCGGCAAGGATGATATTGATATTGACATTGATGTTCAGATTGGCATATGAACATTAATGTCAATATAACGGAGGCAATCCCATGAGCCCCTCAACTCCTGCACCGACCAGTCATTCGATCCCCTTGCGGGATCTGCGCTTCAATCGCGAGCCGGCCGGCCATCCCCGGTGGTGGCATGGCGGCGATCCCGTCGCGACGGCCTTTTTCAACGCGCTGTCCTGCACGTTCCCGGCGGGCGAGAAATTCTTCATGGATAGCGTGCGGGCCTATCGGCGTACGGTCGATCCCGCGCTCCAGGCCCAGATCGGCGCGTTCATCGCGCAGGAATCGGTGCACAGCCGGGAGCATGCCCATTTCAACAAGCTCGCCGCGGATAGCGGCTATGACGTGGCGAAGCTCGAACGGCGCACCAAGCGGGTGCTCGACTTTGCCCGCACCCGCGGGAAGGAGCATCAGCTTGCCGCGACCTGTGCGCTTGAACATTTCACCGCCATCCTCGCCCACGCGCTGCTCGCAACCGGGGGGAGCGACCTTGCGGGCGCGCCGGAAGAAGCCGCCCGCCTGTGGGGCTGGCATGCGGTCGAGGAGATCGAGCACAAGGCGGTCGCCTATGACACCTTTTTCGCGGCAACGGCCCATTGGTCGCCAGCGCGGCGCTATTTCCTGCGCGTGCGCGCGATGCTAATCGCCACGCTGATCCTCGTCACGACCATGCGCGGCAACATGCGCGACCTGTATCGCGAGGATGGATTGAAGGGGCCGGGAATATGGCTGCGCACGATGCGATTCCTCTGGCGCCGGCCCGGGATATTGCGCCGCGTCTTCCCAGCCTATCTCACTTATTTCAGGCCGGGCTTTCACCCCTGGCAGCATGACGACCGGGGATTGCTCGCTGCGTCGCTGAAGCGCCTCGATCTCGCCGGAGCCGCCGCATGATGGCGGTGCTGGCGGCGGTCGCGCTGCTCGGTGCGGACGTGGCCGCCCCGCCCAGTCCGCTGATCGGACGGTGGCGGACGGAGAAGCGGAACGGGATCGTCGAACTCGCTCCCTGTGGCTCGGCGATCTGCGGAAAGGTGCTCGACGGCGCGCCGTTGCGCGCCAATCCGGATCAGCGCGATGTCCGGAATCGCGATGCGGCGCTTCGCGCGCGCCGGGTGATGGGCTTGCGCGTGCTGGAAGGCTTCACCGGCGGTCCGCGGACATGGACCGGGGGGCCGATGTACGATCCCGATACCGGCGATGGGGCATCGAGCGGCTATCTGACGCTGCTCAATCCCGATACCTTGCAGGTGAAGGGGTGCATCGTGGCCTTTTTGTGCCGCACCCAGACCTGGACGCGTATCCGCTGATCGCGGACCGGGTCAGCGCCCGGGCAGGATCAGGGACGGCAGGATCTGGGCGACCAGCCGCCGCCCGGCTTGCGCGTCGAGGCCCAGCATTTCCCGCAATTGGGGCCCGATCACGGCATCGCCGAACGCGCAGATCGCGATGAGCAGCACGATGCCGCGCATGCGATCGTCCGCCGCCGTGTCCTCGGCCAGCTTCTCCCGCACGGCGGCGACCAGATCGAGCACCGCCTGCCGGATCGGCTCGAGATGATCGGATTCGCGCGACAGGACCAGCCATGCGGCCAACTGGCCTGCGCCGCCCTCGTCGAACGCGTCGAATACCTGATCCACCAGCATCGACGGCGCGGCGGAGTCGGTCTTCAGATGCGCCACCGCGTCGTCCAGCGCGCCGGCCAGATCCCGGATCATCGACCCCATCAGGGCGCTCTGCAGGCCCTCTGCCGAACCGAAATGGTGGATGACATTGGTGTGCGACATACCGATTTCGCGACCGACATTGGCCAGCGTCACCGATGCCGGCCCGCCTTCGAGCAGCAGCGACCGCGCAGCGGCCAGGCCTTCCTCGCGCGCTTCCCCGGCCTGCCGCTTGCGGCGTTTCGTGCGAAGCGGTTCGGCATTGGTCATCATTCGGCTCCCGCCCGGCGCCTCGCGCCGAACCGCGCACCGTTAGTGGATCGGGGCACCGGGGATCAACATCAACGTCAGGATCGAAACGACGGCGTCGCCGGCTGCCGCTATGGCGCCGGCGGCGCGGCCGGGGGCGCCGGGGAATCCCAGATCACGGTGTCGCCCGGCTTCAGCCCGGACAGGATCTCGACGCCATCGGGGCCGACCTGGCCGATCTGCACCGTCACCGGGTGCCGGGCGCCGGTTCCGCGGTCGCGAACGAGGACAGTCGCGGCGGGCGCGGCCCCCTGGACGGCCTGTGGCGGGACGACCAGAGCCATAGGGTTCTGATAGGTGATGACGGCGATGCTCGCGCTCATCCCGATGCGCACCTGGAGCGCCTGGTCGGCAGTGAGCGGATCAAGCCGGGCGGTCGCGGTGAAGCTCGCCTTGCCGCCCGCAGCGCCCTCAGCCGAACTCGCCTCGCCTGCGATTCCGATGATCTTGCCGGTCAGCGCGAAGCCATTGAAGCCCGGGCCGGTGATCGTGACGGCCTGGCCCGGCTTCAGCCGGTTCACATCCGCTTCGTCGAGCCGGAACGAGACGGCCAGTCCGCCGGACCGCGCGATGGTACCGATCAATTGGCCTTGTGACAGGCGAAGGCCGACATGGATCCCGCTGTCGGTGACGTCCGGGCGTACGCTCGGCGGCCGCACGATGATGCCCGCGTCCGACGCCCGCACGACAGCGGCGGCAAATTCCGCGTTCAGCCGGGCGAGGCGCGCGCGCGTGTTTTCGAGCTCGAGCGTCGCCACCCTGCGGTTGGCGCCCTCGCCGCGACGAAGCGCCACGCCGAGATCGTCGCGCGCGGCGGCGAGCGAGAGCCGTTGAGTGCGCAGCTGCTGGACCAGCCCATCATATTCGCTGCGCGCAACCAACCCGCGATCGAGCAGCGCCTTCGTCTCCTGCATCTTGCGCTCGGTGTCGCCCAGCTCGAACGTTGCCGAGGCGGCCGCGCGGCGCGCGCGCGATACCTCCGGCCCACTGGCCCAGTTGTCGATATCCGCGGCGTTCTGCGACGCCTTCAGATAGGCGCTCTCGGCTTCGTTGCGGCGCTGCTCCAGTTCGGAGACGTCGAGTTCGACGAGCACCTGTCCGGGCGTCACGCGCTCGCCATAGGCGAAACCCACTGACTTGACCGTCCCGTCGAACGGGGCGGTAATCCCGATCCCGTCGCCCGGGACGATCGTGCCGGTGAAACTGACCGAAGCGACGAAGGGGCGCCGTGCGACGACCAAGCTCTGCTCGGTAAGGCCCGCCCCGGTGGCGGGTGGCGCCGCGCCGCGCGGGACAAGCCACCACAAGGCGAGCAGGCTGATCGCCAGCGCGGCGAGCCACGTCGTGCGCCGGGCGCCGAGGCGCCGCATGGCGCCGCTCAATCGTTCAGGTCGATGCGCCATGTGTCCAGGGTATTCCCGATCTGCTGATCCAGGGCGGTCAGCGCGTTGAGGTAGGTAATGCTGGCGGTCAACTCCTGGGTATCGGCCGCGCGCAGGTCGGTCTGGAACGACAGGACCTCGAAATTGGAGGCGCGGCCGACCTTGAGCTTCTCCTGTTCCAGTTCCAGTGCCTTTGCCGCCAGGTTCCGGGCGCGCCGCGCCGCCTCGAGCTGCTGCCAGTTCGCCTCCACCGTCTGGGCGGCGTCGCGGATTTGCGTCTCCACCGACTGGCAGAGATCCTGATAGCGCAATTCGGCGGTACGGATCGTGGTGGTTGCCTGGATCTCCCGCTGGCGCAACGAGGGGTCGCCGATCGGGATGTCGAGCTGCAGGCCGACGGCGTGATCGGTGCGCGGGTCGGTCTGTCCGAGCAGTGCGTCGTTCCCGCGCTGGCGCGAGATCGAACCGGTGACTGACAGGTTCCACAAGCGGTTGTTGCGCGCGACGATCAGCGCCTGGCGATCCTGCTCGAGCGCCTTGCGCTGGGCGAGGATGTCCATCCGTGAACTCAGGCCCAGGTCGATCACGGCGTCGAGGTCGATCGACATCTGCTCCGCCCGGATCGGATCGCCGGCCACGATATTGGTGCGCGGGTCGACCGCGAGCAGTTGCAGCAGCGAAAGCTGGGCGCTCGCCTTTTGCTGGCGTGCTTGCAGCACCGCCACTTCCTGGTTCGCCAGTCCCGATTCGGTCTGGACGATATCGGCGGCGGCCATCCGGCCGGCGGCAATCAGGGCGCGATTGGTGTCCAGCAGGCTTTGCGTACGCTCCAGCGACAATTGGGCCAGCTGTACCTGCTGCTGCGCGCGCAGCAGGTCGCGATAGGCGAAAATGATCGCCGTGACGGTGTCGGAGACGGTCGACTTCAGCCTGAGATGGTTGATCTGTTCCTGCAGTCGGGCGATCCGCACCGGTGCCAGCGTTACATCGAAACCGGCTCCGCGCAGGAGGGGCTGCGATATCGAGAAGGAGGTCGTGTCGGACAGGGCCCTCGATCCCCCGTCAAGGCGCTGGCGCCGGTCCCAGACAAGGCCCGCGCTCGCCCCGGTCGGGGCGAGCCAGGAGATGCTCGGCGTCATCGCGAGATCGGTCGAGGTAATGCCGCCGACGCGTTGGCGGACGAGATCGGCGGCGAGATCGATCCGCGGACGGAACAGGCTTTCGGCGACGACCAGGTCGAATTTCTGCGCCACGCGTTCGAGATAGGCCGATTTGATCCCGCGATTGTCGCGCAGGCCGAGCGCGACTGCCTCGACAAGGCTGAGCGGGACAGGCTTGCCGCTGGGAACCGGCCGCGCCGGCGGGGACGGGAAGGGGGCGTCGGGCGCGACGCGCTGCGCGCTTGCATGCGGCATCAGGATCGTCTGGAATAGGAAGGCAGCAAGCAGAAGGAGAGAGGCATGAGGATGTTTGCGGCGGGCCTGGCCGCCCTTTCGCTCGCAGCTTGCGCCACGCCGCGCGAACTCCGGCAACCACCCGGCGGGCCGACCGTCGGCCAGCCCGTGGCCGTGCCCGATCTTCCCCGGTATCAGCAGCCTATTCCGCACGAAGCGCCTCGATCGGATCAAGCCGCGCCGCGGTGATCGCGGGATAGAGGCCGAAGGCGAGACCCACCAGGCCTGCGATGCCGGGGCCGAGGGGCAGGACGTAGAGGGCGAGGCTGAAGGTCCAGCCCGAGCTCCTGGCAGCGACGAAGGCGGCGAGGACACCCAGCAAGGCACCGACCGCGCCGCCGAGCACGGCGAGCACACCCGATTCGACCAGGAACATGGTCCGCAGGTCGCGGGGCGTCGCGCCGATCGCCGCGCGCAGGCCGATCTCGCGCCGCCGCTCCATCACGCTCATCAGCATGACGTTCATCACGCCGATTCCGCCGACCAGCAGCGAAATCGCGCCAATCGCGGCGAGCATGCGCGTGTGGACCGCCTTTTGTTCATTCATGGTCTTGATGATCAGGCGGGCATTGACGGTCTGGATCGCTGATGCCGGATTGGCCAGCGCCGCGCTGACTCGCGCTCCGACCGCATCGGCATCCACGCCCGGGCGCAGCCTGATCATCGCCACGTTCGGATCGGGGCCCGGCAAGGCGCGACGCGCGCACGCAAGCGGGATGAAGACTGCGTCATTATAGTCGGTCGGATTGAGCGATTCCATCACGGTTGGCCCGAGAATGCCGACGACGGTGAACACATAGGCGCCGACGCCCAGCCTGCTTCCCGGGAGCAGTTGGGCGCCCGGTGCCGACAGTTTCTGCGCAGCGCCGTCACCGACCAGCGCCACCAGCCCGCAATCGTCGATCGTGCCGAGCAGCCGGCCCCGGCGCAGCGGCAGCCGCGCCATGGCCGCGAGCGCCGGCGGCATCGCGATGATGCCCAGGTCGGCCTGCTGCGCGCCGGCGCTGACGGGCAGCCGCCCGGTCGCCATCGGGGTGGCCAGCAGGATATCCGGATCGCGTCCGGGAAGCTGCTCGACCAGGGTGCGGTCCAGCCGGGCGGGCGCCTGCCCGGTCGGGGATGCCCGGACTTGCAGCATGTCGACGCCCATATTGACGAATAACTTCAGCGTTTCGAGCTGGGCGTTGTGGCCGATGTTCAGCATCGCGACGATCGAGGCGGTGCCGATCATGATGCCCAGCAGCGCGAGGATCGAGCGTCGCCCCTGGGCGCGGAGATTTGCGAATGCCTCGCCGGCGATCTCGCGCAGGCTGACGCCCTGATGCTGGGCTGGACCGCCGCTGTTCATGTGATCCCCGTCTCGCGGACGATCCGACCGTCGAGAAGCTCGATCCGCCGTTCGCATTGCGCAGCCAGATCACGATCATGGGTGACCATCAGGATCGTGACGGCGAGCCGCTGATTCAGATCGCGCAGCAGCGCGATGACTTCCGTCGCGGTGACGCTGTCGAGGCTTCCGGTCGGTTCGTCGGCGAGCAGGAGCCGGGGCTCCCCGATCAGTGCCCGGGCGAGCGCGACGCGCTGGCTCTGGCCACCCGACAATTCGGAGGGAAGATGGTCCGCGCGATTGGCAAGGCCGACCCGCTCTAGCATGGCCAGTGCCAGCAGCCTGCGATTGCTCCGGGCGACGCCGCGATACAGCAGGGGCAGGGCGACATTCTCCCACGCGCGCAGCCGGGGGAGCAACTGAAAGGACTGGAAGACGAAACCGATCAGTCGGTTCCGCAACTGTGCCGCTTCTGCAGCGGAGGTGAAATTCGCCCGCATACCGCCAAAGCAGATCTCGCCGCGGTCGGGGCGGTCGAGCAGGCCGATGATATTGAGCAGCGTGCTCTTACCGGAGCCCGATGGGCCGACGATCGCGCAGAACGCGCCTTGTGGCACAGTAAAGGATATGTCTCTCAATACCGGGATGGACCGTTGCGGCGTTCCATAATCTTTGGCGACATCTGTGAGGCGCAGCAAGAATTAACCCCCTCCTTGCGCCGACCATGATCGCATGGCTCGACTTCGGTCAAGGGAAGAACAAAGACCCAGGAGTCCCGGAGGGCTCCTGGGCATTACAGGTAAACGGGATGTCAATCTGATAGCATATCAGGGATTGGTGATGCTGATCGTCGGATTGACCGTCAGCGTGCCGTTGATGATGCAATTGGCGCTGCCGCTGCCGCCGGTCAGCGTCTGGTTGACGAAGGTGACGGTCTTGGTGGTGTTGTTCCAGGCGCCCTGGATCGTACCGGGCAGGCAGCCGCCGGGCGTGATCGTGCTTGCGGCGACACCGGTGAAGATCAGGTTGGTGCCGTCATAGGTCACGGGCCACGGGAGGTTGTTCAGCGTCACGAGCGGGCACAGGCCGCCGGTCAGCGTCGCGGCCGTCACATTGGCGGAATGGCCGTGGGAAAAGGTCCCATGGGCATCCGGCGCAGCTTCGGGCACCACGATCGTGAACGTGGCGGCGCAGTTCAGGGTGAGGCCCTTCTGCACCGTCAGCGTCCCCGTGGCGGTGAAGGTCCCGGCGGGGGTGTACGTGGTTGCCTGGGCAGCCTGGGCGCTTACCAGCGCCACCGTGCTCAGGAACAGCATGCCAAGTTTTTTCATGTATTGATCCTCTCTTTATTTATTATCGAGTCGCTTCCGAGTCCGTGGAAGCATTCGCAATGATAATATCATCTGTAGAAGAGTCAAAAATTAATAGTCTCAATATGAATATATTACTTTGTCAAATTTATTGTGCAAATACTGCCGCATTCTGAAAGTTTAATCTTTCAGAGTGTAAGGTTGCAAGGTAAAGTTTTTGTAAGATGTGCAGTTTTACTTGGGTTCACTTGCCATGCGTGTTGTCCCTGTGGTGTTCGGGGCCGGAAAATTCTCGTCGACGACGGGCGGTGACAAACCGATGCCGGTCGTCCGGCCGAAATGGGCGCCGCCGCAGGCCGATGAAGGATATTGGCGGCGCCGGATCGTCATCGTTGCGTACCGCCCTCTAGAATCGCTTGGACACGCTGAACCCGATGATGCGCGGATCGAGGGTGAAGACATTGGCGGTCAGGCCAGTGTCGTCGCTGTTCGTGAAAAAGTCGGTGATCGGGGCGCTATCCAACAGATTCTTCACATAGAGTTGGACGGTCAGGTCCGATTTCGGCCTGGCGAGCGTCACGGCGAGGTTGATGTTGTCCCAGCCTTTCAGCCGGTCATAGGCGGTGTTGTAGACCCGCGCGTAGCTCGCGCTCTGGCGATAATAATCGCCGCGGAACGTCAGTTCCAGGTCGCTCAGGAAGAAGGTGTATTGGGCGCCGAGGTTGAATGTCAGATGCGGCGAATTGGGCAGTTCATTGCCCGCGAGATCGGCATCGAAGCCCTTGCCCCCGTTGGGCGCCTGGGTGAGCGGGTCGTAGGTGAAGCCGAGGAACTGATCCCAGTGCAGGTTGGTGGCGACATTGGGATTGAAGCTCCCCGTCCGGGCCGATCCGTTGCACAGCGACACCAGCATGAACGTCTTGAGGTCGTCGTCAAAGGGCGAGGAAATGATCCTGTTCACATATTCCGTCGGCGCGATGCAGTTCGACGGCACCTGAAGCCAGGGGCGCAGCAGCGTCCAGTCCGGATTGCCCTGGGTGCGGTTCATCACGTCGATCGAATGCGCGCCCTTCTTCAGCCGGGTGTTGAGGTAGCCGAGATTGGCGTCGAGGCGGAAATGCCGTGACGGCCGCCACGCGCCTTCGAACTCGAGCCCCATGCTGCGCGCGTTGAAATTCTCGTTGAGCGAGATGCGGTCCACGATCTGCGAGACCTGATAGTCCTTATAGTCATAGTAGAAGGCAGTGGCGTTGAACGTGATCTTGCCGCCCGCCAGGGTGTTCTTCATGCCGATCTCGAACGCGTTGACATATTCGGGCTTGAAGGTCGTCGGGAGCGGCTGATACTGGATGACGGCCGGGTTGATATCGACCCGCGGCGGGTTGGATCCGCCGCCCTTGTAGCCGCGCGATGCGGACGCATAGAGCAGCGTATCGTCGGTGAAGGCCAGGTTCGGCTTCCAGTCCACCACGGCGCGTCCCGTGAAGCGGCCCCATTTCTGGTTGATGTCGGCGAGGGCGGGATAGCCGCTGTTGACCGTGCCACCGGTCGTGCCGCCACCGCCGCCGCCCAGCAGCAACTGGCTCGGAATGGGCGTCGTGGTCTTCTCGTCGGAGGTGTAGCGGGCCCCGAGCGTGACCTTCACGTTCTTCGCGACCTGCCAATAGGTCTCGCCGAAAATCGCCCAGGATTTCGTGCTGACGATATTCTTGCTCAGGAAGTAATTATGGCCCTGGTTGTTCAGCGCATTGAGCGGGTTGGGATCGACGTAGATGCATTCCCGGTCGGTGGTGTTCGGCGGGCAGGCCGTCGTCGCGACGCGCGTTATGTCAAGATCCCGGTTGTAGTAATATTGGGATATCATACTGAACAGATTATTGAGAACGTAATAATCATCCTCGGATTTGAAATTGAGATAATTGGCGCCGAGGCTGAAGTTGAACATGCCTGGCGAGGATGACTGCAGTCGCAGCTCCTGCGTCCATTGATGGTTGCGCGATTTGCTGATGTCGATCGACAGCATCCGGTTCGATGGGCCGAGTTGCGGATCGGTATAGATTCCGCCCGGTGTCGGCCCCGTCCCCTGGATCGGCCGGCCGAGCACGTCGGTCAGCGGCTGGGCGGAATCGTTGAAGATCGGATTGGAGACGAAGCGGTTATAGTCCTGCGACGAGTAATAGCGATCCTGCGCGTAGGCGGTCTGCGAGATGAGCTTCAGATTGTCCCCCAGCTTCGCCTCGAGATTGAGTTGGACCACGTCGTTCCGCGCCCGAAAGACGGGGTCGTAGCTGGTGGCGATCTCTCGCAGGTTCTGCGATTGGACGATGCCCGCATAGGGATCGACATTGGTCCCGATGATCTGCACCGGAGCGCCCAGGCTGCCGCCCGAACCCGGCTGGAAACCGAGGCCGATCTGCTTGGCGATGTAGACATAGGCCAGGCTGGAGCCATTGGGGGCGCCATAAGCGGCGTCGCTGTAGAGCGAGCCGGGAAGGCAGCCCTGACTCAGCCGCGCCCGCAACGCATCGGACAGGACGACGCCTCCCACGCTGGCCGGGCCGGGGTCGCGCGTGCACAACTGCTTGCCCGTGCGCGAGCGATCGTCATCCTCGTTGAAATGTTCCCAGATTACGTTCGCCTTGAAGTCGGCGGAGGGTTCCCATTGTGCCGAGAAGCGGGTCGACCACAGGTCGCGGCCATTCACACGTTGCTTGGTGAAGCTGTTATAGTCGAAGCCGTCGCGCTTGGTGAACGCGCCTGCGCCGCGGATGGCGAACGTGTCCCCCAGCGGAATATTGATCATGCCGCTTACGCGGCGCGAATCGAAGCTGCCGATCTCCCCTTTGATTTCGCCCTGGAGCTCTTGCGTGGGCAAGGCGGGGATCAGGTTGACGACGCCGCCCGTCGCGTTGCGGCCGTATAATGTTCCCTGCGGCCCGCGCAGCACTTCCACCCGCTCGACATCGAGAAACTCCTGCTCGAACAAGCGATTGCGGATCAGGGGCGTATTGTTGAAGCTCACCGCCACGGCAGGGTCGCTGCTGGCGGAGATTGCCTTCGTCCCGATCCCGCGGATCGAGAAATTGTACATGCTGAAATTGCCCTTGGAGAAATTCACATTGGGCACCGCACGCAGCAGTTCCGATCCGCCTTCGATCTTGCGATCGTCGAGCGCCTGCTTCTTGAAGGCGGAAATCGCGATCGGCACGTCCTGGATGCGCTCCTCGCGCTTCTGCGCGGTCACGATGATGTCTAGCCCGTCCCCTGGCCCGGCGTCGCTGGTCGCGGACTCCTGCGTTCTTCCGGGAGGAGTGGATTGGCCGGGCTCCTGGGCCTCGGCGCGGCGGATGATGAGCACGCCGGAGCGGCCGACCTGAACCGAGAGTCCGGATTTTTGCAGCAACTTGTCGAGGCCGTCGCGCACGCTGAACCTCCCGGTCAACGCGCGGCTGGTCTTGCCGCGAACTGCAACCGAATCGAAGGTAATTTGCTGCCGCGATGCGCGCGCAAACGCGTTCAGCGCGTTGCCCAGGTCCTGGGCGGGAATATTGAAGCTGTAGAGTTGTTCCCGCGCTACCGCCGATGCCGGCGCTGCGGCAGCAATGATAGCCGCCATTGACGTTACGGAAACCAGATATCCCCGCAGAGACCTCTGCATCATGCGTTCCTCCCCTATATCGTCGCAGTTCATTTTCGATTTGCGATCAAGGGGGTAATACGCACGAACGGCGGTTTCACTCACCTGTTGTCGGGCATTTTCTTCACACCGGTTTCCCTTTTCAGAACCAGCTGACCGGGCTCGCGAACAACGGCGATCGGATACAGGGCGCTGGCCCCTTCGACAAAGGCTTCCACGTCGCCAGCGGTGAATACGCCGCTGATCGGAAAGTCGGCGATGCTTGCATCGGCGATCACCAGCTTGTCCTTCGCATCGCGATTCATGCGCTCAACTGCGATGGCGAGCGGTTCCCCATCGAAACTCAGTACGCCCGTTTCCCAAGTCTGCGAGCGTGTCGCCTCAGTGGCGTCGATGCGTGTCGCGCGGCCTTCGGTGGATGCGACGAGTTCGTGCCCGGGAACCAGCGCAGCGATGACGGTGCCGCCGCTGCTGTCGCCGGGCCCAAGCAGGCGATGGGGGCCGGCCGCCTGTGCCAGCACCTCGACCTTGCCTTCATACAGGACGACACGCATCTGGCGCGGGAGCAGTTCGACGCTGAAGGAGGTGCCGGTTGCGATCGTGAGGCGGTTGCGCGCGAGCACGCTCAGGGGCCGCAAGGGATCGTGCGCGACGTCGAAAAGGGCGCGACCGGCAACGAGCTTCAGCCGTCGCTGATCACGGTCCATCCGCACGTCCACCCGCGTTGCCCCGTCGAGCGTCAGGCGCGTGCCATCCTCGAGCATGACCACGCGGCGTTCGCCGATCCCCGTCTCATAGCTGCGGGTCGGATCGTTCAGAAGCCAGGTGCCGACCAGGAGGAACAGCGCCAGGCACGCGGCAAGGGCGCCGGACCAGCGCCAGCGCCGGCTGAGATCGGGGGCCCATCGACGGGCGTTGACCCGGCGCAGCCCCTCGACTGCCTCCGCGCGGAACCCGATCATCTCCGGCGTATCGGCGACCATGTCGATGCCCTGCCAGATGGCGACGGCTTCCTCGAACGCCCTGCCATGCGCCGGATCGGCGGCGAGCCACAGGTCGAACTCATTTTGCTCGGCCCCGTTGAGATGGCCATCGGCGAAGCGGATGCACCATAGCGCAGCCTGCTCGTCGGGGCCCACCGGAGGCTGGCTTGCGGCCATATTGCTCATTGGCCGTTCTTCCTGGCGCGCGCCATGAGATGCATCATCGCGCGGGCGACATGCTTTTCGACGGCGCTCCGCGAAATCGCGAAGCTCTCCGCGATGAGGTGCTTGTCGATGTTTTCGATGCGGTAGAGCACGAAGATGGTGCGCGTGCGTTCCGGCAATTCGGCGAGCCCGGCAACCAGCAGCGACAGGGCATTGCGATCGGCGGCGATCTTCTCGGGATCGAGCCAGTCGATGCCCTGGCCCTGGAGCGCACCGATCATCTCGCGATAATCCGCGCGGACCTTCGAACGCCGCGCCCGGTCGCGCAGCAAATTGGCGGCCACCTGGAAGATATAGCCGGAATGGAGGCCGGTATCCGCGCCCGCTGCTCCGAATATGCGCGCGAATGTCTCCTGGGTCAGATCTTCCGCCTCGGCATGGTCATGGACGCGCTTGAGGAAAAACGACAGCAGCGCCGGTCGCCACCGGCGATAATGCTGCGAAAGCTCGTTTTCCCGCTCGGGCAACAGGGTGCGCGTCCTCGGCAAAGTGTTCTCTGCGGATTAATACGCGCGAGTTGCCAAACCACACAGTTCAGGCCGCTCGATTTCGGTTGATATATTTCGGTGATACAAGCGGCGCGGGCGCGGCTGGTCTTCGTCGCCGCCTGGCTTTGGCTATGCCGGCCGGTCGACGCGGAGCAGCCTGACTGCCCTGATTGCCGCACATGGCGCATCACCGACCTCCCGCGCCCATCTGACGATGCGCGGCGCGACCGGCATCAGAACAGGCGGCTGCCGTCCGGGACGACGCGTTCGGGCGAGACCAGGACGACGCGACCCTCCGCGTCGGGGAAGCCTAGCGTCAGCACTTCGGACAGGAAGGGACCGATGCGACGCGCGCCGAGATTGATCACTGTCGCGACCTGGCGGCCGATCAGGTCGGCAGGTGCGTAGAGATCGGTGATTTGCGCGCTTGACCATTTGGTGCCGATCTCGGGGCCGAGATCGATCGCGAGCTTCCAGGCCGGCTTGCGCGCTTCCGGAAAGGCCTCGACCTGCCGGATCGTGCCGGCACGGATATCGATTGCCAGAAACTGGTCGAAGGAGGCTGTATCGGTTATCATCGCTCCTGTCGGGCGGGCTAGGCAATTGTCGCGGCGGCACCGTGCCGGGCCAGCGAGAACAGGGCGGCTTCCTGCGGGTCGAAGGCGTGGCCAAGGACGCGCCCGCTGATATAGTCGCCGAGCACGGGCCCCATCTTGAACGCGTGGCCCGATCCGCCGCCGGCGATCCAGATGTGCGCATGCTCCGGGTGGCGATCGATCAGGAAGTGGTTGTTGTCGGTATATTCGGTCTGGCAGATTCGGGTCGCGACGATCGGCTGTCCGGCCAGGCCCGGCATCCGCTTCGCGACATAGGCCTGGACCTGGCTGGCGAGGAAGGCAGTCGGCAGGCGCGTGCCGTTGTCGGGATCCATCGCGATGTCGGTCAGCTTCGCGGCGACCTTGATGCCATAATCGACGTCCGACGCCGTATAGGTGTCCATGTCGGCAAGGTTCGGCAGATGCTCCCAGCGATAGCGATGATCGTCGATCGGCGAGCCGACATAGAAGATCTCGCGACGCGGCACGCGGATCCGGTCGCCCAGCAATCCCGGCATTACCTTGGGCAGCCATGGGCCGCAGGCGAAGACATGGCTGCCTGCCGCCAGCGGCTCCCGGTCGACCGTGACGGTGCCTGACCGACCATCGAGTACCGCATGGCCGGTGCGTACCGTTCCCCCCTTGCGGGCGAACATCTCGGCGACGGCGATCATGCTCTCGCGCGCCTTCACCACGCCGCCCGTGGGCTCGTAGAAGATCGCCGGGGCATCGTCGTAGCGCACCTGCGGCCAGCGATGAGTCACTTCGCCGGGAGTCAGCACTTCATAGCCGATCGCAAGCCGGTCGAACACGCGGCGCTGCGCTGCAAGCTCGGGGGCCGGCATCACCCGCAGGCTGCCATTGGGATAATAGAGCCGGCGGCCGAATTCGCCCTGTCGTTGCTGCCAGAGCAGCGCCGCGCGTGCCGCCCAGCGGGTGTAGATGTCGCGTTCGCCATAGGAGAGTCGCAACAGCCGGCTTTCATCACCGGACGAGGCGCGCGGATTGCCCGGGCCATAGGCGTCGATCATCGTGACCCGGGCGCCCTGCTCGCGCAGCGCCAGTGCGGTCCAGCCCCCAAAGGCACCGGCTCCGATCACGGCGATATCGGGCAGGTTGCGCCCGATGGCCGGTGCCGCGCCTGTCGCCAGACTGACCCCTGCCACCGTCCCGCCGAAGATCAGTGCGCGGCGATCCACGCCCGGTCGCGGCTTAGAAGGTTTCGTAATAGCCATAGGTCCTGGGCTCGAGATCACGGACAGCGCGGGCCGCTTCGTCGATCGCAGTCTGGGCGATGCCGACGCCCGAGGCATCGGAATTGGCGATCGCAATGCGGCCAAAGGACTGTTTGGCGATCAGCGTGGGGGAGATATTGTCCTGCGGATCGATCTTGTCGAACAGCATGTTGCGCCCCGTTGCGAAGCCGTGCGGCCAGCGATTGACGGTGATTGCCAGGATGTCGCGCGCCGGGTCGAAGCCGCTGCCTGCCAGCGCCGATGCCGCCTGGGTCCGCACCGCGCGCTCGAACGTCTCGAACGGCGTGGCGAGCAGGCCGGCGCGGATTGCGCGGAACTGATCGTCCATCGGCGTGCCGGGCGGAATCGAGCCGCCGGCGAGCAATTCGCTGACCATGGTCGGATTGGCAGCGATCCCGGAATTGGCGGCAGTCGGGAAACCGACCAGGATCGGGTCCGACGGGAGTTGTGGCGGGGACAGGCCCTGAACCGCGTGCGGGAAGCCCAGGCGCATGGCGCCATAGAAGCTGTGGGGAAAGGAGACGCCGCTCACGCCGAGCTTCGCAAAGGCTTCCCAGTTGCGGAACAGCACATTGGTCTGCTGGTTCACGGCGCGCACCGCCGTGTGCAGCGCAACCTTCTGCGCGTCGGGCATCTCCGGGCAGATATAGGGGACCATGTTGTTCATGCCGGCCATGATCACGTTCTTGCCGCGCACCGCATAGGCCTTGCCGCCATGCATATAGGCCACGGCGACCTCGCGCCCTTCCGGCTCGAACTGATGCGGCGCGGGGCCGATATGGCGGGCGCTGACGACAATGCTGCTCAGGCGGATCCGGGTCGGCGAGGAAGGCTGATCGAGCGTCGCGTAGTTCACGCGCTGGCCCTCCACTTCCTGCCAGGAGCCGGCAGGAAGCGCGTCGGGGATCAGCGCGCGGACGATCAGCCGGGCGATGTCGGAATTCCCGGCGGGAAGCTGGAAATCCGCTGCCTCCTGCTCATCGCTTTCCGGCGAGCCATAGGGCATGGGCAAGCCGAGCCCGGCAAAGCCGGGCTTGCCGCGGAAAAAGGCGAACCAGGCGGTCGCCATGTCGTTGCCGAGGCACCATACACCCTCGGTGAAGAACAGGATCTCCGGGCTGAACTTGGCCACGTCGAGCAGATAGTCGCGATAGCTGATCGAGCGCAGCTTCGCGATCTTCTCGTCGACGCTCAGGCCCGGCAGATAATCGGCGGTGCCGGTCATCAGCCGCAGGATATCGGCCTGCAGCGCGGGCGGCAGTGGCGTGCGCGCAAGGAATTCACCGGTCGGCCGGCTCAGGCTTCCGCCCGTGACCAGTTGGTCGCGGCCATAGGTCTTCTTCCCGAAAAAGACTGCCGGGCGCAGCGTCCTGGCGATCGGGGGCGTGCCGCTCGGCGAACGGCCGCCGCGATAGTCGATCCCGAGGGCGTCGATCATGCCGATCGCGTCGCGGGTCCAGCTCTTCGGCGCGACCATATAGGCCGAGCCCCCGGTCGCGACGAGCTTGCGGCCCTTGTAGACGAACTCGTTGCGCTTGGCGTGGCCGCCGAAATCGTCATGATTGTCGAGGATCAGGATCCGCGCGGACGGGCCCGCCTTCTGGCGGAAGAACCAGGCTGCCGCCAGGCCGCTGAGCCCGCCGCCGACCACGACGAGATCGTAGCTTTCCCCGAGATCGATCGGGGTGGGAGGCGTCTCCCCATCGCGCAGCGCGTGCGCTGCCTCGAAGGCGCCGGGATGGGCGCCGCGCAGGCCGCTGCGCAATGGCGGATAGACACTGGCAGCATCTGTCTCGAGACCCGCTGGCGTCGCGCGCGCAGCCGCGGCGGCGCCGGGGCCGAGCCCCAGCGCGGCGCCCGCCACGCCGACACTGACACCGGAGACGAAATCGCGCCGCGAAATGGCGCGGCCCATGCCCAGATCGCGATCTTCACCGTTCATCGATCATTTCCTTCAAGACTTTGGCGGTCGGAGCCGATGGCTCAGTCGGTCAGGTTCCACGGATGGTAGACGGCGACCGTCGTCGCGCCACCGGCGACAAACGAGAAGGTGAGCGTCTTGCCGTCGGGCGCGATCACGAACTGCCCGGTTTCGAAGACCACGCCCTTCTTGGCTGCCTTCAGGTCCAGCGTGAACTCGTCACGCTTGATCAACTGGACCATCGCATAGGGCGTGGAGCCGTAGGGACGCATATATTCCGCCCGCCAGCTGCCATCGAATGCGGAAGTCCAGTTCCCCGAAGTCAGGGTGCCGCTGGCGCTGGCCGTCAGATAATCGACCAGCAACATCCCGTCGGCCGTATAGTCGAAGATGCGATATTGCATCTTCGGCGCGCGGCCTTCGGGAAATCTGGATTCTGCGAGGGACAGCTTCCAGGCACCGATGAGCGCCGGGGGAATCTGTTCGCGGGCATCGGTCCGGACCGGGGGCGATGCCGTTTGCGCGGAGGCAACCGGCGCCATCCCGGCGGCGGCCAGCGCCGCCAGAAGGCGAAAGACGTGCTCGGCGCGCATCAGAACTTCACCGTGGCGCGGGCGTAGAGAAAGCCGCCCTGCCAGTCGACGACCGAGTCCGTTCGGTAGATTGCACCGCCGGTAACAGCGCCAATCTTGTCCTTTTCGGGGTAGTTGTCGAAGATGTTGCGGCCGCCGATCGACGCGGTCACGTTCTCCGTGATCTTCTTGCTCACTTCCAGATCGAACAGCGCCTCGGTGTGGAACTGCTGGGTCGGATATCCCGCCGCCGCGGAATCGAGCTGCGCCTTGTAGGGGCCGTAGATGTTGGCGCGCACCATCGCGGAGAAGCCGCCGATCGTGTGGGTTACGCTCACCACGCTGCGGAAGCGCGGCGGGAAATTCTCGAAGTTGAAGATCGAGGTGTTGGTGAACAGATTGGCGATCTTCAGCTTGTCGATATGGTAGCGATTGAGGTTGAGGCTGGCGAAGAAGTCGGTCGTGGCGCCGTTGCCCCAGCGCTGGTGGTAGGTGCCGACCACGTCGAGGCCCTTGGTCGTCGAATTGAAGGCGTTCTGGAAGAAATTGACGCTGGCGATGCTGGTGGCACCGACCACGCCGGCAGCGACCAGCTGGGCCTGGATCGCCGGGGTGACCGTGATGTTCGCGGTCGAATAGATCTGGTCATGAATCCGGATCAGGTAGCCGTCGATGGTCAGGTTGAAACCCGGAAGCGGCGTCGCAGTGACGCCGGCCGAGAAGTTGAGCGACTTTTCCGGGGTCAGCGGCTTGGCACCGAGGAAGGTTGCGACCGGGTTGGATGCCGGGACGAGGCCCGCCAGCGTGAACACGCCGTTGACCGTGCGGATCGAGGTATAGCTCTGGTTGAGGAGCGCCGGCGACGGTGCGTGGAAGCCGGTGCCGATGGACCCGCGCAGCGCCAGCCCCTTGGTGATCTCGATGCGCGAGGCGATCTTGCCGTTCAGCTTCGAACCAAAGGAGTCGAAATGCTCATACCGCCCTGCCAGATCGACGAACCAGCCGGGAAGCAGGTCGGTCGCCGCCTCGGCATAGGCCGATTTGCTGGTGTCGCTGAAGGTGCCGGCAAAGTTCGGCGCCGTGCCGGTGAACCCCTGCGATCCCGCCGAAAGGGTGTTGTAGACCGGATCGATTCCGGCGAATCCGTCGGCCGCCGTCGTGAGATAGTTGGCGCAGTTGATGCCGGCATTTTGCGGAGCGCTCGCATTGAGCGTGTGCGTGGTGGTGTTGCAGAACCCATAGGGGTTCGGCGTCGAATAGATCCCGTTGGCGTAGGACGCCGGGTCGCCGGTGCGAATGGTATAGGTCTCGCGCCGATATTCCAGGCCTGCGCTCAGGGTCAGCGGGCTCGCGAAGAAGTCGTTCGGGATGCTGTATGAGAAGTCCGCATTGCCGGCTATTTCGCGGTTCACATAGGTGTTGGGGGTGAAGGAGGTGGGCGAACTCGGTCCCATCGACGGATTGAGCGAGTTGACCATGGTGTAGACGATCTTGTTCCAGCCATAGCGGCCGCTGACGTCGAAGGTCAGGTCGTTGCCACCAAGCGGTATCGCGCCCTTGTAGCCGCCGGTCGCGCTCCAGTCAGTGACATGACCGGTGAAGAGCGGCTTGAAGCCGGCCGGATAGATCGAGTTGAACTTGAACACGCTGCCATCGGCCAGGCGGACCGGTACGTCCTCGACGAGCTGGCCGTTGCCGGGATAGCGATAATTGGCGTCGGCCGTGGCGGACGAGTGCGAGTAGTTGCCGAAGGCATAGAGCTTGGTGTTGTCGGTTACGTCGAGCCCCGCGTTCACGAAAGTGCGAACGGCCTCGGATTCCGGCTGGCCCCAGCGCTGGAGCGGTTTGGAAAGGTCGACCAGCGCGGCATAGGCCGGGTTGGCGGCAGCATAGGCGATCGCATCGAAGGTCGCGCTGGTATATTGCTTCGCCCGCGTCGTGCGGCCGTCATGTGTGTATTCCGCCGTCAGGTTGACGAAGCCATGATCCGTGAGCGGCAGGCCGATATTGCCGGCGACTTCGAAGCTGTTGCCGTCGCCCTCATAATATTGGCCGGCCTGCGCAACCAGGGTCCCGCCATGGTTGCTGTCCTTGAGGATGAAGTTGATCACTCCGGCGATGGCGTCCGATCCATATTGCGCGGCAGCACCGTCGCGCAGGACTTCGACGCTCTTGAGGGCGAGCGACGGAATGACGGCCGCGTCCTCGCCTTGCGCACCGCTGCCCGAGATCGCGATGCTGGCGGTCTTGTGGCGGCGCTTCGAATTGACGAGCAACAGCGTCTTGTCTTCGGGCAGGCCGCGCAAGGTGATCGGGCGGATGAACGTGCCCGTGGTGCTGTTGGGCTGGCGCGAAACATTCAGGCTTGGAATGGCGGTCTTCAGCACGTCGAGCGTGTCGGTATAGGAGATCGTTGCGAGCTCCTTCTGGCCGATCACATCGATCGGCACGGGCGATGTTTGGACCGTTCGCGGCTCGCCGCGTGTGCCTGTGACGACGACCTCGGAGTTATCCTGCTCGGCGACGGATGTACCGGCGGCTGAATCTGGCGTCACTACTTGCGCCTGCGCTGCGCAGGTCACGAGAATGGACGCGGATAGAAATGCCGACACCTTTAGAGACGTCTTCATATATTCCCCTTTTTAAATACGATCCTCCCACCGGGATCATTATTTTCTTGTCGGGAACATCCTGCGAACTTGCGCCGTCACTGTTTATGACTGACGTTTTATTGTAAGATATTGGTAACATGACGCCGCTGGCATGTGGTGCCGTTTTACGGCCGCGGCGCGGCGTAAAATTGCAGGAAAGCGGCCCTGCAAGGTGCAGTCAGCTAATCGGGTTTGAACAGCGACCGGATCGGCTGCCGCACCCGCACCACGGGCGATTTGATGACGATGTAGGAGAAGTACTTCACGACGCCGATATTGTTGTCGAGCACCGATTCGATCAGCTGCTGGTAGCGGTTGATGTTGCGGACGACGAACTTGAGGAGATAGTCGAATCCGCCGCTGACCAGGTGGCACTCCAGCAATTCCTCATAGGCCTGGATACCCTGCTCGAACTTGATGAAATCGGATCGGCGATGGTC
The DNA here is from genome assembly GCA_903884945.1 of uncultured bacterium. Taxonomy (GTDB): domain Bacteria; phylum Pseudomonadota; class Alphaproteobacteria; order Sphingomonadales; family Sphingomonadaceae; genus Sphingomonas. The sequence continues at coordinate 32,298 of CAISGR010000103.1, forward strand.
GCTCAGCGTGATCGAGGTGAACACGATCTGGAAGTCGCCGAGCTTGGCGAGGTTGAGATGCGCATTGTAGCCGGTGATGTAGCCCGCACTCTCCAGCCGCTTTACCCGCGCAAGACACGGGCTGGGTGACAGGCCGACCTGGCTTGCCAGGTCGGTATTGGTCATCCGGCCCTGATTCTGCAGTTCGGCCAGGATATTGATGTCGATCCGGTCGAGCTTGGGCATGTTCAACATGGTGGCCTCCGCGAGTCCTGGGGGCGGCGTCCTCTCCTAGCCGTTGCGCAGTGCATCCTGATGCCCTTTTGCGAGATCGGCCATCGAATTGAAGCGGAAATCGATGCGCGGCATCGTGCCCGGGTTCATCGTCGCGCCGAATCCTTCCTCGGCATGCCGGCGATAGATCCAGCAGGAGGCGAGGCCGGCGCGATTCCCCGGCACGTGATCGTGAAACAGGCTCTCCGCCGTGTGGAGGATGTCCCCTGGCTCGAGGCCGAGGTTCGGCAGATGCTCGAGCATATAATCGAAATTGCGATCGGCGGGCTTGTAGGAACCGATATCCTCCGCCGTGTAGATCGCGTCGAAATCGACCTGGAGCTTCTCGTTGCTGAAGCTGAAGCTGCGATTGTCGACGTTCGACAGGATGATCAGCTTGTAATATTTCTTGAGATACTGGAGCGCCCCGGGGCTGTCCGGAAAGGCGGGCCAGTCGCGGACCGACAGGCCATAGGCCTCGCAATCGTCGATCGAGACGGTGACGCCCCATTCCTCCGCCAGCCGCTTGTAGACGATCGGCAGGAGCTCGGCATAGCGCTTGCCGGGCGTCTGGCGCTGCTGCGCCGATTCATGCCGGGCGTGCGCTTCGAGGATCTGGTTGCGCGAGAGCCCGGGCACCCTTGCCGTCAGGCCGGAAAGGCCCTCGATCATGCCCGATTCCCAATCGATCAGGGTACCATAGCAATCGAAACTCAGGGCCTTGTAATCAGTCAACAGCATGGCGGATCTCCGGAACGTCCAGGATGTTGTCGAGCGTCTTGGCGAAGCGGTCGACCAGAAGGTTGATGTCGTCCTCGGTGCAGCACAGCGGCGGCGCGAAGCCGACAATGCCGTCGCCGAAGGCACGGAAGATGAGCCCGTTGTCGTAGCCGATCCGCGCCAGCTGCTCGGGCAGGTTCAGCGCGGGATCGGGCTTGGCTTTGGTCCGCTTGTTGGTGACCAGTTCCACGCCGGCGAGCAAGCCCTTCGACCGTACGTCGCCCACCAGCGGATGGTCGATCAGCGCCGCCAGCCGCCGCTCGAACAGCGGCCCCACGGCCTGTGCGTTCGCGAGGATGCCGCCTTCCGTATAGAGTTTGAGCACCGCGAGGCCCACCGCGGCGCTGACGGGGTGCCCGGAATAGGTGAAGCCGTGCCCGACTGCCGCGCCCTTGGGCGCATGGTCGGCGATCGAGCGGAACAGCGGGTCCGACAGCAAGACCGCGCCCATCGGGCTGTAGCCCGAGGTCAGGCCCTTGGCGATCGTCATGATATCGGGGACGACCTGTTCATGCTCGCAGGCGAACATCGTGCCCGTGCGGCCGAAGCCGGTGATCACCTCGTCGGCGACGAACAGAATGTCGAGTTCGAGGCAGAGCGCCCGCATTGCCGTCAGCCACCCGGTCGGCGGGACGATGACGCCGCCGGAGCCCTGGATCGGTTCGCAGAAGAACGCGGCGACATTCTCTGCGCCGAGTTCCTCGACCTTGGCCCGCAACGCGGCAACCGAATCGGCGATCACGCCGGCATCGTCCCCGGTGGCGTGGCGATAGGGATAAGGCGCCGGGATATGGTGCTGGATCGGTGTCGGCGAATCGAAAAAGGCGTGGAATGCGGGCAGCCCGGTCAGGCCCGAACCAATGGTCGTCGACCCATGATAACCCTTGTCGAGCGCGATCATGTGCTTCTTGGTCGGCCGGCCGGTCACGTTGAAGTGATACCGGATGAAGCGGACTGCGCTGTCGACGGCGTCCGAGCCGCCGAGCGTGAAATAGACATGGTCCAGATCGCCCGGGGCGAGTTCGGCCAGTTGCGCCGCAAGCAGCACCGCCGCTTCGCTGCCGAAATGGAAATAGCCCGTCGCATAGGGGAGGCGGGTCATCTGCTCGGCGGCTGCATCGACCACCGATTGCTGGCCGTAACCGACATTGACGCACCAGAGCCCCGCGAAGCCGTCCAGCAACGTCCGGCCTTCAAGATCGGTGAGATAGGCGCCCTTGCCCGATTGCAACAATGTCGCGCCGCGCTGCTCGTGGGCGGCCCAGGAAGTTACCGGGTGGATCAGATGCGCGCGATCCAGTTCGATCAGCGAATTTAGCCTCATGATGTCCTCTGCGTCTGTGGTCTCCAGACTAGGGCATGTCTCGCAGAAGGGGCGTTCTTTCTGGCTGTTCTGGGCGCAGCTTCTGCCGTTGTTGGTGCCTGATCCGGCAGGGAATGGCGGACCGGCCGGCCAGCGGTCGAATCGCGCAGTCGAATCTGCCGGTCGTGCGCGACTCTGGCACGCTGCGCCCCCGAGGCCGCCAGCCCACGAACAGCATGATCATGCTGCGAAGCGCCGGTTTTCAGCGAAATGCGCCGCGCTGCTTGCCACAGCCCGGGTGGGTATGTCGGGACGTCCGACCTAAGCTGCAGCGGCCGGCAGCCCGGCATTCCATCGCGAACAGGTTCAGGATTTGCCGCTATGACGCGCAAGGATTTCGATCACGGTGCCCTGGGGCTTTCGGACCCGACGCTGTTGATCCAGCATGCCCGGATCGGCGACGCGTGGGTCGATGCCGAAGATCGGGCGACGCTGTCAGTGGCCAATCCTTCGACTGGCGCCGCGATCGGTACTGTCCCGGCCTGCGGCGCGACCGAAGCGCGCGCCGCAATAAATGCCGCGGCCGAAGCGTTCGGGCCGTGGCGTCGCACCACTGCCGGGTATCGTGCCGATATCCTCGAGCGGTGGCATGCACTGATCCTTGCCAATATCAGCGATCTCGCACGGATCATGACGGCGGAGCAGGGCAAGCCGCTCGCCGAGGCCGAGGGAGAGATCCGGTACGCGGCGACCTTCGTCAAATGGTTCGCGGAAGAAGGCCGGCGCATCTCGGGGCACGACGTTCCCGCTCCGACGAGCGATCGGCGGATCCTGGTGACCAAGGAGCCGGTGGGCGTTTCGGCCGCGATCACGCCGTGGAACTTTCCCGCCGCGATGATTACCCGCAAATGCGCCCCGGCCTTCGCGGCCGGCTGCACCATGGTGGTCAAGCCGTCGGAACTTACCCCGTTCACCGCGCTCGCGCTCGCGCTTCTGGCCGAGCGCGCCGGCTTTCCGCCGGGCGTGTTCAATATCGTCACCGGCCTGCCCGAGGGCATTGGCGGCGAACTGACCGGCAATCCGATCGTCCGGAAGCTGTCGTTTACCGGCTCCACCCGCGTCGGGGCGCTGCTGATGCGCCAGTCCGCCGACAGCATCAAGCGGCTGAGCCTTGAGCTCGGTGGGAACGCCCCCTTCATCGTGTTCGACGATGCGGACGTGGACGTCGCAGTGGCCGGTGCCATGCTCAGCAAGTTCCGCAATGCCGGCCAGACCTGCGTATGCGCCAATCGCCTTCTGGTGCAGGACGGGATCCACGATGCCTTCGTCGCGCGGCTGGGCGCGGCGGTTGCGGCCTTGCGGGTCGGCGACGGGTTCGCTGCCGGCACCACGATCGGCCCGCTCATCAATCGCGCTGCCACGGCCAAGGTTGCCGAGCATCTCGATGATGCGCTGTCGCGCGGCGCGGTGATTGCGGCATCGGCCGTGAGCAGCCTGGATCCCGCCCGCTTCGCGGCGCCCGTGGTGCTGACCGGCGCCACCGATGCGATGCGGCTGGCCTCCGAGGAGACCTTCGGCCCGATTGCGCCGGTCTTCCGCTTTCGGCGCGAGGAAGAGGCGCTTGCCCTGGCCAATGCCACGCCTTTCGGGCTGGCGAGCTATTTCTACACCAACGACCTGCACCGCGCCTGGCGCGTCGCGGAGGCGCTGGAGTTCGGCATGGTCGCGCTCAACAGCGGCACCGTCGCGATGGAGATGGCCCCCTTTGGCGGGATCAAGCAGTCCGGCCTCGGGCGCGAGGGCGGGCGCGAGGGAATCGAGGAATATCTGGAGCCCAAGGCATTCCACTGGGCCGGCCTGAAACCGGCCTGATCACGACGGCACAAGCGGAGACGACAGGGGTATGAGCATGGCACGGAGTTACAGGATCGCCGTCATTCCGGGCGACGGAATCGGCACCGAGGTGATGCCCGAGGGCGTGCATGCGCTCGAAAAGGCCGCTGGACTCTACGGCTTCGCAGTCGAGCAGCAATGGCATGATTTCGCCTGTTGCGACTATTATCTGCGCCACGGCACGATGATGCCGGAGGACTGGAAGGAGCGGATCGGCAAGGTCGACGCGATCTTCTTCGGTGCGGTCGGCTGGCCCGATACGGTGCCCGATCATGTGTCGCTCTGGGGATCGCTCCTCCAGTTCCGCCGCGAATATGATCAATATGTGAACCTGCGCCCGGTGCGGCTGATGCCCGGCGTTCCCTGCCCGCTTGCCAATCGCCAGCCGGGCGACATCGACTTCATGGTCGTGCGCGAGAATACCGAAGGCGAATATTCCGCGATCGGCGGCACTGCCTTTCCGGGCACCGATCGCGAGATCGTGATGCAGGAAACCGTGATGACCCGTCACGGGACCGATCGCATCCTGCGCTACGCCTTCGATCTGGCGCAGTCGCGACCCAAGCGGCATCTGACCTCCGCCACCAAGTCGAACGGAATCGCGATCACCATGCCGTGGTGGGACAGTCGGGTGGAGGCCATGGCCGCCGATTATCCCGAGGTTCGGCAGGACAAATATCATATCGACATCCTGGCCGCGCAGTTCGTGATGAACCCCGATCGCTTCGACGTGGTTGTCGCGTCGAACCTGTTCGGTGATATCCTGTCCGATCTCGGCCCCGCCTGCACCGGCACGATCGGCATCGCGCCGTCGGGCAACATCAACCCCACCGGCAGCGGGCCGTCGCTGTTCGAGCCGGTCCATGGCTCGGCACCCGATATCGCGGGGCAGGGCATCGCCAATCCGGTCGGCCAGATCTGGTCGGCGGCGATGATGCTCGATCATCTCGGGGAAAAGCAGGCGGCGGCGGCGATCGTTGCGGCGATCGAGCGGACACTCCCCGATGCGCGGCTGCGGACCCGCGATCTGGGCGGCACTGCTTCGACGCGCGCATGCGGCGCTGCCATCGTGGATGCCATCGCCTTCGAGGAAATCGCCCGATGAACGGCCTGATGCATCGCAAGGTAATTTCCGCCGAACCCGAGGGTAGCGCCCACCACCTCAAGCGCACGCTCGGCTGGGGACATCTCCTGGCGCTCGGCGTCGGAGCGATCGTCGGTACCGGCATCTATACCCTTGTCGGGATCGGGGCGGGGCTGGCCGGTCCGGGCGTGATCCTGTCGTTCATCGTCGCGGGGGCGATCTGCTGCTGTGCCGCGCTCGCCTATGCCGAGGTCGCGACGATGATCCCGGCATCGGGCAGCGCCTATACCTATAGCTATGTCGTGATCGGCGAGAGCATCGCCTGGGTCGTCGGCTGGAGCCTGATCCTCGAATATTCGCTCGTGGTGAGCGCGGTTGCGGTGGGCTGGTCGGGCTATGCCGCGGGATTCCTGGCTTCGATCGGTATTCCCCTTCCAGCGGCGATCCTGGCGGGGCCGGCAGCCGGCGGCATCATCAACCTGCCGGCGGTCGTCATCGTCTTCGCCGTGGCCGGTCTGCTGGCGCTGGGCACGAAGGAGAGTGCGACGGTCAACGCGGTACTGGTCGTGATCAAGATCGCCGCGTTGCTGGTGTTCGTGGTCGCGGCCGCACCGGCCTTCCAGGCCAGCCATTTCCATCCTTTCCTGCCGAACGGCTTCGTGGGCACGGGCCCGGACGGCGCGCCGCGGGGCGTGATGGCGGCGGCCGCGATCATCTTCTTCGCCTTTTACGGCTTCGATGCGATTTCGACCGCGGCCGAGGAAGCCAAGCGGCCCGAGCGCGATCTGCCGATCGGTATCATCGGCTCGATGCTGGCCTGCACGGCGATCTATGTCGGCGTGGCTGCCACGGCGGTGGGATCAATCCCCTATACGGTCTATGCGAGCAGCCCCGAACCGCTCGCCATGATCCTGCGCACCCTCGGCCATCCCAACGCCGCCGTGCTGATCGGGGCTGCGGCAGTGGTGGCGCTGCCGACCGTCATTCTCGCGTTCCTGTTCGGGCAGAGCCGGATATTTTTCGTGATGGCGCGCGACGGGCTGCTCCCGCCGGGCCTGGCCAAGGTCAACGCGCGCACCGGCACCCCCGTGCGGATCACCATGGCGACGGCTGTGGTCGTCGCCCTGCTCGCTGGCGTTACCCCGCTCGCCAAGATCGCAGCACTCGCCAATGCCGGAACCTTGCTGGCCTTCATCGCGGTATCGGCCTGCATGCTGATCCTGCGGCGGCGCGCGCCGATGGCGCGCCGTGTGTTCCGAACGCCGTTCGCCTGGGTGGTCGGTCCAGTCGCGATCCTCGGCTGCCTGTATCTCTTTGCCAGCCTGCCTCACCAGACGCAGATCTTTTTCCTGATCTGGAACGCCTTCGGGCTGATCTGCTATTCCGGCTGGCGCGCGTTGAGAAGGCGCAACGCCGGCGCCCCCTTGCCCTTGTAGAAGCCCGGGTGCCGGAGCGTGCGGGTGAGCGCCTGACCACCCAACCGGCGCCGCTCACGCCAATCGAGCGGTTCAGCCGGACTGGCTGCGCGTGCGGGCGCTGAGGTGACCGATCTTCTCGATCGGGGCGCCCTCGGTGCCGAAGGGGTAAGGATTTTCCAGGCCGACGAGGTGGCGGAACCGGTCGTCGTTCCGCGCCAGGGCTTCCGCGCTGACTCGATCGCGATACCATTCCTGCGTCTGCATGTAGATCCGGCAGAAATAGATGATCAGGTTCACCCGCAGGCCCGGGACCTGGCGCGGAAACGCGCCGTGCCACGTATTGCCGTGCCACACGACCAGTGATCCGGCAGGCGCGACCACCGGCACGAAGCGCTCGATATCGGCCACCTCGCGCGAGGTCGGCGTGCGGCAGAATTTGTGGCTGCCGGGCCAGAAGCTGAGGGCGCCGGAATCCCGATCATAGTCGGTCAGGAGCCAGGTCGCGTTGGCGACCTGCGCATAGGCAGGATAGGGCGCAGGCACCATCGCGGTATCCGAATGCAGCGGCAGGAAGTCAGTCCCCGGGCCCTTCAGGATCGAATTCATGCTGCTCAGGACGCAGCTTTCGCCCAGCAAATAGGTGATGAGAGACAGCACGACTTCATTCATCATCGCTTGCTCGAAGACCGGATGTTCGAGCAGCAGGTAGAAGAGGTGCTGGCCCCAGGCCGATCCGCCCGCATGAATGTCGGCATGCTGCAGGTCGGGCCGTTGCCCCGAATGCCGCTCCGCGATGGCGAGGATTTGCTGGAGCACCTCGTCGACGAACCCGGCCGCGGCAGCGCGGCCCGGTTCGACGATCGTGAAGCCATAGCTGTCCAGTTCGGCCGCGTGGGGCTCGAGGCCGAGCCGGCGCAGATTGCAGAGTGGGTCCCTGAAGCGCTCCGGCGCCTGGCCTGCGGCCAGGCTGGAGGTCGCGAGGCTGGTTGCTTCTGCCTGTATCATCGAACTGATCTTCCTAGAATTTTGCGAGCAATTCCGCCCCATATGTGCGGGGTGTCCCGAGCGACTGCGCGACTTGACCAGGCACGACGGCCCCGGCGAAGCGGTTGGTGACATACACCTGGTCGGTCAGGTTCCTGCCCCAGAGCGACAGGCGCCAGGCGCCGCTTTCGGGGCCGATCCCGAGGCGGACGTTGAGAAGCGTCAGGCTCGCGCCGCTGAACGCATTGTCCGATGCGAAGTAGATCCGGCTGCGATGACTCGCTTCTCCGCGCACGAAGAGCTTCATGGTGCCGCCAAGCGGCTGGGTCCATTCCGCCGCCCCGTTGACGGTGCTTTCGGGCGCGAGCGGGAGGCGGTGCCCGGTATAATCAGCGCCGGCGGCCGTGGCGTTGGGATAGGAATCGAAGACGGCATCGACATAGCCATAGCTCGCGGTGAGCTGGAGCTGCCGGACGGGGAGCGCCGAGAGTTCGATCTCGAAACCCGTGCTGTGTGCGCTGGCTGCATTGGACGTCTGGAACTGCGCGATCCCGCCACCGGTGGTGATCAGCTGGTTCTGTTGGAGATCGGTATAGTCCATGTAGAAGGCCGAGGCATTCACGCGCAGCCGGCCATCGAGAAACTCGCTCTTCAGACCGATCTCGTAATTATTGACCGACTCCGGCCGATACTCGGCATTGTTGCTCGGCGTGACCGAAAAGACATTGAAGCCACCGGACTTGTAGCCCTGGCTGAACGTCGCATAGGCGAGCAGCTTGGGCCGGGGACGCCATTCCAGGCTGACCGATGGCGAGACATTATTGTCGGTGCGCGCGATGTGGCGCGGCGCGATTGTCGAGGCAATGACGCCGAACGGATCGCCGGTCTGCTCGAAATCGAGCGTCTTGCTCTCATGCGTGTAGCGGATGCCGGCGGCAAGGCTCAGCGTGTCGGTGAACCGGTAGACCGCGCGCCCGAACGCCGCATAGCTGTTGGTGTCGACATTCGCCCGGATCGTCGCGGTCTCACGGGTCGGATAGATGCCGAGGTCGGTGCCGACCACGACCAGTGAGGACGTGTCGAGCTTCTGGTAATAATAATAGGCGCCGGCGACATAGCTGAAGCGATCGGCCGCGTTGCTGGCGAAGCGCAGCTCCTGCGAAACCTGGGTCTGGCGCTCGCGGATGCCGGTGTCGAGCAGGTCAAGGACGGTGTAGTCATTGTCCTGGATGTTGTTCCACTTGTAGCCCCGCACCGCGGTGATCGAGGTGAGCGTGCCGGCGCCCGTCCGCCAGTTGACCTCGCCCGAGCCGCCATAGACGTCGCGATTCTGCGTCGTGTCGGTCGATTGGGCGACCGTGCGATCGATGGGGTTGGCATCGGCATAAGGCGTGCCCGCAAGCGTGCCGTTCCGATAGATGTCATAGGCGCCCGAATGGGTGCGATCGCGCGAGATGTCGCCGCGCAGCGCGAAGTCCCAGCTTCCGCCGGGATCGTAGACGATCGCTGCCCGTGCGCCGAGGCCGTCGAGGTCGTCGAGCTTCGTCTTCGTCGCGACATTCTCGACCACGCCGTCGCGGCGATCGAGCGACACCGCCAGGCTGGCGAACAGATGCCCAGCGAGCGGTCCGCTCACCACGGCGTTGCCGCGCACGGCGTTGTAATTGCCATAGCTCAGGCTGGCGGCGGCGCGCGCATCCGCATCGGGGCGGCGGGTCAGGATGTTGACTGCCCCCGCGATGGTGTTGCGGCCGTAGAGCGTGCCCTGCGGCCCGCGCAGGACCTCGATCCGCTCGAGATCGAACAGGTTCGAATTGATGGTCGCGGCCCGGCCCATATAGACGCCATCGACATACACCCCGACGCTCTGGTCGAGACCCGGATTGTTGAGGTCCGCCGAAATGCCGCGGATCGAAATCGACGTGGTCCGCAATTCGCGCGGCGCGACATAGACATTGGGCAGCGCGTTCGAAATATCCTCGACCCGGCCGATGCCGGCGTTCTGGATCGCCTGCGAGGTCAGGGCGCTGATCGAGATCGGCGTATCCTGCAGGCTCTGGGTACGACGCTGCGCCGTCACGACAATGTCTTCCAGCCCGTCGCCTGCGGGGGCCTCCTGGGCCAGCGCGGGCGTCCCCGTGGCCATCAGGGCAAGGAGGCTCGCGCCGAGATAATATGAGTTCGTGATCTTCATCGTTTCGATCCCCCAATCCGAGTGGCGGCCTTCCCGCGGCTGCGCGCCTCCGCCGGCTGTACCGGTCGGCCGGGGCAAGCCCCAATCGGCGTCACTGCATGGAAGGGCGAATGTCGCTTTCAGTCAAGAAAAAAATGAGTATGATCTCATCTTCTGAAAAGAGGGGGCAGGTGATGCGCAAGATTTGGTTCTGCACGGCGGCGGCGATTGGCACGCTGCTCACGCCGCAGGTTCAGGCGAAGCCATTGGGGTTGCAGGAGGCGACACCGGAGGAGGAGATCGTCGTTACCGCGCGAAAGACTGCGGAGCGGCTCCAGGACGCGCCGCTCTCCGTGACGGCGTTGACCAGCGCCGAGCTCGCACGGCGGGGAATCGACAGCTTGGCGGACGTGGCGAAGGTCACGCCCGGCCTCAACTATGGCGATTTCGGGGACCTCAAGCTCTCACCGACGTCGCTGCGCGGTGTCGTCGGCGCAGCGGGATCGGCCGGCGCCGACCCGGCGGTGGGCTATTATGTCGACGAGGTGTTCGTGGGGCAGGGTGCCGGCGCGAATCTGGATCTCTACGATATCGCGCAGGTCGAAGTGCTGCGCGGGCCGCAGGGCACGCTCTATGGCCGCAACACGATCGGCGGGGTGATCAACATCACCACTGAAAAGCCGAGCGAACACCTCGCCGCGTCGGTCAGCGGCACCTTCGCCAATTATGACAGGGTGCGGCTCGGGGGATCGATCTCCGGGCCCATCGTGGCTGGCCTGTTGCGTGCCAAGATCGCCGTCGTTCGGGACTTTCGCGATGGCTATGAGCGCAACATCTTCCTCAATCGCGACGTGAACAATCACGACACCTGGTCAGGGCGGGCGCAACTCCTCTTCACTCCGGCCCCCGATACCGAACTCCTGCTCGCAGCCGATCACGCCGAGGCCCACCAGGAAACGCTCGTCTTCGAGACCCTGCGGTACAATCCGGCCGCGCTCATCCCGCAATTGCTCGTTGCCGGCGGCTATCCGCTCAACACCGATCCGTTCGATCGCCGGGTAATCGCGAACACACCCAGCACCGAACGTCTCCATTCGACCGGCGTTTCGGCGACCTTCAAGACCCGCTTCGGCGGAATCGAGCTTGTCGATATCGCTGCCTATCATCGCCATGACTATTACAGCCGGACCGACACCTGCCGATGCCAATTGTCGGTCACCTATGATGGCGATCCGGAAAAGGTGCGGCGCTTTTCGAACGAGTTCCGGATCAGTGGCAGGTCCGGGCCGCTCAACTGGCTCGCCGGCCTCTACTATCTCGAGCAGACCACGGACAACCGGAGCTTCATCGAACTCGGCTCGACGATCGCGGACCTGTTCGGCGATCCCGGGCTGACGGGGCTGGTCATCGGTTCGACGGGCCGCCTGAAGACGATCAGCAAGGCGGCCTTTGCCAGCGCGACCTGGGCCTTCAGCGACCGGTTCGATGTCACGCTGGGCGCGCGCTACACCCATGACAGCAAGCGGATCGACTATGCCCAGACGGATCCCCTGGCGATCCTGGGCGGCAGCACCACCATCGCGGCGCATGATTCCTGGGGGCGGCTGACGCCGAACGCCAATATCCGCTTCCGCATCACGCCGACGGTCATGGCGTATCTCACCGCATCCAGAGGCTTCAAGAGCGGCGGGTTCAATGACGCGCTCGGCGATGCAAACGGCATCGCCTTCGGGCCCGAATCGCTGTGGAACTATGAAGCGGGCCTCAAGGCCGAACTATTCGACCGTCGCCTTGCGGTTAACGCCGCAGTCTACGAAATGCGCTGGGACGATATCCAGATCACCGCGCAGAATCCCGCGACCACATTCTACAATCCGATCATCCTGAATGGCGGTCGCGCGCACAGCCGAGGCGTGGAGATCGAGATGACGGGGCGGATCGGCGAGCGATTGCGGATCGGCGCGAACCTGGCGGTTCAGGATGCCCGCTACGAGAAGGGGCTGCTCCCCGATGGCAAGCCGCTGCGCTTCATTCCCTTCGCCCCGGCCTATACCGGCGACGTCAACGCGGAATATACCATCCCGACGGGAATCGGGGCGCTGTCGCTTCAAGCGGAATACCAGTTGCGTGGCCGCAGCTATCTCACCACCAACAACGACCCCGATGGCCGCGTCGGCACCTATGGATTGCTGGACCTGCGCGCGTCGCTCGCCGCGCGCAACGAGCGCTGGCGGGTGTCGCTGTACGCCAGGAATGTCGCCAACAAGACCTATGTGACGCGGCTCTTCGACCTCTACGACAACACGCTGAACGGGCAAAAGCTGATCTCGCTCGGCGAACCCCGCACCTATGGCATCGAATACCGGCTGAACTTCTTCTGAGCCATCGACGGGGCGGCCGGGCCGCCCCGTCAGGCCAGGCGGCGCTTCAGGGCGGTCTTGTCGACCTTGCCGATCGGGAGCAATGGCAGCTCGGTTTCGATGAGGATATGCTTGGGCAGTTTGTAGTTCGCCAGCCGGCCGCGGCAGAATGCGTCGAGGTCGGCAGGGGCGACCGGCGCGGCGAGCGTGACGAAAGCAACCCCGATTTCCTGCCACACCGGGTCCGGCATCGCGACCACGGCCGCGGCGTTGACCGCGGGGTGCGATTCCAGGACTGCCTCGATTTCGCGCGGATACACATTGTAGCCGCCCGATTTGTACATCTCCTTGATCCGCCCGGCGATGCGGTACCGACCGTCCGGCCTTCGTGCCGCCAGATCGCCGGTGCGGAAATAGCCGTCTTCGGTGAAAGCTTCGGCCGTTGCCTCCGGCCGCCGCCAATAGCCAAGGAAGTTGAGCGCTGACCGGGTCTGGACCTCGCCGATATCGCCCTCGGCTGCCGGCGCACCGTTCGCATCGCAGAGGCGAACCTCGACATCGGGAAAGGTGTCGCCGACCGAATGGGCAAGCGCCTCCAGGTCATGCGTCGGCTCGATCGCGGTGATCGCACTGGTCGTTTCCGTCATGCCGTAGTTGGTTGCCATGGGCGGGCCGAGCGTTGCCAGGCGGGCGAGCACATCCTCCCCCATGGCTGCCCCGCCCCACACGATCAGTTCGACGGCGGAAAGATCATGGTCGGCGAAATCGGGCAGGTCGAGAATCATGGGAAAAGTGCTCGGCACCGATCCCCAGAGCGTTACCCGCTCCCGGGCCATCAGGGCGAGGCAGCGGGCAGGATCGAACTTCTCCATGAAGATCGTCGTGCCGCCGGCGACGAGGCATGGCAGGCTGCAATCCGCGACGCAGCCGACGTGATTGATCGGGAAATAGTTGATCACGCGCAGTGGCGAGAGCGGCCACAGCCGGTTCTGCCCGAGGCTGAACCGGGCAAGCCCCTCATGATGCAGCAGCGCGCCCTTGGGTGCCCCGGTCGATCCGGATGTGTAGACGATGAGGCATGGGTCGCGCCCGCCGCTCGAAGCGCGGGCAGCCAGGAGTGCCTCGGCATCGATTGCCTCTCCTGCGCGCAGGAATGTCGCCATGCTCTCCGTGCCCGCCGGGCAGTCTGCTTCGTCGTGGAGGATGACGCGGCGGAGCGAAGGGCATGAAGCGGCGAGCGCGGCCAGTTCGGCATCGTAACATCGATCGCCGATATGGCGACGGGCGAGCAGGATGGCCGGTTCCGAATCCGCCACAACGTGCAACAGTTCTTCCAGCTGGTATCGCGGGTTCAGCCCGACCCAGATCGCCCCGATCGAGGCGGTCGCGAGGAAGTCGATGAGATACTGTGGATGGGGCGTCTGCAAGGTCGCGACACGGTCGCCCCGTCGGATTCCCGCTGCCATGAGAGCGCGCGCAAGCCGGTCGACCGCCGAGGCCAGCTCGGCATAGGTCCATGCGCGATCGTCGAGTTTCAGCGCCACCGTCTCGGGCCGACGTGTCGCGTGCCAGCCGGCATAGTCGCTGATCCGTGGCAGCAGTGGTGGAAGATCAGTCATGACCGGCACTCGATCGCCGGACGAGCGTTTGCCGTCCTCAACAACGGGATAGCGGCAAGCCCGAACAGCGCTGTCGCCAGCACGACAAAGGTCACGAGGCCACCCGAAAAATCGTCGCGGACGATGGCGAGTGCCAGCCCGGTGGCGAGCGGCCCGGCGGCCAGCCCGATCTTCTCCGCGGCGGTCCACATGCCCGTCAGCGTCCCTTGGGCAGCCGCGCCGGTCGCTGCCCGGTCGTGGATCAGGTGCGCGACCATGGTGTAGGGAAGGACCTGGAGTCCGGCAAAGGCGGGGCCGGCAAGCGCGAAGCCGGCCAGCATTGCGGGCCAGCTGTGATATCGCGCCGCGAACGCCACGATCGTCGCAGCGATGATATAGCCGAGGACCGAAGCCGTCAGCGCGGGCACCTCGCCCCATCGCCGGCCCGCCCAGGACAGTCCGGGCGCGGTGAGGCTGGTGGCGATCAGCATAAGGCCGAGCGCGACGCCGATATCCGCCTCGCTCCGCGCGAGCGCACGCGTGATCAGATAGGGTGCCGACGCCGATATGATTCCGGCAGCGGCGAGCATCAGCACATAGGCAAGCAGCAAGGACCGGAAGCCATGATCGCGCGCGGCGGCTCCTGCCTGTTGCCCGAGCGACGGTCGCTCGATCGTCCCCAGGGGCGCGGGGCCGTCGCGACCGTGCAATACGAGCAGGGGGCACAGCATGAAGGCGGCGCAGGCTCCCCCCAGGCAGAGCGCCATGAAGGCATAGCCGGCCCGGCCCCCGCCGCCCGCGGCGACGAGCATCGGCGCGAGCGAAGCGCCCGCGAGCACCCCGATCATCGCGGCGGCCATGCGCCATCCGACGAGGCGCGACCGGTCGGCCGGGTTTTCTGCGAATTCGGCGGGCATGGCGACATAGGGGACCGCAAAGAAAGCGTAGCAGGTGACGAGCGCCAGATAGCTGATCGCTACCCACAGCGAGAGCCCGACGGGCGGCAGGGGCGGCGGCGCGAAGAGCAGGGCGAACGCTGCGCCCGTCCCGATGGCGCCCGCCACCAGAAAGGGGCGCCGCCGGCCGAAGCGACTTGCCGTCCGGTCCGACCATCCTCCCACGAACGGATCCCAGAACAGCGTCCACAGCTTCGGGACGAAGACGATCAACGCCGCCACCCCTGCGGGTATCCGCACGATCTCGGTGCAGAAATAGAGCAGCAGGACGCTCGGTACCGTCGAAAAGGCTCCCGTGCCGAAGGAGCCGATCGCGTAAAATCCCGTCTCGTGCCCGCTGAAAGGCCTGCCGCGCATCGCGCTCAAGCTGCGTCGGCGGGGATGGCGATCGACAGCCAGTCGGCAACCAGCGCCGGGCGATCGCCGCCTTCGATCTCGATCCGACAGGCGAATGTCGTGAGCCAGCGCTCCTGTTGGTCGGCGATCCTTTCGATCACCTGGAAATGGCCGCGGACGCGATCGCCCGCGCGGACGGGCGCGATGAAACGAACCCGGTTGAAACCGTAATTGAGGAAGTGGCCCGGCTCGCGCCGGTCCGCCTGCGGCCCGGTTCCGACCGCTTCGTGCAGCATGTGAGTCAGCAGCGACAGCGTGAGGAATCCGAAGGCGATCGGTGTGCCATAGGGACTGTTGTGTCGCGCCCATTCCGGATCGACATGCATTGGGTCGGGATCTTTGGTGATCACGCCGAACTGGCTGATCATGTCCTGGGTGACGTCGATCCACGCGCTCGGGCCAAGCGTGTCTCCGGGGCGCAGCGAGGCGCTGGTCGGCGGGGCAGATATGTTCGTCATGGGGTTCCCATCGGGGGTTGCACTTTTATGAGATTGGCCTCATTTATGGGCGCCGTCAATCGGCAAGCACGTCGAGATCGGTTCTTTGCAAGATGAATTCATGACTCTTTCGTATATCGAGCACCTTGAAGCTGCCTATCGCGACGACCCGCCCAAGCAAAAAGGGCAGAGGACGCGCGATCGTATCAAGATCGCAACCGCTAAGGTTCTTGAGAAGAAGGGCTATCATGCGATGCGTGTCTCGGATGTTACCGAGACCGCGGAGATGGCGGAAGGTTCATTTTACATTTACTTCAAGGACAAGACCGATGTGACGGTTACCGTCCTGACGGATCTTCTCGAGAATTTCTTCAGCCTGGAAGCGCCGCGGGAGGGCACGCGTTCGGCCTATGACTCGATCCGGCTGACGAACCGCCGCTGGATTTCGGTCTGTCGCGCCAATGCGGGCCTGATGCGATGCATTCTTCAGGTGGGAGACGAAACGCCGGAGTTCGCGCGACTCAGCCAGAACGCCAACCGGATCTGGTACCGGCGTGTCGCCGAGGGCGTTCGCCGCCGTCGCGGGACCAGCGACGCGATCCCCATGTTCGCGGCCTATCTGCTCGGCGGCATGATGGATGAGCTCGTGCGCAAGCTGATCGTCTATCCCGATCCCGGCCTACTCGAACTGATGGCCGAAATGGGTGCCGATGACGATATGGTTGCCGATGCGAGCAGCCTCATATGGCTGCGGATTTTCTATCCAAAGCAGTCGGCGCCGGACGATCTGGCGCCATCGGTGGCGGCGCTCGCGGCCTGGCTCGCGCCATGAGATTTTATGTCTCGGCCGATATCGAGGGAATCGCCGGCGTGGTCTCGCGCGAGCAGACGCGCCCGGGCGGCTTCGAATATGAAGCTGCGCGGACCTGGATGACGCAGAGTGTGGTTGCCCTGTGCGAGGCCGCACACGCCGAAGGAGCGAGCGAGATCGTGGTCAGCGATTCGCACGGCAACGGTCTCAATATCCATCCGGAAATGCTGCCCGATCATGTCCGACTCGTCCGGTCCTGGCCGCGGCCGCTGGGCATGATGCAGGGGATCGAAGCCGGCCGCTTCGATGGCGCGTTCCTGCTCGGATATCATGCCGGCTCCTCCAATGCCGAGGGCGTGCTGGCGCACACCATGAGCAGCGACCTGATCCACGAGATCCGGCTCGGTGGGAAGGTGGCGAGCGAGGCGGTGATCAGTGCCGCGATCGCCGGCCATTACGGCGTGCCGGTGCTGATGGTCGCGGGGGACGATGTGGCGGTGCGCGAGACGCGCGCGCTGCTCGGGCCGATCGCGTCCGCCACGCTCAAACAGGCTTATGGCAGCTATTCGGCCATCAGTCCGACCCCGGCGGTCGCGCTCGGCCTGCTCCGCACGGCGGTCACGCAAGCCGTTGCGCTGGTGGGGACGCTTGAACCCTACAGGCTGCCGGGACCGATCGATCTCGAAATCACGCTGCGCACCCGTTTTGTCGCCGAGTGGCTGTCCTACCTGCCTGGGGTCGAGCGTCTGGACGCCTATTCCGTTCGCTATCCGGTGAAGGATGTCGAGGCGCTCTCGAAATTCCTGATGTTTATGACCACGGCCCGCCTGGCCCTGGCGTAGAATCCTGCGATGACCGGCTCTTCGCGCATCAACGCGCCGCTGATCGGGCGTCCGGCATCGCGCGCGGCCCTTAATACACCGGCGCTGGTGCTCGACCTCTCCTCGTTCGAGCGCAATCTCGCCTCGATGGCGGAAGCTGCCCGGCGTCGTGGCGTTCAGCTTCGCCCCCATGCCAAGACGCACAAATGTTGCGAGATTGCGCGCCGGCAGATCGCGGCTGGCGCGATCGGTTTGTCCTGCGCCAAGCTGGCCGAGGCGGAGATCTTCGCGCAGTCGGGGATCGGCGGCCTGTTGCTGACCTCGCCGGTCGTGACGCGCCAGGGGATCGAGCGGCTGACGGCGCTTGCCCGGGTTGCGCCCGATCTGATGCTGGTCGCCGACGATCCCGAGAACGTCCGGGCGCTGGACGAGGCGGCCGCGGCTGCCGGCCTTTGCCTGCGCGTCCTGGTCGATCTCGATGTCGGCCTGCATCGCACTGGCGTCGCATCGGTTGGAGACGGCATCGCGCTCGCGCGGATGATCGCCCGGAGTCCGGCACTCACCTTTGCGGGGCTGCAGGGCTATGCCGGCCATGCGATGCACATTGCCGGCCGCGAGGCCCGCCTGGCAGCGCTGGAGGCGTCGGCCCGCCAGCTTCGCGATCTGCGCGACGGACTGACGCGTGTCGGCCTCCCGCCCGCGATCGTGACTGGCGGAGGAACCGGCAGCTTCGACCTCGATCCCGGGTTCGACGTGCTGACCGAGCTTCAGGTCGGCTCCTACGTCTTCATGGACCGCGAATATGCCGAGATATGGAGCGATTGCCGCGAGACACCGCCATTCGAGGCGGCGCTCTTCGTCCAGACGACGGTGATCAGCGCGAGCCATCCCGGCCGGTGTACCACTGATGCGGGCTGCAAGGCCTTCGCCACCGAGGCAGGGCCGCCGCGGATCGTGGCGGGCGCGCCGGACGGTGCGCACTATGCCTTTTTCGGCGACGAGCAGGGGCTCGTCACGTTCGCCGAGGAGCAGGGGCGGCTGGCCCCCGGCAGCGTGCTCACCTGCCTCACCCCGCACTGCGATCCGACCGTCAATCTCTACGATGTCCTGCACGTCGTCCGGGATGATGTGCTGCAGGATATCTGGCGGATCGAGGCGCGCGGCTGCTCGCAGTGAACGGCGCGCGGCACGATCCGTTCACGGGCCGGCGGTCGCCTCGAAGGTGGAGCCGTAATAGGACATGAAGACCTTGCGCCGCCTGCCGCGGCCGTCGAACCGGAACCGATGCTCGTCGTCGAAGCGTGAGACGAACACACCATTGCCCTGATAGCGGAGCGGGATTGCGGGCCCTGCTTCGCCACCGGCGATGAAGCTCAGGTGAAGCGCGCCGTCTTTGACGACGAAGCGCATCCCATCGACCGCGAACCGGATTTCGCCCAGGGCATAGTCGCCGGCGAAGCGGCCGACATCCTCGTTCACGAGCCGGGCGTCGACGATGACTGGCTGCGCGATCCCCAGCACGGCGCGGGCGATCTTCTGCTCGAGCGAGACGATCGAGACGGCGGCATTCTGCAGATTGGCGAGGACGACGATCGTCACATCGTCATCGGGATAATAGGAATATTGCGAGGAGAAGCCGAAGATATCGCCGGGATGGCCGATCTTGCGATGCCCCTCGAACTCGGTTTCGGCGAGGCATCCCAGCGCATAGGGGAGCAAGGTTCCGCTCTTCAGCCGGTCGCGCTGCAGGATCAGTTGGCGGACCGCCGGCGGGGTCGGGCCGTCGCCGAAGACGCCGCGCCGGTATTTGAGCATATCGTCGACAGTGGAGAGGACTGCCCCGGCCGAAAAGGCGATCAGCGGATCATAGCGTTGCGCGTTCTCGATGCCATTCCGCCCCATCATATAGCCGCGCGCGCGCCGCGGCAGGATCGTTGCCCAACCGGTAACCGAGCTGTTGGCCATCCCGAAGGGGACGAAGATATGGTCGTGGAGGTAGCGCTCATAGCTCAGCCCGGACACCTTCTCGATGATCAGGCCGAGCAGGTAGATGCCCGAATTGGTGTAGCTCCACCGTGTCCCCGGTTCGAACTGAAGGGGCCTGTTCGCGAACCAGCCGACGACCTGCTGCCGGGTGATCGGATCCTGGCTGGTGCGCGGAAAGCCGGGGATGTCGAGATAGCCGACCAGGCCCGATGTGTGATCGAGCAGGTTGCGGATGCGTATCGCGGCTACGGCCGCCGACAAGCCGTCGACATATTTGCCGGCCGGATCGTCCAGCCCGATCTTTCCCTGCGACACGAGTTGCATGATCGACAGGCCCGTCATGGTCTTGGTGACGGAGCCGATCGGGAAGATCGCCTCGGGCGTCGCCATCACCCCGTTTTCCAGGTCGATATGGCCGAAGCCGCGACGATAGAGTGTCCTTTCCCCTTTCTGGACAGCGACGACCACCCCGGGGAAAGGGCCCTGTTCCATCGCGCGCTGCACGACGTCCGCGATCGTGTCCCCGACGGGATCGCCCTGCGCTCCCGCGGGCATCGCGCTCGACAGCATCAGCGCCCCTGAAAGCCCGAACAGCCCGCGGCGCGATACCGTCGACGACGCCTCGGGTGCGGGGAAGGCAGTCCATGGTGCGGGCGGGACGTATCTCATGAGCTTCTCCTCGACTGGACCACGCGGTCAGCGCTTGCGCCTGTAATATATATGAGTATGATCTCATCTTCATTAGATGGCTTTGTCAAGGGCAGCCCGCGTCCGGGCCGGCAAGGGGAATCGCAACGGCATCGACGGCCAGTGGCCTCGATGAAACAGGATAGCCGCGAATGACGAATCTAGATTGCGATTTCCTCGTCATCGGCGCCGGCATGGCGGGCGTCTCGGCCGCCGCGGCGCTTGCGCCGCGCGGTCGCGTGGTGGTGGCCGAGCAGGAAGAACATCCGGGCTATCACGCGACCGGACGGTCGGCCGCGATCTTCGCTGACAGCTACGGCAACGATCTGGTCCGTCGATTGAGCGCCGAAAGCCGCCGGCTGATGGAGGGATGGCGTGACGCGGGTGGAGAGGGAGACATTCTTCGTCGGCGTGGCCTTCTCTATGTAATGCTCGAAGCAAGCAGCCATCAGGCCTTCGACGATCTCGACGACCTTCCTCGATTGTCGGCGGCGGAAGCCTGCGCGCTCGTGCCGATCCTCAAGGAGGAGGCGATCGCGCATGCCCGATGGGAGGCGGGGGCCGCTGACATCGACGTCCATGCGCTCCTGGACGGCTATCTGCGCACGCTGCGGGCGAAGGGTGGGGCGCTCGTCCGCCAGGCGCCGGTGCGGTCCGCACGCCGCCTCGACGGGCGCTGGCGAATCGCCGCGGGTGACCAGGTCATTTGCGCTGACGTGGTCGTGAATGCCGCCGGGGCATGGGCGGGCGAGGTGGGCGCCTTGTTCGGGGCGTCGCCCCCCGGGCTCGTGCCGATGCGTCGGAGCGCTGCGATCATCGATGGGCCGGCAGGCCAGTCGGTCGATCACTGGCCGATGGTGGTCGATATGGCCGAGAGCCTCTATTTCAAGCCCGAGGCCGGCAAGCTCATGATTTCCCCGGCCGATGCCGAGCCGTCGCCGCCGTGCGATGCCTTTGCCGACGATTTCGCCATCGCCATGGCAGTCGACCGGTTGGAGACGATCACCACGCTGCAGGTCCGGCACGTGCGGACCCCCTGGGCCGGTCTGCGCACCTTCACGCCGGATCAGGCGCCCCTGATCGGCTTCGATCCGCTCGTCGAGGGGCTCTTCTGGCTCGCCGGGCAGGGTGGCTTCGGGATCCAGACGGCCCCTGCCGCTGCCCGGTTGACCGCGGCGCTGATCGCTGGCAGCGATACGGGTTTCTCGACCGACATGGACGCGCTGGTCACCGGCGTCTCGCCCGCGCGCTTTCGCTGATCCTCGCGGCTGCATTCAGGCCAGCGGGATGGACCGGGGAAGGGGCGCCTCGCCGTCGATCGGCCAGCGCGGCCGCCCGATGTTGCGATAGGCATAATGTCGCAGGTCCGACTGGAGGCTGCCCGGCCCGTCCAGATACATCACCGCCCGTGCCAGCGGCGCGAAGCCATCGTGGAAATGCTGGCTGGATTTGACGACGATCACCCGCTTGTCCTCCAGTCGCACGCCCAGTCCGGTGAAGAGGTCTGGTCCGCGCGCCTGGTCCCGTTCGCTCACCAGCACGATCTCGATGCCCGATCCCCGGACGGCGGCGGCCCGCCCGAGCGGAAAGGGCTCGCCGGCGAAATCCTGTCTGGCGTGCGCGTCCAGTCCGATGATCGCCACCTCCAGGTCGATCGGATTTCCCGACAGCGGTCCGGTCTTGCCGCCGATCCGCAGCGATAGCCGTGCGCCCAGGCCTGCGGAGAAGGCGATGGCCACCGCCTGCGGATCCCAGAGCGGCCCGATGCAGGCCCCGGTGACGCCGCGATCCAGCATCGCGGCGAGCACGAAGGTCGAATCGCCTGCCGCCCCGCCGCCGGGATTGTCCGCGCTGTCGGCGAGCACATAGGGGCGATCTCCCGGGCCGTCCGCCTCGATCCTCCGCATCGCATCGGCGAAGGTCAGGCTGGTGTCGGGCGAGGACAGCGCGATCGCGCGCGCGCGCGTCGCGATCTCCCGCGCGATGGCATCGGCCGTGCCGGCATCACCGTCGCAGATCGCGAGCGCCCGGGTGCCGAAATCGGGCCCGTCGCCCCAGGGGAAGCCATGGATGAGCGACACGGAGAGCGCCGCGCCCGATCGTTCGATCTCGCGCATGCGCTCGACCAGCGCGCGGACCTCGGGGCGCGAGGTGTGGAAGATGCCGATCACGCCGCTGTCCCAGATCGCGGGGGTCGGCGCGATGGCGCCGCGCTGCTTCGCGATCAGCAGGTCCCAGACTTCTTCGGCCCGCTCGCGAAAATCGACATGCGGATATTCCTTGTAGGCGACCAGCACGTCGCAGGCCCGGACCATCGCCGGGGAGAGATGCGCATGCGGATCGATCATCGCGCCGATGGCGCAACCCGGCCCTGCGAGCGCCCGCAGATGGCCGAGCAGGTCGCCTTCGCAATCGTCATAGCCGTCGGCGATCATCGCCCCGTGCAGGTGTATCGCGACGATATCCACCGGCAGCGCCGCCGCCAGGGCCGACAGGATGGCGGCGCGGAACGCCTCATAGGCGGCGCGCGTCACGATCCCGCCCGGATGCGCACCCGCGGTCGGCCCTTCGCGCAGCGCGATCAGCCCCTCGAGCGCCCGTCGCCGTCCACCGACAAGGAGCGATTCAGGAAAGGGAGGCGCCTCCGCGCGACTGCTGCCATTGACCTCATAGCAGCCGCCGAATTCACTGAAACCCGTCGGCAAGGGACTGAAAACATTCGTTTCCTGCGCCAGTCCGGCAACAAAGGCGATCGGTGGCATAAAGAGTCCCTTGAATTTTATATAAAAGTGAGGTCAATCTCATTTATTGGTTGCGGAACCTTCTGTCAAAGCACCGTGATCTACCAGGGAGACAGGCACGGTGCGGCGATCGGGTATGACGCGGACGATTGGCCTTGAGCGCGAGGGGCAGGGCGTGATGCCGTTCTGGCAGGCGCTCGGGGTGATGATGTGCCTGACGGGCTGTGCCGGGGGCAGGGGCACGGCACCGCCGCCGCCACCTGCCGCAACCGCGCAAGCGGCACCGGCGGCAAGTCGGCCGGCGGGCTGGAGCGACAGTTCCTATTATCTCGCCATGCCGGACGGTGTGCGCCTTGCCGTCAGCCTCTGGTTTCCCGGCGGCCGGCCCGACGGCCAGGCTCACCCGGTGCTGCTCGTTCAGACCCGCTATGGTCGGGCCGGGACGTTCATCCATGGGGAGAGCGGCAAATATGCCGCGCTGGTGGCGCAGGGCTTCGTCGTCGCGATCGTCGACACGCGCGGATCGACCGCCTCCTTTGGCGACCGGATGGTCGAGATCGGACCCGACGAGATCCGCGACATGGACGCGATCATCGCGCATCTAAAGGCGCAGCCCTGGTCGAACGGCGAGGTGTTCGCGGAGGGCGTCTCCTACATGGCCGACACGGCCGATCTCGCCACCGGCTCCCGCGCCGGCCTGACGGGCGCGATCGTTCGCGAGAGCGACTTCGATCCGTATCTCCAGCTCTTCGCCCCCGGGGGCGTCGCCAATGATTTCATGATGAGCCTGTGGGGCGGCGACACGCTGCTCCGCGATTATGGCAAGTCGCTTGATCCCAAGGACGGCCTGGATTGCGGCGCGCGCGCCGAGGATTGCTCGCGCCTATGGCCGCGACTCCAGCCGGTCGACGGGGATTCCGATCACCACCTGCTGCGCGCGGCGATCGCGGCGCGTCGCCATTGGAAACCGGACGACTATCGCCAGGCGGAATTCCGTGACGACAAGGGCGCGAACGGTTTCACCATGTTTTCGTCGAGCGCGGCTGCCCGGCTCGCGGAGATCGCCCGCGCCGGCGTGCCCGTGCAATATTGGGCGAGCTGGATGGATGCCGGTACGGCGGAGGGCACGCTGGCCCGCTATCGGTCGCTGCCGGGCATTCCGATGGAGGTGTGGATCACCGCCAACAATCATGGCGGCGATCGCCTCACCGATCCCTTCTTTCCCGAGACCGCCGATCCCGTGCCGGGCTTCGAGGACCAATGGGCCGGGATCGCCGATTTCATCGCGCGCGTTCGGTCGGGGGAACCTGTGACGCGGACCATCCATTATTATGTGCTTGGCGCCAGGACCTTCCGCACCACGGCGGCATGGCCGCCATCGGACGTGAAGCGTATTGCCTTTCGCTTCGACGCCCAGGGCACGCTGTCGACCGATCGTCCCCGGGCGGATGGCGAGGACCGCTATTCCGTCGATTTCTCCGCGACCACCGGCAGTGCCACGCGCTGGACCACGCAGATCGGTGATCCGGCGGCCTATGGCGACCGGCGCGAGGCCGACCGTGCGCTGCTGACCTACACGTCGGCGCCGTTCGAACGGGATATGGAACTGGTCGGCACGCCCGCCATCCGCCTGTTCGTCGCCACCGCCACTGCCGATCCGGCCTTCTTCGCCTATCTGGAGGATGTCGCCCCGGACGGCCGGGTGACCTATCTCACCGAAGGCCTGTTTCGCGCGATCCACCGCAAGCCGGCAACTGCAGGCCAGCTTCCCTATGACCAGCCGGAGCCTGCCAAGAGCTATGAGCGCGCGGATGCCATGCCGATGGTCCCGGGCAGGATCGCCGAGGTGACCTTCCCGACCTTCCCGATCGCCGCCCTGCTCAAGGCCGGGCATCGCCTGCGCCTCAGCCTGGCCGGTGCCGATACGAGCGCCTTCCGGCGCTATTCGGAAGGAAAGGCGGAAAGCTGGAGCGTTCAGCGGAGCGCCCTTTATCCCAGCAGCCTGTCAGTGGATCTGCGCCCCTGGCACGACCCGAAATGAGCGATGAAGCAGGGACGCGGGACCGGGATGGCGGCTGGCCGTCGCCGGTTCTCGCCTGGTGGACGATCGTCGTGTTCTTCGCCGTGGCGGTCATTTCCTATTCCGACCGGCTGGTTCTCAGCCTGCTGGTCGATCCCATCCGAGCGGACCTGCGGTTGGGCGACACCCAGGTCGCGCTGGTGCAGGGACTGGCCTTCGCCCTGATCTATTCAGTCGCCGGCTTGCCGTTCGGCCGGCTGGCGGACCTGTTCCCGCGTCGCATCGTGATCATCGCCGGGGTGGCCATCTGGAGCCTCTGCACTGTCGGGTGCGGCTATGCCGGGAGCTTTGCGGCGCTTTTCGCCCTTCGCATCGGCGTCGGCATCGGCGAGGCGGCGTTCGCGCCGGCAGCCGTGTCGATGATCGCCGATCTCTTTCCGCCCAATCGCCGGGGCATTGCCATCGGCTGCCTGTTGACGGGCATGGCCGTCGGCAGCGGTGCCGCTGTCGTGATCGGCGGGGGGCTGTTGGAATATGCCAATGCGGGGCATTTCGCCGCTCTGCCGGTCCTGCGATCGCTGGCGCCATGGCGGACCGTCCTGGTCGTTCTTGGCCTCGCGGGAGCTCTCCCGCTCGCACTCTTGCTGACGGTGCGCGAACCGCGCCGGCGGGAAACGGGGCGGGGTGGCGAGGCTCTCACCGTGGCGGCGACCTTTGCCGGGTTTCGCCTGCGCGCGGCGATCCTCCTGCCGCTTTATCTGGCGGTGGCCCTGGTCTCCGCCGGTGATTTCGCGATCCAGAACTGGATGCCGGCGTTGCTGACGCGCCGGTTCCACTTCACGCCGGGCGAGATCGCCGGGTCGCTCGGGATCGTGTCGATGCTCGCCGGTGGCGCCGGCACTATCGCGGGCGGATTGCTCAGCGACCTGCAGGCGGGTCGTCGCGGCGACAAGGGGCGGCTTACCGTCGCGCTCTCGGCGGCGGGGATCGGCTTTTTCGGCGGGGCCGTCGCGATCGCGTCCTCGGGAGGGCAGGCGATTGCCTTCTTCGCCTTGTGGATCTTCATGTCGTCGATCAGCGGGACGGTGGGCATCACCGTCTTGCAGAATGTGGTGCCCAACCAGATGCGGGGCGTCGGTACGGCGATGGTGTCGTTCTGCAACGTCATCATGGGCCTGGCGGCAGGAACCGCGCTGACGGGCGCCCTGACCGACTATGTCTTTCGGGATCCGGTCGCCGTCGGATTCTCCATGACGGCTGTCGCGATGACGGCGGGCGGGATCGCGTTCCTGCTCCTGCTGCGCGCGCGGGCCGCGATCTCACCGCCGCCTGCGGCCTGATCGCCCGGCGACGGACGCATCCCTGTCCGGGCGACGTCGTCAATCATGCAAGCGGTTCGGCCGCGGCGGGATGCCGCGCGCAGGCAATCGTCCCTGCCAGCACCAGGGCGCCGGCCAGCGCGAGCGGTACCGACAGCCCCGCGCGCATCACCAGCACTGCGCCGAGCACGGCCCCGGCAAAGATCGCGACGACACCCCCGATCCGGCGTTGCCAGTTGGGATTGGCACCGCCGGCCATGCTGGAATCGGCGGCCAGACCGGTCAGCGTCATCGTCAGCACGGTGGTGGTGAGGTCCGGCACCTTCAATTGCCGGATCGTGGCGTTGCGGAAGCCCATGGTGACCGCAGTGAGCGCGACGATCGCCAGCAGGCGGCCATCCGGCGTGGCGATGTCGAACCCGATCGCGACGCACGCGGCGATCCATAGCAGGGCGGCCTCGATCAGCGCCGCGACCATCAGCCAGCGACGGAGCGGTCGGCCTGCATGGGCCTTGCCCGTACGCCCGGCGATCAGCGCGCCGGCGAGGAAAGCGGCGATCGCCACCAGATAGGGCGCCGGCTCGAATCCCGGCGCACCGGCTACCGCAAAGCCGAGGAACACGATGTTGCCCGTCATGTTGGCGGTGAACACCTTGCCCAGCCCGAGCACGCTGATCGCGTCGACCAGGCCCGTCGTTACCGAGAGCAGCAGGAGCAGCCATGGCAGCGGCGATGATTTGGGGGCAGGCATGGGTCGTCTCCGGGTCAGAATCGGTAATTGGCTTCGAGGCCGAGCATCGCGATCATGCGGGCGGGCCCGGTTTCGCGGATGAAGGCGCCCGGCGCAAAGCCGGAAAGCGATACCGACAGGTCGAGTTCGGGCGTCGCCTGCCAGTCGGCGGTCGCCTCGATCTGCCTGCCGATGAATCGGCTGCGCGCCGTTCCGGCGCTGCGGACAAGATTTCCCGGCACGTCGTAGATCCCGTCGGCGCTTGCATAGCGCCAGTAGAATTGCCCCATCAGCCCGGCGGAAACATTGCCGCCCAGATCGAGCGTCACGCCCGGATTGAGATTGACGATATTATACGGACCGATCGGGGAGAGCTCGCCGAAATATTTGCCTTTCGGGAACAGCGCGTTGAACGTGCCGAGCGTGCCGTCGCCACGTTTCGTGTCGCCGCTCACCATGTTGAATCGCATCATCAGGTCCGGCTTGAAGGGCACGTCGCGCAGGTGCCGGCCCAGTTCGGAGCCGATGGTCCAGGCGCGGATGCGCTGATCGCCCAGCCTCCCGAATTGTACCACCGCCTCCACGTTCCAGTGCCAGTCGTGCGCGGTGCCGAAGCTGCGCAACCCGATGCTGTGGCGGCGCTCCTCGCCGCTGCCCGCGTCGAACTGCGCGCGGCGATTGCGATAGCCGAGATAATAGAGATCGAAGCCAGGTCGCGTCGCATAGACGCCCCAAAGCGATTTGGCGGCGGAGGACCGGTCGTCGAAGCTGCCGGGCCCGGGGCGCACCGGCTCGGCCGCCAGGAAATTGACAGTGGTTCCGCCCGTCTCGAACAGCGCCCGAAAGCCGTCAAAGGCAAGCGGCACATTGGGGCCGTAGCGCGTCCCGACGAGCCGCTCGGTGCCGAGCGACAGCATCTGGCGGCCGCCGCGCAGCGTCACGGTCGCATCGCCGCCGACACGCACCGTCGCGTCGGCGAAGCCCTGGAGCAGATCGACCCGCGTCTGGTCGATCGGGCCCGGCCCGCCGGCCACACCCACCGCATAGGCGGCGATCGGCTGGACGAAGGCGCGGACCTGCCCGACATGCAGATCGGCATAGGGCATCAGCCGCAACCACAGATAACCGTCGTCCGGTGCCGGCCCGTCGCCCCAGAGATTGTCGCGATAGCTCTCGTCGCGCGCGCGCGCCTCGATCCCGGTCGTGAGATAGGCGTCGCCGCCAAGCGGCACATATTTGAGCCGTTCCGTCCAGCGGGCCGGGTCCGATGCGTGGGCGAGGCCGGACCAGTCCTCGTCATAGCGCGTGATCGTCAGTGCCGGAGGCTGCCATGCCGATTGCGCGGCGGCGGGAACGCCGGGCAGGGCGATGGCTGTCGCCACCGCGAGCTTACGCAACACCGCGCCGCCGATCATGTTTCGCGACCAGCGCCGCGAGCACGAACCCGCCGATCAGCCCGAGATGTTCGAAGAACGCGTTGGTCGCCATGAAGCGTTCCTGCCCGTGCATCGTCCAGAAGGCGTTGGCGGTAACGGCGGCGAGCATCGTGAAGACCCCCAGCATCCCGGCGGCAAGCCATACCCGGCGCCCGGCCAGCAGCAGGCCGGATCCGATGAGTTCGACCGCGATGGTGAGCGCTGCCCAGAGGGCGGGCGGGTGCATGCCGAAATGCGCCTGCTCGGCGACCGCCGACGGCCAGTCGCCGAGCTTCACGACACCGCCGAGCAGATAGGCGCTGACCAGCGCCAGTCGCGCCAGGAACCAGGTCCAGCGCCAGTCGAGCATGGCATCGACGAAGCGAGGGGCGCGGCTGGCGTCCATCACTTTGCCGCCGGCGCGTGGATCTCCGCGATATAGCCGCCGGGGAACTGCACGATCGTGGAACGGCGGTCCCCGAAGGTCTGCGGCGCGACCAGCGTGACGACCCCGGCTGCCTGTGCCCGCCCCAGCGTCGCATCCAGGTCGGCGACCTCATAGCCGGTCATGTCGCGGCCATAGGGCCAGGGCAGGGCACCGTCGGTCACCGCGACCGACATCCTGCCATAGGTCGAGGTCAGGCGGATGCGCCGATAGGCCGTGCCGGCTTTGCCGATCTCGGCACCGGGTGCCGCGCGATCGTCGCGGGTGACGGTTGCATGAGCGAAGCGCTTCCACGCCGAGACGAACCGGTCCGCTGCGCTGGCGGTGAGATAGATCCGGTTCTCGGGCACTGTCTGCAGCGCCGCGTAATCGGGCTTGGTGGTGTGCCAGTAGAGCTGCATGTTCACCCCGCCCGGCCATTGCACCAGCACGTCGCGGCCGATCGGATCGGGGAACGGATCGACGAGCGTGGTCGCGCCCGCGATCCGTGCGGCGGTGGTCGCCGCGTCGATATCGGTCACGAGATAGCCGGTGCGTTCCTCGCCGAAGGGATAGGGTATCGGCGTCTTGAATCCGAAGACGGAAACCGTGCCGGCCGGGGTCAGCACGAGCTGCGACATGGTCTGGCTCGTCGTCGGGGTGACCTGGAACACGCCCTGCTTGCTGGTGGTCCCGCCGAACGTCGCGACGAAGCTGGTCACGAACCGGTCGAAATCGACGGCCGGCACATAGACATGGGTGGTGTCATATTGCGGGCCAACCGCCAGTTCCGTGGCGGGGCCGGTGTTGCGCGCGGTCGCCTGGATCGGGGAGAGGCCGACCAGCCCGGCCAGCAGCATCAGCCTTAGCGTCTTCATGATCATTCCTTTCGTTGAAAAGTCGTCAAACGGCCCAGCAGCCGCAGCCCAGCGTTCCCCAGAAGGTCTGCACATCGGCTGCCGGCGCGACGGTGCCGAGCGACGCGGCATGATCGTGGCCGTGGACGTTGCAGGCGCTGGCGCAGCCACAGGCCGAGGCAAGCTTCGCCCGTGCCTCGGGCGACCGATGATAGCCGCCAAAGGTCGCTACCGGCGACCAGTCCGGCATCGGCCGGGGCAGGGCGGGGGCGAGCGGCGCATAGTCTCCGTCGCCATGGACGACGACGCCACCGAGCAGGGTCAAAACCGAACGGAGATGGACGATCTCGTCCTCCGCCACGGTGAAATAGTCGCCGGAAAGGAGCGCCAGGTCGGCGAGCTGGCCGGCCTTGATCTGGCCCTTCTTGCCCTGCTCGTTCGAGAACCAGGTATTGGCCTCGGTCCATAGCCGGAGCGCCTTTTCGCGATCGACCCGGTTCGCGACCGGATAGAGCTGGAGGTTGCCGACGGTCTTGCCCGTCACCAGCCAGGACAGCGACACCCAGGGATTGTAGCTCGCGACGCGCGTCGCGTCGGTGCCCGCGCCGACCGGAATGCCGGCGGCGATCATCCGGCCGATTGGCGGCGTCCGTTCCGCTGCCTTGTTGCCGTAGCGCTCGACGAAATATTCGCCCTGATAGGCCATGCGATGCTGGATCGCGATGCCGCCGCCCAGCGCCGCGATGCGATCGATGTTGCGGTCGCTGATCGTCTCGGCATGGTCGAAGAACCAGTTGATCCCGCTGAGCGGAATGTCGCGGTTGACCTTCTCGAACACGTCGAGCGCCCGGCCGATCGTCTGGTCGTAGGTGGCATGCATCCGCCATGGCCACCGATGTTCCGCAAGCAGGCGGATCACGGGTTCCAGGTCGCCCTCCATGCTCGGCGGCATGTCGGGGCGTTCGACGCGGAAATCCTCGAAATCGGCGGCCGAATAGACCAGCATCTCGCCCGCCCCGTTGTGCCGATAGCGGTCATCGCCATCGCCCGGCTTCACCTGCTTCACCCAGGAGGCAAAGTCGGCAAGCTCTTCCTTCGGTTTCTGGGTGAAGAGATTATAGCTGATCCGCACGGTCAGCTGCCCCGCATCGTGCAGCTGCTCGATGATCGCATAGTCGTCCGGGTAATTCTGGAAGCCGCCCCCCGCATCGATCACGCCGGTCACGCCCAGGCTGTTCATCTCGCGCATGAAATGGCGGGTCGAGTTCAGCTGATAGTCGGGGGGCAGCTTCGGCCCCCGGGCGAGCGTCGAATAGAGGATCGTGGCGTTGGGCTGGGCGAGCAGCAGCCCGGTCGGGTTGCCCGCCGTATCGCGGACGATTTCCCCGCCGGGCGGGTTGGGCGTGTCCTTGGTGTAGCCCACCACCCGCAGCGCCGCGGCGTTGAGCAGCGCGCGATCATAAAGGTGCAGGATGAACACCGGCGTGTCCGGGGCCGCCGCGTTCAGCTCGTCGATCGTCGGCAGGCGCTTCTCGGCGAACTGGTGCTCGGTAAAGCCGCCGACCACGCGCACCCATTGCGGCGCGGGCGTCCTGGCGACCTGCCGCCGCAGCATCGCCATGGCTTCGGACAGGCTCGGCACGCCGTCCCACCGCAACTCCATGTTGTAGTTCAGCCCGCCCCGGATGATGTGCATATGGCTGTCGATCAGGCCCGGGATCACGCGCCGGCCGCCGGCATCGATCTCGAGCGCCCCGGGTGCCGCGGCGCGAACCTCGGCTTCGGACCCGACCGCCAGGAACCGCCCATCGCGGATCGCGATCGCTTCCGCCCGGGGATTCTCGCGGTCGAGCGTCGTGACCCTGGCATTGACGAGGATCAGGTCGGGGGCAATCATTCGGGATCTCCGTTCACGGGCATAAAGGGGAAAGGCGAGGCCGGTGGTCGCCGCGCCGGCTATCACGTCGCGGCGATTGAGGTGGTTCATCCGTCGGCCTTGTCGTCGCCGGGCAGGCGGCCAAGGACATGTTCGGCGCAATCGCTGCGAAGATAGGCGACGACGTCCGCCCGGTTGATCAGCTGTCTGGCCAGCGGAATGGCCTGCTCGCCGAGCAGAATGCCCAGCAGGCCGATCAGGGCGATCGCCGGCGGGGCAGGAGAGCGGACGCCGAGCAGGCTGTAGACCATCCCGACCAGCAGCCCTGCCCCGAGCGAGAGAAGATATGGCTTCATCGCGTCCGCTCCCTGTCCTGCAGCGTCAGCCGTGCGCGCCTTCGGCGGCGCCGAACATCGTCTTGGCGTAGGTCACGCCGAGTCCGTAGGCACCGCCCCATTTCTTCGCGATGCCGGTGGTGAGCTCATAGGTTTCGCCGCGTGCCCAGTCGCGCTGCAGCTCCAGCAGATACTGGACCGAGGTCATCGGCGTCGCGCCGAGCTGGATCATCCGCTGCACGGCGCGTTCATGCGCCTCGGCCGACACATCGCCGCAGGCGTCGGCGATGAAATACACGTCGAAGCCCTGGTCGATCGCGGACGCCACCGGGCCGACGATGCAGACCGAGGTCCACAGCCCGGCGAACACGATCCGGTCCTTGCCGATGCGGTTGACCTCCTCGATCACGGCGGCATCTTCCCAGGTGTTCATCGAGGTGCGGTCGAGCAGGGGCTGGCCGGGGAAGGCGTCGGTGACTTCGTCGAACATCGGGCCCGAGAAGCTCTTCTCGGCAACCGTCGTCAGGATCGTCGGGACGCCGAACCCCGCCGCGCTCCGGGCCACCAGCGCTGCATTGTTGCGCAGCACCGTCGCGTCGATCGACTTGGTGGCGAAGGCCATCTGCGACTGGAAATCAATCAGCACGAGGGTGTGGTCGACAGGCGACAACAGGGTCTTGCCGGGAACGGTGGTGGCGGTGATCGTCATCGTGGATTCCTTCCAATGTTGGTGGCTGGCGACCGTGCCGCTTGCCGTGGCCGGATCACTAGCGAGGCAGTTTGACTGGAGGAATTGAGATAAAGCTGCTGGCGTTGTTCGAATTAGTTGAAAAGCTCATCGGGAATCGCCGCGTGTGGCGTGCCATCCCGGATCGCGGGCGAGCGGTTGGGGGCGCCCAGCCGGGATCGGCGCCGTTTTCGGGCCGGTTCTAGGACAGCGGCTCGCTTGGCTCGGGCGGCCAGTGCAGCGCCGACTCCATCCAGGGGAGTTGCTCGACCAATTGCCTGAGCCGGCTTTGCTTCAGGCTCCGCCGCGAAAGCTCGGCGATGTCGCGCGGCAACGTGCCGAACTCACCGCGCCGGACGACGAGCTGGACGTGGCGGCAGAATTGCGCGCGCGGCATCGGCGCCACCTTCAGCGCGGGCAGCAATTCCATCTGGCTCGCCAGGCAGAGCGGCGTGGTGATGCTCCAGCCCACGCCCGCGGCGACCGCGGACAGCTGTTGCATCGTCGAATCCACCTCGACCGTGTTGGGCAGCTTGAGGCGCAGCCGGGTCACCTGGCGCTCGATCCGCTGCCCCATCGCGGAGAGCAGCGAATAGCGGATGAACGGGGTGTTCGCGAGCGCCTCGATCGGATCGAGCGGCCCGTCATGTTCGGCCGGCGCGATCAGGATGAAATCCTCGGTCATGATCGGGAAATGCTCGACCTCCTCCATCTCCTCCAGCCGGCTGCTGCCCGTGATCAGCATGTCGAGCTTGCGGGCGAGGAAGTCGTGATGCTGGAGCAGCGAGATGCCGGAGCGCAATTTCCATTGCAGCGCGCGCTCGCCGATCCCCTTCAGCAGCGGCGCGGTAAGGTGGTTGGCGATGCTTTCCGCCATTGCGATCGTCACGCAATCGGCCGCGCGCTCGCTGCCCTCGCGCACTTCGCGCGCCAGGCCCCGCGCGGAGGCGATCAGCTGCGCCCCTTCGCGCAGCAGCAGCTTGCCGCTGGGGGTCAGGGCGAGCGGCCGCATCGCCCGATCGAACAGGCGGACCCCAAGCGCCAGTTCCAGTTTCGAGATGGTTTGCGACACCGCTGACTGGGTCATGCCGAGATGCCGCGCGGTCTGCGTCATGCCGCCCAGTTCGGCGGTCAGCACGAAGACCTCGATCGAATTGAGCTCGTAGCCGGGCGGAAGCTTCATGGTGGTCGATAGGTCCTTGCGCGACAAAGCCCGGCATCCTTCCGCCTGTCCCCCCACCCGTTGCCCGGGCGCTGGTCGTTACGCGGGCGATGCTACGCAAAGCGATCGGCTTTGGCCATCGCCGGATCGACCATGCTTCATCCGGCGATAAGAGACGCTAATCGAGGCCGCGGTCGATTGCAGTGCGACACGGGTTGGCTACGCCCTGCGGTGGGGAGTTCGCCGATGACCGATCAAGACCACCAGTTCGTGCTGCTGTTCGCATGCGAGGACCGCAAGGGCATCGTTGCCGCGGTGGCCAATTCGCTTGCCTCGCAGGACTGCAACATCATCGAGAATGCGCAATATGGCGATGCGCCGACGGGGCGCTTCTTCATGCGCATCAAGTTTTCCGGGCCGCCCCGGCTCACGGCGGAGAGCTTCAGCGAGGCCTTCGCGCCGGTCGCGACCGCGTGGCGGCTCGACTGGAAGCTGCACGATCTGGCCGTGCCGCTCCGCGCGACGATCATGGTGTCGAAGGGTGGGCACTGCCTGAACGACCTGCTCTATCGCACTGCCACCGGCCGCCTGCCGATGACGATCACCAGCGTCGTCTCGAACCACATGACCTGGCAGCGGCGGGTGGAGCATGAGGGTATCCCCTTCCACCACCTGCCGATCACCACCGATACCAAGGCCGAGCAGGAGGCGGCGTTGCTCGGCCTGATCGATGCGCAGCAGGTCGATCTGGTCATCCTCGCGCGCTACATGCAGGTGCTGTCCGACGCCCTGTGCCGGCGGCTGGACGGGCGGGTGATCAATATCCACCACAGCTTCCTGCCTGGCTTCAAGGGCGCCAACCCCTATCACCGCGCCTATGCACGTGGCGTGAAGATGGTCGGCGCGACCGCGCACTACGTCACGCCCGATCTCGATGAGGGGCCGATCATCGCGCAGGACGTGTCGATCGTCGATCATGCCGACAGCGTCGACGACCTGATCAGCCAGGGCCAGGATACCGAGAGTCGCGTGCTGGGCCGCGCGGTCCAGGCGCATCTGGAGCACCGCGTGCTGCTCAATGGCGAGCGCGCGATCGTTTTTCGCTAGGTAGGATAAGCAACACTAATCTCGCATATCAGGCCGCCTCCCCCGAAAAGGGGCGAAGGCCCCAACGACCGGAATGCGCGCATTCCCCCAGCTATGGGATATAATTGCCTTGAAGACGCATGCTCGTGTGGTGGTGATCGGTGGTGGCGTCGTCGGCGTATCGACGCTCTATCATCTGGCGAAGCTCGGCTGGTCGGATGTCGTGCTGGTCGAGCGCAAGGAACTGACCTCGGGATCGACCTGGCACGCCGCCGGGCTGCTGCCGCTGTTCAACCTCAGCTATTCCGTCGGCAAGATGCACCAATATTCGGTGGGCTTCTATCCGACGCTGGAGGCCGAGACCGGGCTGAACGTCGGCTTCTCCAACGTCTCGAACATCCGCCTCGCCTGCACGCAGGACCGGCTCGACGAGTATAAATATTATGCCGGCGTCGCGCGCACGATCGGCGTCGAGGTCGACATGCTCACCCCCGGGCAGGTCAAGGAATTCTGGCCGCTCGCGGAGATGGACGGCGTGATCGCGGCGATCCGCCACCCGGCGGACGGCTATATCCAGCCCGCCGACCTCACCCAGGCGCTGGCGCGGGGTGCCCGGCAGATGGGCGCCGAGATCAACCGCAACACGACGGTGACGGGGATCACCCGGCAGCCGGGCGGCGAGTGGCTGGTCTCGACCGACCAGGGCGACATCCTGTGCGAGCATGTCGTCTCGGCCAGCGGCAATTTCGCGCGCAAGACGGGGGCGATGGTCGGGCTCGACGTCCCGGTCATCCCGGTCGAGCATCAATATCTCGTCACCGAGCAGCATCCCGCGATCATGGAGCGCAAGCGCGCCGGCCTGCCGGAAATGGGCGTGCTGCGCGAATCCGACGCCAGCTATTATATGCGCGAGGAAGCCGGCGGCCTGCTGCTTGGTCCGTACGAGGTCGGCGCGCCGGTCTGCTATCCGGACGGCCCCTCGGCCGAATCCGAATATGAGCTGTTCCCCGAGGACCTGGAGCGGCTCGAGCCGCATATCATGGCCGCGATCGCGCGCGTTCCCGCGTTCGGCGAGGTCGGGATCAAGCGCGTCTACAATGGCGCCATCGCCTATACGCCGGACGGGAGCCCGATCGTCGGCCCGGCGGCGGGGCTGAAGAACTTCTGGCTGAACGAGGGGCACAGCTTCGGCATCACCGCTGCCGGCGGGGCTGGCTGGCAGCTCGCCCACTGGATCGTCGATGGCGAGCCGACGATCGACATGATGGGCGTCGATCCGCGCCGCTTCGGCGACTATGCCGGCAAGGGCTATCTCACCACGAAGAACGAGGAGGCCTATGCCAAGGTCTTCACGGTGCATTATCCCGACGAGGAGCGCGAGGGCGCGCGGGGCCTGCGCCGCACGCCCTGCTACGACCGGATGAAGGCGAAGGGCGCGGTGTTCGGCACGGTCTATGGCTGGGAGCGGCCCAACTGGTTCGCGCCGCCGGGCTACCGGCTGAGTGAGGAGGATCTGGCGCGGCCCGACGTGATCCTCAATCGCAACTATCCCGAGCCGGAGGGCGATGCGCCGGTCCGCGAGCAATGGTCGTTCCGTCGTTCCAACTATTTCGAGCATGTCGGCGCCGAGTGCCGGCACGTCACCGACAAGGCCGGGCTGCTCGACATGAGCGCCTTCGCCAAGTGCGAGATCTCCGGCCCGGGCGCCGAAGCCTGGCTCGACGGGCTGCTGACCAATGCCGCGCCGAAGAAGATCGGGCGCGTGACCCTGTCCTACCTGCTCACCGCGCGCGGCGGGGTACGCAGCGAGTTCACCGTCTACAAGCAGGGGCCGCAGCGCTATTATCTCGTCTCGGCCGGTGCCTATGAGAAGCACGACCATGACTATCTGAAGAAGGCCATGCCGCATGACGGCACGGTCAGTTTCGAACGGCTGACCACGGCGATGGGCGTGCTGGTGCTGGCCGGACCGAAGTCGCGCGAGATCCTGGCGAAGCTGACCGACACTGATCTGTCGACCGCCGCCTTCCCCTGGCTCACCGGCAAGACGATCAGCATCGGCGTTGCCCCGGTCGAGGCGCTGCGGGTCAATTTCGTCGGCGAGCTCGGCTGGGAAATCCACCACCCGATCGAGATGCAGAACTATATCTTCGACCTGCTGTTCGAGGCGGGCGGCGACGACCTCAAGCCGTTCGGGATCCGCGCGATGGATTCGATGCGGCTGGAAAAGGGCTACAAGCTGATCTCGCGCGAGCTGTCGGTCGAATATTCGGCGTATGAAAGCGGTCTTGCGCGCTTCATCGGCGCCAAGAAGCCCGGCTTTTTCGGCCGCGACGCGCTGCTGGCGTGGCATGAGGGCGGGGAGGGCAACACGCTCGTCACGCTTGAGGTGCACGGGGTCACCGATGCCGACGCGCGCGGGGCGGAGCCGATCTTTGCCGGTGACGAGCTGGTCGGCCGGGCGACCTCGGGCGGCTATGGGTGGCGTATCGGCAAGTCGCTCGCGCTCGCGATGGTCCGGCCCGACTTTGCCGCCCCGGGCAGGGAACTGGAAATCGTCATCCTCGGCGACCGCCACCGTGCGACCGTGATCGAGGATTCACCCTTCGACCCCGAAAATGATCGGCTCAGGAGCTAGTCTCATGTCCGGCTACGACAATATCGCCGCGCTGCTCGACCAGGATCGCCCCGGCTACACCCTGCCGCAGCAGCTTTACATCGGGCGCGAGGCGTTCGAGTTCGACACGCAGGTGATGCTGAAATCGGTGTGGCTCTATGCCTGCACCGTGGCGCATGTGAAGAAGCCGGGCGACTTCTACCTGTTCGAGCTGGCCAACAACTCGATCATCATCGTGCGCGGCCGCGACGGGGAAGTGCGCGCCTTCTACAACAGCTGCCGCCATCGCGGGGCGCGGATCTGCGCGGCGCAGTCGGGCAGCGCGGCGCGGCTGATGTGCCCCTATCATATGTGGACCTATGGGCTGGACGGCCGGCTCCTCGCCGCGCGCGACATGCCCGAGGGCTTCGACAAGGCCGAGTTCGGCCTGATGCCGGTCGCGGTGGAGAATGTCGGCGGCCTGATCTTCCTGTGCCTCAGCGACGATCCGCCGCCGATCGACCGGGCCAAGGCCGATATCGCGGCGCAGATCGGCATGTACGATCTCGAGCATTGCAAGGTGGCGGTCCAGGAAGACCTGGTCGAGGACGCCAACTGGAAGCTCGTGATGGAGAATAATCGCGAATGCTATCATTGCGACGGCAATCATCCCGAGCTGCTGTCGTGCCTCGGCTCGAGCGGCTTCGGCAAGGGGCTGCCCGAGGATGCGATCCTGGATGCCGACGACATCGCCTCGCAGGCGCGGATCGCGGCGGAGCGCGAGGAGTGGAAGCGCCTCGGCATCTATCACGACCTGATCGAATTCCCCGGCGACTGGTGGCACCGGGTCGCGCGGCTGCCGCTCGCCAATGGCTCGGTGAGCCAGACGATGGACGGCAAGGTCGCCTGCACGAAGCTGCTCGGCCCGTTCACCGAGCCGAACACGTCGAGCCTCTCGATCTGGACCCAGCCTAATAGCTGGCACCATTTCTGCTGCGACCATGTCGTCACCTTCTCGCTGACCCCGCTCGCGCCCGACAAGACGCTGCTGCGGACCAGCTGGCTGGTGCGCGAGGATGCCGAGGAAGGCGTGGACTATGATCCGGCCAACCTCGCCGCAGTGTGGCGCGCGACCAATCGCCAGGACAGCCATCTCTGCGCGATCAACCAGCAGGGGATCGCGACCGACGGCTATCGCCAGGGGCCCTATTCGAGCGAAGAGAAGCTGGTGGGCAATTTCAAGAGCTTCTATGTCGACCGCGCGCGATCCGCGCTGGAGGCATCAGGCGCGTGATCCGGTACAATATCGCTACCCTGGTCGCCAAGGCGATCGGTCATCACAAGACCTGGCCGGTTCAGTTTCCCGATGCGGCGCCCAAGCCGGCCTATGACGCAGTGATCGTCGGCGCGGGCGGGCACGGCCTGGGCGCCGCCTATTATCTCGCGAAGAAGCACGGCATCACCAATGTCGCGGTGATCGAGAAGGGCTGGCTGGGCGGTGGCAATACCGGGCGAAACACCACCATCATCCGCTCCAACTATCTCTATGACGAAAGCGCGCATCTCTACGATCATGCGGTGAAGCTGTGGGATGGGCTGTCGGCCGAGCTCAACTACAACGTCATGTATTCGAAGCGCGGCGTGCTGATGCTCGCGCACAATGTGCATGACGTGCAGAGCTTCAAGCGCCACATCCATTCGAACCGCCTGAACGGCATCGACAATGAATGGCTCACGCCGGAAGAGGCGCAGGCCTATTGCCCGCCGCTCTCGATCGATCCGAACGCGCGCCACCCGGTGCTCGGCGCGGCGCTGCAGCGGCGCGGCGGGACGGCGCGGCACGATTCGGTCGCCTGGGGCTATGCGCGGGCCGCGTCGGCGCTCGGCGTCGACATCATCCAGAATTGCGCCGTCACCGGCATCCGCCGCGGCGCCGATGGCGCGGTCGAGGGGGTGGAGACCGAGCGCGGCTTCATCGCCACCAGGAAGGTCGGGGTGTCCGCCGCCGGCAACACCTCCGTGGTGATGGAAATGGCGGGGCTGCGCTTCCCGCTCGAAAGCTTCCCGCTCCAGGCTTTGGTGTCCGAGCCGGTGAAGCCCTTCTTCCCCTGCGTCGTCATGTCCAACACGGTGCATGCCTATATGAGCCAGTCGGACAAGGGCGAGCTCGTGATCGGCGCGGGCACCGATGCCTATGTCAGCTATTCGCAGCGCGGCGCGCTGCACATCGTCGAGCATACGCTGGCGGCGATCTGCGAGATCTTCCCGGTCGTCCGCCGCATGCAGATGCTGCGCAACTGGGGCGGGATCGTCGACGTGACGCCCGATCGCTCGCCGATCCTGGGCAAGACGCCGGTCAAGGGCCTCTACGTCAACTGCGGCTGGGGCACGGGCGGCTTCAAGGCGACGCCCGGCGCGGCCGACCTGCTCGCCTGGACGATCGCGAAGGACGAGCCCCACCCGATCAACGCCCCCTTCAACCTCGATCGCTTCCGTTCCGGCCAGCTGATCGACGAGGCGGCCGCTGCCGCGGTGGCGCACTGAGATGCTGTTGATCCATTGCCCCTATTGCGAGGAAGCCCGGCCCGAGATCGAGTTCGGCTATGCCGGCGAGGCGCATATCGCCCGGCCGGTGCAGCCCGACACGCTGGACGATGCCGCATGGGAGAGCTTCCTGTTCCAGCGGACCAATGCGCGCGGCCGGCATTTCGAGCGCTGGCGCCATGTGCATGGCTGCGGCCGCTTCTTCAACGCGGTGCGCGATACGGTGAGCGACCGCTTCGAGACGACCTACAAGGCCGGCCTGCCGCGCCCGGGCGACGCCGGAGCAGGCGCGTGAGCGGGTTTCGCGTTCCCGGCCGGGGCAGGATCGATCCCGCGCGCGGCCTGCGCTTCACCTTCGACGGCAAGCCGATGACCGCGGTGGCGGGCGACACGCTCGCCTCGGCCCTGCTTGCCAATGGCGTGCATCTGGTCGGCCGGTCGTTCAAATATCATCGGCCGCGCGGCATCCTCGGCGCCGGCGTGGAGGAGCCCAACGCGCTGGTCGGGGTCGATCGCGGGCCCGGCCGCTACACGCCCAACCTGCGCGCGACGACGATCGAGCTGCATGACGGCCTGGCCGCGCAAAGCCAGAATCGCTGGCCGTCGCTCGGTTTCGATCTCGGCGCGATCAACAATGTCTTCTCGCCGCTGTTCCCGGCGGGCTTCTACAACAAGACCTTCATGTGGCCGCGCTCCTTCTGGGAGAAGCTGTACGAGCCGGCGATCCGGCGCATGGCCGGGCTGGGCTCGGCGCCCGACGCGATCGATGCGGACCGCTATGCCGCGACGCATGATTTCGTCGACCTGCTGGTGGTCGGCGCCGGCCGCGCCGGGATCGAGGCGGCGCTCGCCGCGCTCGGCAAGGGCGAGCGGGTGATGCTGCTCGACGAGCAGGCCGAGTTCGGCGGCAAGCTGCTGTCGGACCCCGCCCGCTGGCCGTGGCTGGCGGACGCCGCGGCGCGCCTCCGGGCGGCGCCGGACCTGGTCTGCCTGCCGCGCACCACGGCGATCGGCCTTTACCATGACGGCTTCGTCGGCGCGGTCGAGCGGCTGGCGGACCACCTGCCGCCCGGGCAGGTCGCCGGCCCGCGCGAGCGGCTGCACCGTATTCGCGCCGGGCGGATCGTGCTCGCGACCGGCGCGATCGAGCGGCCGCTGGTGTTCGCCGACAATGACCGCCCCGGCATCATGCTGGCGAGCGCTGCGCGCACCTATCTCAATCGCTACGGTGTCGCGGTCGGTCGCCAGGTCGCGCTGATGGCGACGCATGACAGCGGCTATGCGGCTGCCTTCGATCTCGCGGAAGCGGGCATCGCGGTGGCGGCGATCGTCGACCTGCGCGAGGCGGTCGATCCGGCGCTGGCGGCACGGGCCCGCACGCTCGGGATCGAGCTGCTCGCCGGCCAGGTCGTCACCGGCACCAGCGGCGCGAAGCGGATCGCCGCCATCACCGTGTCGCCGGTCGCCGGCGGGGCCGGGCGGACGATCGCCTGCGACACCCTGCTGATGGCGGGCGGGTGGACGCCGACGGTGCATCTCTGGTCGCACGGCAAGGGCGCGCTTGCCTGGCGCGAGGATCTCGGCGCGTTCGTGCCCGATGGGGCGGTCGACCTGGTGACCTGCACCGGCAGTTGCGCGGGCGCGATCGCCGGCGCCGGCATCAGCGTCGAGGCGCTGCCGAGCCCGCGCGATCCGACCAGCTTCAAGGCCTTTGTCGATTACCAGAACGACGTCACCGCGCGCGACATCCGCCTCGCGGTGCGCGAGGGGTTCCGCTCGGTCGAGCATATCAAGCGCTACACCACCAACGGCATGGCGACCGACCAGGGCAAGACCAGCAACCTCAACGGGCTGCAGGTCGCCGCCGGCGCGCTCGGCCGCAGCGCGCCGCAGGTCGGGCTGACCACCTTCCGCCCGCCCTATACGCCCACCACCTTCGGCGCGCTCGCCGGCATGGCCAAGGACGCGCTGTTCCAGCCGGTCCGCAAGACCGCGATCGACGGCTGGGCGGAAGCGCAGGGTGCGGTGTTCGAGAATGTCGCGCAGTGGCGCCGCGCGCGTTATTTCCCGCGGGCCGGCGAGGACATGCACGCAGCGGTCGCGCGCGAATGCCGCGGTGTGCGCGCCGGGGTCGGCATCTTCGATGCGTCCACGCTCGGCAAGATCGAGGTGGTCGGCCCCGATGCCGCCGAGTTCCTCAACCGCATGTATACCAACCCGTGGAAGTCGCTGGCGCCCGGGCGCTGCCGCTATGGGCTGCTGCTGAAGGAAGACGGCTTC
Organism: uncultured bacterium; assembly: GCA_903884945.1. Classification (GTDB taxonomy): domain Bacteria; phylum Pseudomonadota; class Alphaproteobacteria; order Sphingomonadales; family Sphingomonadaceae; genus Sphingomonas. The sequence continues at coordinate 74,349 of CAISGR010000103.1, forward strand.
ATCATGGACGACGGCGTCGCCGCGCGCATGGCGGACGATCGCTTCCATGTGACCACGACGACGGGCGGCGCGGCCCGCGTGCTCAACATGATGGAGGATTATCTCCAGACCGAATGGCCCGATCTCGACGTCTGGCTCACCTCGACCACCGAGCAATATGCCGTGATCGCGCTGCAGGGCCCGCGCGCGCGCGACGTGATCGCGCCCTTCGTCGCGGGGATCGATCTCTCGCCCGCGGCGCTGCCGCATATGAGCGTCGCCGAGGGCACGATCTGCGGCGTGCCGACGCGGCTGTTCCGCGTCAGCTTCACCGGCGAACTCGGCTTCGAGGTGAATGTGCCCGCGGGCCATGGCCGCGCCGTGTGGGAGGCGCTGTACCGCGAGGGCGAAAAGCACGGCATCGTGCCCTATGGCACTGAGACGATGCACGTGCTGCGCGCCGAGAAGGGCTATATCATCGTCGGCCAGGACACCGACGGGACGCTGACGCCGGACGATGCCGGGCTCGGCTGGGCGGTGGGCAGGAAGAAGCCCGATTTCGTCGGCCGCCGCTCGCTCGCGCGCCCCGATATCGTCGCGCCCGGCCGCAAGCAGTTCGTCGGCCTGCTGACCGAGGATCCGGGGCTGGTACTGGAAGAGGGCGCGCAGGTCGTGCCCAATCCCGCCGCGCCGATGCCGGTGCCGATGATCGGCCATGTCACCTCGTCCTATTGGAGCGAGGCGCTCGGCCGCTCGATCGCACTGGCGGTGGTGGCCGATGGGCGCAGGAGGATCGGGGAAACGCTGTACGTGCCGATGCCGGGCGCCGTGCATCGGGTGACGGTGGCCGACAGCGTGTTCTACGACCGCGAGGGAGAGCGCCTGCGTGACTGAGGGACTGGTTCTCGCGCATCCGGTACCGGCCGGGCCGGTGCAGCATGGCGGGGTGACGCTGTCGCGTGCCGCGCCGCTGGCGCGCTACAGCCTGCGCGCGCGCGCGCCGGAGGGGCTGCCGTCCCGGGTGCTAACGAGCGCCCCCTATGGCGGCGGCACCGCGCTGTGCGTCGGCCCCGACGAATGGCTGCTGCTCCTGCCTGACGGCGCGGTCGCGCCTGCCATCGCCGGGGTCCACGCGCTGACGGATATCGGCCATCGCAATATCGGGCTCACGGTGGAGGGGCCGAAGGCGGAAGCGCTGGTGCAGACCGGCTGCGCGCTCGATCTCGCCCGGCACTTCCCGCCGGGAAAGGTGACGCGCACCGTGTACGAAGGCGTCGAGATCATCCTGTGGCGGACCAGTGCGCAGGCCTTTCATCTCGAGGTCTGGCGCTCCTTCGCATCCTATCTGTGGGACGCGCTCGACCTGGCCGCGGGCGACCTCCGTTAGGGCGGCTGGCTTCGGCACCGATTTTTGTGATTCGCTGTTATCGAAGAACAGCGGGATCGGGCGGCTGGAGCGGGGCAGGTGTTCCGGGCCAGCCTTTCCCGACCGACGGCCGCGGATAAATCGGCAGCTGCTTCTGGATCAGCCCCGTTCCGCTACCCATGTCCGGGCGGCAAAGGGGACGGCGATGGTCAGCACATCCAACGACGGCATCATGACCGAATATCTCGTGAAATATGGCGCGCTCAAGACGAGCGCGCGCGAACGGCCGACGGACCTGCTCGAGACGCTGTACATCACCGAGCGCTTCCGGGCCGGCGATGACCTGAAATCAGCGCGCGCATGCTATGACCATTCCGTCTGGAATGGGGTTTCCGCCGCCGAGATCGACCGCCGCCTTGTCGATCTGGAGGCGTTCATGATGCAGCTCGCGCGCGATCGCGCTGCGATGTGGGGCCTTCGTACCTGACCGGGAAAGAGCGCCGCGAAACCCGCGCTTTCCTTTTGGACGATCGCGATGCGAGCATATTGCGTAGGCGCCGACTGGCCGGGAGCGGGAAGAAAAGCTGCCGGACCGGAAGCGCCCCACAAAGCGCCGCTCTCGCAGCGTGAGGTGATCCCTGAAAGCTGCCGTGCATCCCAGCTAGCTCGCTATTTATGTTGCCCCCGGCCATCATCATTTCGCAGACGAGCGCTTGGGGGCGATATGGTAGCTGTGCGGATGAGGACGGGTTGGGAATGGCTGCTGCTCGCCACTCTTGCGCTTTCGACTATCGGCGACGAAATCTCGCTGATTACGCTCATGTTCCGAACGGCCGGTGATCAAACACACTTCGCCGTGCCGATGCTGCTCATCGCCCAGTTGGTACCCGGGCTGCTGGCGATCCCATTCATAGGCCGGCTCGTTGATCGCCGTGACGCGGGCAAGCTGCTGGCCATGACGGCGCTCGCCCAAGCCACCATCATCGCGTGGATGGCCTGGCATCCTGATCTTTCTTCCACCATCGGCGCCGCCAGCATCCTCAGCGTGTTGTTTGCGATCAGCGGCACGGCGAGCTTTGCTCTCATCCCCGTTCTGGCAGCGGGGCTGGGCATGACGCTGCCGCGAGCAAATGCAGTGCTGGAGTTCGTTCGCAGCTTTGGGATGCTGGCGGGACCGATCGCCGGCGGCGCGCTGGTGGCGTGGGGCGGAACCACCAATGCGCTGCTGATCGACGCGGCGAGCTTCGCGCTCCTCGCGGTAGTGATGCAGGCAAGCGGCCTTCGCCGTCCGGTCGAGGCGGAGGAAGATACCGGGGATCGAACGCTGTTGTCCGAGTATCTGCCCGTGCTGAGTGATCGAAGAATCACGGTCATGATCGGGTGTCTGACGCTGGAGGTCTATGCAACCGCCATCGCGGACGTCGCGTTCGTGTTCCTGGTCACCGTGTCTCTCGCGGCGGGTCCGATCGCGTTCGGACTTCTAACGGCGTGCTGGGCGGGCGGGATGATGGCGGGCGCCACTTGGTCGGGCACGCTTGCGATGCCACGTCCGGCGCCCGTAGCGTTCGCTTCGGCGGTCGTGATGGGCGGGACGATGTTGGCGATTGGCGTCGCAGGACTGGCCATGCCCCTCGGATTGGTGCTGGTCGGCACGGCATTCGCCGTCGGTGGGGCAGCGAACAGCCTTCACAATGTCGCGGTGCGCACGATGCTGCAGCAGGAAGCGCCGGCGGGGTCACACGGCAAGGTCGCGGCGATCTATAGTGCCGGTACGAGCACAGCCGGCATCCTGGGCTACATGACTGGCGGGTTCTTTACACCGAACCACGCGGTCAGCGCATATGTCTTTGGCGGCACCCTCGGAGTCTTTGCGGGCCTAATGGGATGGCTGCTTTTCGCCTTATCGAAGCCGAAACCAGCTTGACCGCAAACCATCACTCCCAGCCGATCACGGGCCCACCATCTCGGGCATATCGCGTGAAAACCGACCGGCGGCTATCAAGCGGAAAAGCGGTCGGACGGAAATCGCCCCAGAGGCAGTCATAGCCACCGCAGATTGAGCACCCTGTCATCAGCTACGCGGAAGAGGCCGCTCTCATCCTTAAACCCGGCCGCACGCCAAGTGCGGATCGCATAGCGCCCAACCTCATCGCGATCTTCCGTCGCGAATAAATCAGTGTCTTTTAGGAGTCTGGAAAGCCGACCGCGCACTGCCACCTCGTCCAAGGGCTCGGGCATCGCGCGTATATCGTCGATGGCCTTATTTACGGCCTCTTGCAGCGGCTTCAGGTCCTCTGGCGTGTCGGCACCTGTATAGTCATCGCGCGGCAGGAACTTGGTCTCGGTAAGCAACAATGCAAGCGCAGGACGTTCCGGCGGCGCGGGCACGGGTGCACAACCGGCCATCATCAAAATACCAAAACCGATGAGTTTGAGGGCAGGTCGCATCCAATATCCCTTATTCGGGCGATCTGGTTTAGGCCAGCATCACGGAAAAGCAGACAGACCGCAGTCCACTAGACTTCGCCGTTCCGGTACCATCGATGAACGCGACCCGGCTGAAAGCGGTCGGGCGGCAGCCGACCCGGTGTCGGGCGTCCATTCCCGGCGGCGCCTCAGCCAGGCCTCGTTGCAAGCAGGGCGGCGATCGCCTCCTGTCCTCCATGACGCGCCCAGTCCAGCGCCGTGCCGTTCCATAGCGTGTCCCTGAGATCCGTGCGCGCGCCGTGCTCGATCAGGGCGGCAAGCGCGTCCTCATGGCCGTTCAACGCCGCCTGATGCAGCGGCGTCGAATGCGCGTGCGAGCCGGGCGGATTGTACCGGTTGGGATCCTCGCCGGCTTCCAGAAGCAGCCGGAGAATATCCGCCCTGCCATGCTGCGCGGCGAGGGCCAGGGCGAGGCGACGTTCGCCGGCGCTCGCCCCGGGCAGCAGGCGACTGGCGTGCGGCATGTCGCCAAGCGCCGCGGCGACGGGCAGCGACAGTGGCGCGCCGAGCCGGAGCAGGGTCTGCGCTGCCGCAAATTCGCCATGCGTGAGCACTGCATCCATGGCGGTATCGGGCGCGGCGCCGAACGCAACCAGCAGCGCAAGCAAGGCAGGCTGCGCGCCGGCTTCGCGAGCCACGCGTCCGGAGGCGACGAGGTGCAGCGTCTCTTGGACATCGGCGCGGTTCGATGCGGCCCCCCGCTCCAGAAGCAGGCGCGTTATCGCGACGATGTTCGGGGGCAAGCTGTCATTGCGCACCGGGTTCTCCGCGACGAACGCCAGCAGAGCGGGCGCACGGAAATAATTCTCCCCTTCGAAGCGCGCGCGCCGTGAAACGAGATCGGGACAGGCGTCCAGGAGTGCACGCAGCGTGGTCATGTCGCCGTCGTCGACGGCCTGGACCGCCTGTCGCAGGATCGGGTCCTCGATCCGGTCCGTGAACGCGGCCGGTGCGTCGGCCGGCCCGTCCGATCCGATCCGTGCCTTGAGCCGCGGCCAACTCGCATAGCCATATTCGCGCGCCATCAGGAACAGGCCGTCGCTCCAGGTCATGTTGCCATTGGCGATATCCTCGTCCGTCGCGTCCGCAAATCGCGGGTGGAATTCGCGCACTCTCTGGCAGGCGCGCGCATCGCCGCGGGACGCCGCAGCGAGCAGGGCGCGGGCTTCCGCTTTCAGGTGATCGAGATCGGGCTTTTCCGGGAGTCGCCTGGTCGGCATCTGAACTTCCTTCCTGCCGCCCTTTTCCGCATCAGCGGGCGAGAAAGTTCGCTGTTCGAAAGCATGTGATGGGTGGGATAATCCCTGTCCGCGGATGGATGCACCCCAATGTGCATCATCAGATTATCGCTTGACGCCGCGCTTGTCGACGGCCCGGTCGTGCCGCCGCTTCGGGCCGGGTCGAACGGTGGCCTTCGCCGTCCCGCTTCCCCAGGCGGGCGGGTCGCGACCCGCGCCGGGCTGCGGCGCAACTATTTCGCTGCCGGCTCCGCCTTTGGTTCCCATAGCTCGATCTTGGTGCCGTCGGGATCGACGATCCAGGCGAACTTGCCGCTCGGATCGCTGTCGTCGCGCTTGAGCACCGTGACGCCCTTTGCCTTCAGGCGATCGAGGAACGCGGACAGGTCATCGACTGCGAAGTTGAGCATGAACTCGCGCTGCGAAGGATCCATATAGCGGGTCGCCTGGCCGAACGCGTTGACGATCACGGCGGGCGGGTGCCCGGGCGCGTCATAGGCCATCGCCGCGCCGCCCCATGCTTCGAGCTTGATCCCCAGCACATCGCGATACCATGCCATCAAGGCCTTGGGGTCCTTGCTCCTGAAGAAGATGCCGCCGACGCCGGTGATGCGGCCGGGCTGCTCGGCGGCCAGCGGGACGGGCATCACTGCCGCGCACAGCGCGATGATCGGCAACAACCTGCGGATGTCGGTCATGGTCTCGGGCTCCCGGCTCGGTGGAAATGGCGATACCAGATGCCGGGCCTGGCTCCAATATCGGCGGCACGCCTCTTCTCGGCAGCGCGGCATCACCCGGCGCGGGAAAGGGGCCCTGTGCACCCGCTTACTCGCCACGCGCCCGAGCGGCACGCTGCTCCGGCCATGAGAAGCCGACCCGATCGAGGCGCGGAGATGTCCGTTGCGATCGCCTGCGGGCCCCCATAGGTTGCGCGTGCGGGCCATCGGGAGGCGCTGCACCCGGAGGCACGTCGCTATGCCCCAGCTTGTCAGTGTGCGTTCATTGCAGGCCATGATGGGCGCGGCCTATGCGTTCCTCGCCATCGTTGCCGTCCTTCGAGCGCCCGGTGCGGTCGTGGCCGCCACCGCTATCGCCATGGCGCTCGGCGCTTATGCCACGGGCAGGACGGTGCCGGATTTCCAGATACCCTCGGGAAGGATCGTCGAGGCTTGCGGCCTGGGCCTGCTGGTGGTGGCTGCCGGCGTTGCTGCGGACCTGATCGGCGGGTCCGGCGCCCTGGGCTGGGCCTCGGTCGTCATGGCCTATTGCGCCGGCAACAGGCTGAAAGCAGCTGGCTTCGGCATGGCGAGATAGCGGCGGCTTCGGGCTGGCCCGGTCGCGGTGCGGACCGGGCGCGCGCTGCGTCGGGCAGGCGATCGCGTCTTGCTCCCCGCGGCCGGCCTGCCGCGGCGACGGGCCGTCAGTCCGCTGTCGGCAGCGACGCCGGTGCCGTCTTCAGCAGCACGCCGGTCCGTCCGGCGGCGCGCGCCGCCTGGAGGAGTGCTGCGATCTGGTCGGCGGCGTCGGCATAGTCGAGGCCGTGCGGGGGGCGGATGTTCGAGATGCAGTTGCGCGCGCTGTCGCGCAGCCCCGGCCGCGGCGCCCAGGTGAGATAGGCGCCGAGGCTGTCCGCCGCGCTCAGGCCGGGGCGTTCGCCGATCAGCATCACCAGCAGCGTCGCGCCGAGCGCCGCGCCGATCTCGTCGCCCAGCGCGACCCGGCCCTGATGCGCGACCACGACGGGCGCCATCCGCCAGCCGGGCAGCCGCGCGACCAGCGCCTCGACGAGCGGGACGGCATGGGTGGCCACGGCGGTCGCCGACAGGCCGTCCGCGATGACGATCGCGAGATCGGGATCGCCGGAAGGCAGCGCCGCAAGGTCCCCGGGATCGAGCCGGCGCCCGAGATCGGGCCGCTGCAGATAGTGCGACCGGCCCTCGGCCCGGCTCGACACCTCGATCACCGGCAGGCCGGCGATCGTCTCGCCGAACGCGCCCGGCGGCAGCCCCGCCTGCACCGCGTCGCGCGCGCGGGCATGCGCCAGTTGGAACTCGAGCGACGCGCGGGTCGGCAGCGCGGTGCCGATCCGCCCCAGCCCGACCCGGGCGGTCGTGGCGGCGCGCAGCCGCGACGGGAGATCGGCGGGGGCGGCGGGCTCAGCCATGCAATGCCGCCAGCGCCGCGACCGGCCGGCTGGCCAGCAGGGGTCGGCCATGGTCGAGCAGGCGGCCGCGCGCGTCGGCCAGGCCGACGCGGTTCAGCCAGGCCTCGAATTCGGGCGCCGGCCGCAGGCCGAGCACGGCGCGCGCATAGAGCACGTCATGGAAGCTGGTCGACTGATAGCCGAGCATGATGTCGTCCGCGCCGGGCACGCCCATCACGAAGCTGACGCCGGCGACGCCGAGCATGGTCAGGATCGTGTCCATGTCGTCCTGATCGGCCTCGGCATGATTGGTGTAGCAGATGTCGAGCCCCATCGGCAGGCCCATCAGCTTGCCGCAGAAATGGTCCTCGAGCGCGGCGCGGAGGATCTGCTTGCCGTCATAGAGATATTCCGGGCCGATGAACCCGACCACTGAATTGACCAGCAGCGGCCGGAAGGCGCGGGCCACCGCATAGGCGCGGCATTCGAGGGTCTGCTGGTCGACGCCGTGATGCGCGTCGGAGGACAGGCAGGAGCCTTGCCCCGTCTCGAAATACATCACGTCGCTGCCGATCGTGCCGCGCCCGAGGCCCAGGGTCGCGTCCTGCGCCTCGCGCAGCAGTGCGAGATCGACGCCGAAGCCGCGATTGGCATCCTCGGTGCCGGCGATCGACTGGAAGCACAGGTCGACCGGCGCGCCGCGGCCGACCAGTTCGATCGTGTTGGTGACGTGCGTCAGCACGCAGCTCTGCGTCGGGATGTCGAACCCCTCGCGGATCTCGTCGATCATCGCCAGCAGGGTGCCGACGCGGGCGACATCGTCCCCGGCGGGGTTGATCCCGATCACCGCATCGCCGGCGCCGAGCAGCAGCCCGTCGAGGATCGAGGCGGCGATGCCGGTGGGGTCGTCGGTCGGATGGTTGGGTTGCAGGCGCACCGAGAGGCGGCCGGGCAGGCCGATCGTGTCGCGAAAGGCGGTGACGACCCGGATGCGGTGCGCGACCGACACCAGGTCCTGGTTGCGCATCAGCTTGGAGACGGCCGCCGCCATTTCGGGCGTGACGCCGCGCGACACCGCCGCGATCGCGGCGCCGTCGGTCGTCTCCGCCAGCAGCCATTCGCGAAAGCCGCCGACCGTGAGATGCGCGATCGGGGCGAAGGCGGCCCGATCGTGGGAATCGACGATCAGGCGCGAGACCTCGTCGGCCTCATAGGGAATCAGCAGGTCTTCGAGGAAGGTGGCGAGCGGGAGATCGGCCAGCAGCCAGCGGGCCGCGACGCGCTCCTCCGCATTGGCGGCGGCGATCCCCGCGAGCTGGTCGCCCGAGCGCGCCGGGCTGGCGGCGGCGAGGACGCTGGCGAGGCCGGGAAAATGATGGCGGGTGCCGGCCAGGTCGATGGAATAGGCTGGCATCGCAGGCCTCCTTCCCGGGCCGGCATCGCCGCAGGGCGATCCCGGATCCGGGCGATCGATGGTGGGATGGCCGTCGGCCATCCCACCGGACCCTATCAGAAGCCCTTCTTCACTGTAACGAAGAACTGGCGCGGCGCGCCGGCCAGCAGCGTATTCTGGTCGACATCGCCGCTGGCGTAGAAGCCGCCCGAGCCGATCGTGGAGACGTATTTCTTGTCGGTGAGGTTGGTCACGTTGCCCGTGATCGAGAAGCCGTGCAGCGGGCCGTCGCCGCTGAAGCGATAGCCGATGCTGGCATCCATGGTGACGCGGCCAGGGACGGATTCCGTGTTGAGATAGGTGAAATAACGCCGGCTCATATAATCGGCACCCACCCGGGCGGTGAAGCCGTACTGGTCATAAACGATTTCGCCCTTCAGCATGTGCTTCGGGCTGTCGACGGCGGTCTTGCCCTTGGTCGGGAGCGTGAGCGCCGAGCTGACGAGGACGTTATCCTGGTATTTGGAGTTGTTGTAGGAGTAGCTGCCGAACAGCGAGAATGCCTTCATGAAGCGATAATTGGCGGTCAGTTCCGCACCATAGGTGTGAACGCTGCCGACATTGGCCAGGGTCGACGCGCCACCGGCGATGGGCGAGCCGTTCGGGAGCACCAGCAGGCGGTTGCTGAAATTGACATAGTAGCCGACCGCCGACGCCTGGAAGCCGCCCGAGCGGAAGCGCACGCCGCCTTCGGCCGTCTTGGAGACTTCCGGCTTCAGCGTATTGCGGATGGCGTCGAAACCACCTTGCGTGGTCGAGAAGGGGCCGCCCGCGGCCGATGCCGTGAAGGCGCGCATATTCTCGGTATAGGCGGCGAAGATCTCGGCCTGCGGCGTGACGTGGTAAAGGGCGCTGACCTGAGGCTGGAACCAGTCCTTCGCGTCGATGCGGCCCGACGCAAGCGTCCCGACGCGCAAATGCGCGTTGTTGATGACGTGTACGCCTTTCCAGCCGCCATTCAGGACGAGCTGGTCGTCGAGCAGCTTGACAGTATCCTCGACGTGATACTGGATCGTCTCGGTATCATATTTGCCGTCCCACTGGGTGAAGAACGGATTGCTCTGATAGTCGATCGCGGCGCGGTTCGGGGAGCCCGCCGTCAGGCCATAATAGCGGCGCGCGTTGTTGAAGCTGTTGCTCTCGTACCAGCCGCCCACTTCGAAGGTGTTGATGCCGGCCTCATAGGTGAGGGCGGACAGGATGCCGCCACGGTGCATGTCATATTCGGTCGTGCGATAGGAAATCGAGGCCGGGTTGGTGATCGGCGTGCCATCGACATTCGGCGCGCCGGCCGGCGTCGCCACATAGGGCGTGATCCACGAACCCTGGCCCTTGTTGACGTGATAATAGCCAGTCGTCTTCAGCGTCACGCCGGGAGCCAGGTGCGCATTCGTGGAGACGCCGGCGAGATAGTCGCGGCGCAGGCCGGCGGCGTCATAATAGGCATCGTCGACGGTGACGAAGCCGCCCGGCAGCGGCTGGCCGGTCTGGTAAGCGGTCGCCACTGCCTCTGCGAGCGCATAATTATCGCTGATATTGTCGTAGTTCAGGCCGCGACGCTTGATCAGGTCGAGCGTCAGATCCTGATAATCATTCTCGTGGCGATCGGAATAAGCGAAATAGGCCGAGATGTCGCCGAGGCTGCCGAGATCGGCCACGACCTTCGCGTTCACCTGCTGCTGGCGCTGCTCGCCGACGCCCTTCCACTTGTCGGTCTTGTAATAGGCGTAGCTGACATAGCCCTTGACTGTATCGGCGATCAGGCCCGAATCGACCCGGGCGAAGCCGCGCCACGTATTGTCGGAGCCATAGGTGCCCGAACCCGTGACGTTCATCTTGTCCTTGGGGCTGTCGCTGTAGAACTGGATGGTGCCGCCGAGGTTGCTGGTCGAGGCGGTGCCGAGCGCGCCGGCGCCCTGCGCCACTTCAGTGCTGCCGATATTCTCGGAGATGATCGCGCGGCTGATGTGCAGGCCGTTGACGTTGCCATAGCTCATGTCGCCGAGCGGGATGCCGTCGAGCGTGAAGCCGAGCTGGTTCTGGTTGAAGCCGCGCAGCGAGATGCGCACCGCCCATTCGTAGTTGCCGAAGGCGTCGGCCGACTGGAAGTTCACGCCCGGGAGCTTCTCGATCGCCTTGAGCGGGCTGGCGCCGGGGACGATCCGCTCGAAGTCGATCGCGCTGACGCTCTGGACCTGGCGGCTCTGGCCGAAGCCGAGCACGACGATGTCCGGATTCTCGGTCGTGGCGGCATCTGCCTGCGGAGCGGGATCGGGTGCGGTCTGCGCGAGCGCTGCCTGGGGCAGCACGATGGCGCTCAGCATGGAGCCGGCAAGCAGCACAGTCTTCGAAAGGCGCATGTTACTTAATCCCCTAATTGTCCGGAGCGATGGCGAGCGCCGGCGGTCGCGCGAATTCTGTTGTTGCGGCGCAACAGAATCAAGTGAATTCGCGCGTCGCCGCCGGTTCATTGAAGGAAGCTTCAAAATGTGGCCTGCGGGCAACAGATTTGCCGGTTTTCCGGGGATATTGGCGTCTTTTTTATGCAAGGACGATGACATTTTTATGTCAGTCGCCGCGCCGCAGCATCGAATCGCTTGCCAAGATTGATGGGTGGTTCAATGTAGCACGCAATGGTTTCGGCATTGTCCCGTGAGCGCTTTTCGCGGCATCGAGTCGCCGCCGGGGACGTGTCGTCGCGACGACATGGTTCCGGGGCGCCGGCGGTTGCGTCGCGACGCGGATCGGCGCCACATCGTCCCCGAGCATCAAGGAGCCGCCATGCCGCTGCGTGACCGCCGACAGATTCTGAAGTCGATCGCCGGGATGACCGCGGTCGGGGCGCTGCCCGCCTCGATCGGCCGGGCGCTGGCGCTGCCGGCGAACCGCCGCACCGGATCGATCGCGGATGTCGAGCATGTCGTGATCCTGATGCAGGAGAACCGGTCGTTCGATCATTATTTCGGCACGTTGAACGGCGTGCGCGGCTATGGCGATCCGCGCCCGGTGCGGCTGACCTCGGGCAAGACCGTCTTCCACCAGCCCACGCCCGACGGGGCCGGCGAGGTGCTGCCCTTCCTGATGGACAGCCGGACGACCAGCGGCCCGCTGATCAAGAGCCTCGATCATAGCTGGAAGGGCAATGCCGCCGAATGGGCCCGCTATGACAGCTGGATCAGGCACAAGACGCCGCTGACCATGGGCCATTTCCGGCGCGCGGACATTCCCTTCTATCACGCGCTGGCCGATGCCTTCACGATCGGGGACGGCTATTATGCGTCGATCCACGGGCCGACCAACCCAAACCGGATGTTCCTCTTCACCGGCACCAGCGGCCTTTCCGTCGGCGACGAAGGCCGGCAGGCGGTGGACAATGCCGATGACGGCAACTGGACGGGCGACGCCGCGCGCGACAAGCCGGATTTCAAGGCGGCCGGCTGGACCACCTATGCCGAGCGGCTGCAAAAGGCTGGTATCAGCTGGCGCGTCTACCAGGAGTTCGACAATTTCGGGGACAATTCGCTCGCCTATTTCAAGGCGTTTCGCGGGCTTCCGGCAGACGTCGAACTCCATCTGCGGGGCCGCGCGATCGTCCCCGGATCGACCGAGGCCAATGCGAAGGAAAGCGAGGCGCAGCATCTGGTGGCCGCCTTTGCGGCGGATGTCGCGGCGGGCCGGTTGCCGCAGGTTTCCTGGATCGTGGCGCCGGCCAAATATTCCGAACATCCCGAGGCGCCGCCGGCCTGCGGCGAATCGCTGACCGACCGGCTGCTCGCGGCGCTGACCGCCAATCCGGCGGTCTGGGCGAAGACTGCCTTCATCATCAATTATGACGAGAATGACGGCTTCTTCGATCACATGCCGGCGCCGTTGCCGGCCGTCGATCGCGCGATGGGGCTCAGCACGGTCGATACGCGCGGCGAGCGCTACCAGGGCCAGGCCGTCGGGCTGGGCGTGCGCGTGCCGTTGCTCATCGTCTCGCCCTGGACGCGCGGCGGCTGGGTCAATTCGGAAGTGTTCGACCATACCTCGGTGATCCGCTTCCTCGAGCGCCGGTTCGGCGTGATGGAGCCCAATATCTCGCCCTGGCGGCGCGCGATCACCGGGGACCTGACCTCGATGTTCGACTTCGCCGATCCCGACGCCGCGGCATTGCGGGGCTTCCCCGGCACGGCCGACTATGTCGCGCGCGTCACCTTCTCGGCGACGCTCCCGGCGCCGGTCGTGCCCGCGGTCCAGGCGCTGCCGAAGCAGGAAGCGGGCCAGCGGCCGGCACGCGCGCTGCCCTATGCGCTCGACGTCCATGCGGTCGCCGACGGCACGCCCGGCCTCGCGCTCGCCTTCGTCAACACGGGCAAGGCGGCGGCGGTCTTCAGCGTCTATGCCGAAGGCGGCGTTGCCGGCCCCTGGTTCTACACGGTCGGCGCGGGCAAGACGATCACTGACCGGCTGCCCGGCCTGGCCGCGCCCGGCACGGCGATCGCGGTGCACGGCCCGAACGGCTTCCTGCGCGAATTCGCGGGCGACGGCGCCGGGGTCGCGGCGACGGTCGAGCGCAGCGCCGATGGCGACCTGCTCCTCGTCAGGCTGGTCAATCGCGGCACCGCACCCGGTCGCGTCACGCTTCGCGCCCTCGCCTATGGCAGCATCGCGGCGCAGGACGTCGCTCTCGCCGCGGGCGCGTCGCGCGTGATCCGCGTGCCGATTGCCGCAAGCGACCATTGGTACGATCTCGCGGTCGAGGCGGTGGGCTGGCGCCGGCGCTTCGCCGGGCATGTCGAGACCGGCCGGCCGAGCAGGTCGGATCCGGCGATCGGCACGGAGGTCCCGGCATGAACGCGCGCCTGATCGTCGGCCTGGTCGGCATGGCGGCCGCGCTGCTGTTCCCGGCGGCAGCGCCTGCCGAGGATCTCGATCTCTGGCCGGCCGCGGCCCGCGCGCAGATCGAGCGCGTGATCGCCACGGCACCGCCCGGCTCCTACGCGACCTTCGACGCCGACAACACCTTGTGGAAGAACGATGTCGAGGAAGGCCTGCTGCCCTTTCTCGAAAACAAGGGCGTGCTCTCGGTGGCGACGCTCGATCCGTCGCTCAGGCCGATCCCGCTGCTGCCGGACGAAAGCCTGTACGGCTATTATCAGCGGATGTGCGATATCGACGAGAAGCTCTGCTATCCGTGGATCGCGCAGGTCTTCGCCGGCCGTCCGCTCGCCGAACTGAAGCGCGCGGTCGATGCGATGATGGCCTCGAAGGCGCCGATTCCGGTGCGCTACCGGAAGGACGGCAAGCAGGTCAGCAGCGCGGTGTACGCGCCCGCCATCTTCCCGGCGCAGCGCCAGCTGATGGCCTATCTGCGCGCGCACGGCGTCAGGGTCTATGTCGTCAGCGCGTCGGGCGAGGAACTGGTGCGCGATATCGTGTCCGATCCGATCTATCATTTCGACGTGGCGCCGGAAAACGTGATCGGCGTCACCCAGTTGCTGCGCAATCCGGACAATGGCAGCGTCACCACCGCGCGCCAGCAGATCGCCAGCGGCCATTATCTCGATGCCGATTATCCGCCGGCGCTCGCCGCCCGGATGATCCTGACCCCGACGCTCTGGTCGCCGCTCACCTGGCACGAGGGCAAGGTCGCGGGCATCCAGGCCTATATCGATCCGGTCCGCCGCCCGATCCTCGCCGCGGGGGACAGCCGCAGCGACTGGCCGATGCTCTATTATACCTGCGGCGTGCGGATCTGGGTCGATCGCAAGGGCAGCGCGACGCCGGAGCTCGAGCGCAAGCGGGTCGCGCGCGCGGCGATGGAGCGCGATGCGGGGCTCACGCCGCCGCTCGCCGCCGATGCCGGCTGGGTGCAGGTAACTCAGCCCGAGCTGGGCCAGTGACGATGGCCGACGAGACCCGCCTGAGGGCCGAGCTCGACGCGGCCGGGATCGCCTATGCGGTGCAGGAGCACGAGCCGGTCTTCACCGTCGAGGAAAGCGCTGGCCTGCACGCGCGCGTTGCGGGCGCCCATACCAAGAACCTGTTCCTGAAGAACGGCAAGGATCGCTTCTGGCTCGTCACCATGCCGCACGATCGCCGCGCCGACCTCAAGTTCATCGGCCAGCAGACCGGGGCGGGGAAGCTCTCCTTCGCCCGGCCCGAGCATCTGCTGCGCCTGCTCGGGGTCGCGCCGGGGTCGGTGACGCCGCTCGCGGCGATCAACGATGCCGGGGGCGAGGTGTCGGTGGTGCTCGATGCCGCCTTCGATCCGGCCGGCACGATCAACATCCACCCGCTGCGCAACACCGCGACGCTGTCCATGGCGTTCGCTGATCTGGTCGCGGTGCTGGAACGCTGGAATCACCCGCCGCAGGTGGTCGCGCTCCAGCCCTGAGGGGGGCGGTCAGCGCTGCGCCGTTTCCCAGTGCGCTGCCTGGTAGAAGGGCGCGTTCGAGGCGGAGGCGAGCGGGCGCCCGAGGATATGGTCGGCGCCCTTTTCGCCGATCATGATCGTCGGCGCGTTCAGGTTGCCCGTCGTGAGCGACGGCATCACCGACGAATCCACCACCCGCAGTCCCGCGACGCCGCGCACCCGCAATGCCGCATCGACCACCGCCATCGGATCGCTGTCGCTGCCGATCTTGCAGGTGCAGGACGGGTGATAGGCGCTTTCCACCTTGTCGCGGACAAAGGCGTCGATCGCCGCGTCGCTGGTCACATCCTCGCCGGGCTGGATCTCGCGGCCGGCAAAGGGGGCCAGCGCTGCCTGCGCGAAGATCTCGCGCGTCAGCCGGACGCAGGCCCGCATCTCCGTCCAGTCGTCGGGATGGCTCATATAGTTGAAGCGGAGGATCGGCTTGTCGGCCGCGTCGGCCGAGGCGAGCGTGACATTGCCGCGGCTCTTCGAGCGCATCGGCCCGACATGCGCCTGGAAGCCATGGCTCCTGGCCATCGCGCTTCCGTCATAGGTGACGGCGAGCGGGAGGAAATGGAACTGGATGTCGGGATAGGGGATGCCCGGCCGGCTGCGGATGAAGCCGCAGCTCTCGAAATGATTGGTCGCGCCCAGGCCGTCCTTGCGCAGCAGCCAGCGCGCGCCGATCGCCAGCTTGGCCAGCGGGTTCATCGACGAATAGAGCGTGATCGGCTGGAGGCATTCCTTCTGGAAATAGAATTCCAGATGGTCCTGCAGATTCTCGCCGACCCCGGGCAGGTCATGCACCACGGCGATGCCGTGCGCCTGCAGCTCCGCCGCCGGGCCGATGCCCGAGAGCTTGAGCAGTTGCGGCGAATTGATCGGCCCGCCCGAAAGGATCACCTCGCGCCGTGCCGTCGCCTGGTGCTCGGCCCCGTGCTGGCGATAGGCGATGCCCACCGCGCGGCGCCCCTCGAACAGGATCCGGGTGGCGAGCGCATGCGTCTCCACCGTCAGGTTGGGGCGGCCCATCGCCGGCTTGAGATAGGCATTGGCCGCGCTCCAGCGGCGGCCGCGATGGACGGTCATGTCCATCCGGCCAAAGCCTTCCTGCTGCTCGCCGTTGATGTCCGCGGTGAGCGGATAGCCGGCCTGCTCGGCCGCTTCCAGAAAGGCGGTGTAGAGCGGGTTGGTCATCGGGCCGTAGCGCGTGTGCAGCGCGCCCTCGTCGCCGCGATAAGTGTCGCCGCCTTCCTCGCGCGTCTCGGCGCGCCGGAAATAGGGCAGGACGTGGCGATAGCCCCAGCCGGCCGCGCCCTCTTCCTCCCAGCGCTCGAAATCCATCGGATTGCCGCGCACATAGACCATGCCGTTGATCGACGAGGAGCCGCCGAGCACCTTGCCGCGCGGCGTGTGCATGCGGCGGCCGCCGAGATGCGGCTCGGGCTCGGATTCATAGTGCCAGTTATACTTGTCCTTGTTCATCGGGATCGACAGCGCGCTCGGCATCTGGATGAACACCGAGCGGTCGGATCCGCCGAATTCGAGCACGAGCACCCGATTGGTGCCGTCGGCGCTCAGCCGGTCCGCCAGCACGCAGCCGGCCGATCCCGCGCCGACGATGATGTAATCGTATTCCACCTGCATTCCCAATGGCGTCAATAAGGGCAGTCGATATCGGTCATCGCGACATAGACGCTCTTGATCTGCGTATAATGTTCGATCGCGGCCAGGCCGTTCTCGCGGCCGAGGCCCGATGCCTTCATCCCGCCGAACGGCATTTCCACGGGCGTGACGTTGTACTGGTTGATCCAGCACGTCCCGGCCTGGAGCCTTGCGATCACGCGGTGCGCGCGGGTCAGGTCGGCGGTGAACACGCCGGCCGCCAGCCCGAACTCGGTCGTGTTGGCGCGCGCGATCACCTCTTCCTCGTCGTCGAACGCAAGCACGGTCATCACCGGGCCGAACACTTCGTCGCGCACAATGGCGGCGCGGTCGTCGGTCGCCTCGAAGATCGTCGGCTCGACATAATAGCCCCGGCCGAGCACGCCGTCGGTGCGGCGGCTGCCGCCATGAACCAGCCGGACGCCCTCGTGCCGGGCGCGGGCGATATGCGCGAGCACCGATTCCATCTGCGCCTCGGTGACGAGCGGGCCGATCTGCGTGGCGGGATCGAGCGGATCGCCGATCCGCAGGGCACTGGTCCGCGCCACGAGCCGGTCGAGAAAGGCCTTGAGGATCGGCCGCTGGACGAAGACGCGGGTGCCGTTCGAACAGACCTGGCCGCTCGAATAGAAATTGGCGAGCATCGCGCCCGACACGGCATTGTCGATGCCGGCATCGTCGAACACGATCAGCGGCGATTTGCCGCCCAGCTCGAGCGTCACTGCCTTCAGGCCGCGCGCGGCATCGGCCATCACCAGCCTGCCCGTCTCGACTGATCCGGTCAGCGAGATCTTGGCGATGTCGCGGTGGCCGGTGAGGGCGCGGCCGGTCTCGCCGAAGCCCTGCACGACCTGGAACACCCCGTCGGGCAGGCCGGCCTCGCGGAAGATGCCCTCCAGCTCGATCGCGGTGAGCGGCGTCTGCTCCGCCGGCTTGAAGATCATCGCATTGCCGCAGGCCAGCGCGGGCGCCGCCTTCCAGCAGGCGATCTGCAGCGGATAGTTCCAGGCGCCGATCCCGGCGACGACCCCGAGCGCCTCGCGCCGCGTATAGCCGAATGCCCCGGCGCCGAGATCGAGATGCTGCCCGGCGATCGTCGCGGCGACGCCGGCATAATATTCCAGGCAGTCGGCGCCCGAGAGGACGTCGACCGCAAGCGTCTCCTGGATCGGCTTGCCGGTGTTGAGTGTCTCGATCCGCGCCAGCGCGTCGTTGCGCGTCCGCAGGAGATCGGCGGCGCGGCGCAGGATGCGCCCGCGCTCGACCGGCGCCAGCGCCGCCCATCCGGGCTGCGCCGCCTTCGCCCGGGCGACCGCCGCATCGACTTCCGCCGGCGTGGTGACGGCGATGCGGGCCAGGGCCTCGCCCGTCGCCGGATTGACCGGGGCGATCGCGCTGCGCGCTGCCGCCCGCGCCGCGGAGGGCGGCGGGAGATCGCTGAGATAATTGTCGACGAACGAGGTCAGCATCGATCGCGCGGTGTCGCTGTCCGTCTCGACCCAGCCGGAGAGCGCGCCGCGCAGCCACACGCCGTCGATCATCGCGGCGATCATCGCCGCCAGCTTGGTGACCTCGGCGGACGGCACCAGCGCGCGCAGCGCGTGCCGCAGATTGGAGAGCATGCGCTTCTGATAGACGCGCTGGATGCGGCCCAGATGCGGCGCGTGCAGCACCTGGCCCCAGAAGGCGAGCCACACCGTGCTGGTGCGCGCATCGAATTCCTCGGGCGCGAGGTTGGCGTCGATCACTGCCTGCAGCCGGGCGCGGGGGCCCTCGGCACTGGCGAGGCGAACCAGCAGATTCTCGCCCAGCCGGCCCGCGAGCGCACGAAAGGCGGCTTCGAGCAGACCGTTCTTGTCGCCGAAATAATGCGCGACCAGCCCGGGGGAGACGCCGGCGCGCCCCGCGATCTCCGCCAGCGTCGTTCCGACGAAGCCGACTTCGGCGAGGCTGTCGATCGTCATTTCGATCAGCTGGCGTGATCGCCGATCATCGCTCGCTACCGCCGCGGGAGCAGCCGGAACCAACACTTCACCGATCTCCTGAATCATCGTTCAACCCGTAATATGCACGCTAATCAGCCATGTTGCAAAGATATTGAGCGCGAATCGACATAGGACTTGCACATTGGTTGAACATTTAGTCAACTGAAGCGAGCTTGGGCTTTTCGGGGAAAACGCCAATGCCAAGGGGCTGGTTCGGCAGGTCGGCAATACTCGCCCTGTTGCTTATACTCGGCTTTCCCGGCGCGGTCGAGGCGGCGGGGGATCCGGCCCAGTGCCGGCAGGTGCGCATGGCCGATGTCGGCTGGGCGGACGTCACCGCGACCACGGCGCTCGCCTCGCGGATACTGGGCGGGCTCGGCTATGACGGGCGGGTGACGGTGCTGTCGGTGCCGGTGACCTTCAACGGCATGCGCAATCGCGATATCGATGTGTTCCTCGGCAACTGGATGCCCACCCAGTCGGCGGACCAGAAGCCCTATCTCGACGATCATTCGATCGATGTCGTCCGCGCGAACCTGGTCGATGCCCGCTACACGCTGGCGGTGCCGTCCTATCTCTACGATGCCGGCCTGAAGGATTTCGCGTCGATCCAGCGCTTCGCCGGTCCGCTCGGCGCGAAGATCTACGGGATCGAGCCCGGCAATGACGGCAATCGCCTGGTGCTGGGCATGATCCGCAAGAACCAGTTCGGGCTCGGCCAGTTCACCCTGATCGAAAGCAGCGAGCAGGGCATGCTGGCCGAGGTGGAGCGCGCGGTGCGCAACCACCGGGCGATCGTGTTCCTGGGCTGGCAGCCGCATCCGATGAACAGCCGCTTCAGGATGCGCTACCTGTCGGGCGGCGATGCGGTGTTCGGCCCGAACTTCGGCGGCGCGAAGGTCTATACCAATGTCCGCGCCGGCTATCTCGCGCAATGCCCCAATGTCGGCCGCTTCCTGCGCAACCTGGCGTTCGAGGTCGGCGACGAGAATGCCCTGATGGAGGCGGGCGTCGAAAAGGGCGATCCGGCCATCGCCGCGCGCGACTGGCTGCGCGCGCATCCCGAGAAGCTCCGCGTCTGGCTGAACGGGGTCACGACGTTCGACGGCAAGCCCGGCGAAAAGGCGGTGCTGGCCGCGCTCGCCCCGGCCGAGCGCGGCAGCTTCATCACCGAGCACAAGATCCCGGTCGGCATCTGGATGAACAATCTGGTGGAGAGCATCAAGGCGCACGGCACCGTGTTCGCGCTGATCACCACCGTCGTCGGCTCGGCGGTCAACGCGCTGACCGCGGTGCTCCAGTTCATCCCGCCGCTGCTGTTCGTGGCGCTGATGGCGGTGCTGACCTTCTATCTGCGCCGCTCGGTCGCGCTGACGATCTTCGTGCCGCTGGCGCTGCTGTTCATCATCAACCAGGGCTATTGGCCGGCGACGATGGAGACGCTGTCGCTGGTGATGTTCGCCGCCGCCGTCTCGACGCTGATCGGCGTGCCGGTCGGCATCTGGGCGGGGCATCGGCCGCGCGCCTTCGATGCGCTCCGGCCCGTGCTCGATCTGATGCAGACGCTGCCGACCTTCGTCTATCTGATCCCCACCCTGGTGCTGTTCGGCCTGGGGGTCGTGCCCGGGCTGATCTCGACGATCATCTTCGCGCTCCCCGCGCCGATCCGGCTGACGCAGCTCGGCATCATGTCGGTGCCGACCCCGCTGCTCGAGGCCGGTGAATCCTTCGGCGCGACCAGGTGGCAGCTGCTCACCAAGGTGGAGTTGCCGGCGGCCCGGCAATCGATCGTCGCAGGCATCACCCAGTGCATCATGCTCAGCCTGTCGATGGTGGTGATCGCCGCGCTGGTGGGGGCGGGCGGGCTCGGCGTGCCGGTCGTGCGCGCGCTCAACACGGTCCAGGTCGGGATGGGCTTCGAGGCTGGCTTCGCGATCGTGCTGCTCGCGATCATCCTCGATCGGATCACGCGCAACGACGCGAAGGGAACGCAATGACGGTCGCGCTCGAATTCCGCAATGTCGATATCCTCTTCTGCAAGGGGCACGGCAGGCGTCGGGACGAGAATCTCGCGGCCGCGCTGCAGCTGCTCGATACCGGTGCCGACCGGGCCGAGATCGCGCAGCAGACCGGGGTGGTGCTCGGGGTGACCAATGCCAGCCTGGTGGTCGAGCAAGGCAAGATCTCGGTGCTGATGGGCCTGTCTGGCTCGGGCAAGTCGACCCTGCTGCGGGCCGCCAACGGGCTCAACAAGGTCACGCGCGGCCATGTGCTGGTGCGCGACGGGCTCGGCTCCAGGGATATCGCTGCCTGCGACGAGGCGACGCTGCGCCATATCCGCCGCAACCGCGTGGCGATGGTGTTCCAGCAATTCGCGCTCCTGCCGTGGCGCACGGTGCGCGAGAATGTCGCGTTCGGGCTCGAGCTGCGCGGCACGCCCAGGGCCGAGATCGCGGAGATCGTCGACGCGCGGCTGGCCCTGGTCGGGCTCGACAAATGGGCCGATCGCTATGCCGGCGAGCTGTCGGGCGGCATGCAGCAGCGCGTCGGCCTCGCCCGCGCCTTTGCGACCGATGCCGATATCCTGCTGATGGACGAGCCCTTTTCGGCGCTCGATCCGCTGATCCGGGCCAAGCTGCAGGATGAACTGCTGAGCCTGCAGGAGCAGGTGCAGAAGACCATCCTGTTCGTCAGCCACGATCTCGACGAGGCGCTGAAGCTCGGCGACCAGGTGACGATCCTGGAGGGCGGCCACATCATCCAGAGCGGCACCGGCGAGGATATCGTGCTGCGCCCGGCGACCGATTATGTCGCTGAATTCGTCCGCCACATGAACCCGCTCAACGTGATGAACGGCAGTTCGGTCATGCGCGCCGCGGCGGCGCTGGCGGAGGAGGACGGCCGGCTCCGGCTCGACGAGCATGGCCGCTATTGGCTCGGCGGCGGCGAAGGCCTGGGCAGGGTGACCATGGCCGGTGCGGAGCACGTCGTCACGATGATCGACGATCCCGATGCGCAGGTCGATTTCCCCGACAATGTCGTGGCGTGCCCGTCGAGCGTCTCGGTCAGGACGCTGATCCGGATCTGCGCTGAATCGGCGCATCCGGTGCTGCTGGTGGAAGACGGGCGGCTGGTAGGCGTTTGCTCGGGCACCGACATCCTGCGCGCGCTGCGGCAGCGCCCGGCGGGCGCTTAGGTCGTCGTGCCCTTATCGGGCCGGCGGACGCGCCGGCCCACCTGTTTCCCGCCCTGATGCGCGCCGCCGGGTTGATCGGGGGCGTCGATTCAAATCCGGCCGGGGCTCTGGAAATATGCGCGCGGACGGGGCGCTGTGCCGGCCCTGCCGCGCTCTTTCACATGGTCGGACATGTCGGGCAGGCATCCAGCCCTGTTCCGGCGAAGGCTCACCCTGTTATGCGCCCTGTTGTTAGGTGACAGTTGATGCTGGAGTGGCGGGATAATCCGGCATTGCGCGGGACAATGTGGGACGAATGGCGGAAATCCGGGCCTTTCGGAAAATGCCCAAAAAAAATTGGCGTCTCGGCGGTGTCTAGAGTGCGGGGCGTTTTAGACATCGTTTTGACAGGAGCGGCTGGAATCGGGCCTTTACCCTCTCAGGGCTTCTTAGAGGCCTCTAAGCCGCGGAAAAGCGCCATCTCAGAGCATCTATAAACGCGGCCGGGCAGCGGGAACGATGGCACGGCGCCTTGCGGAAGTGGGACCCTGAGGGGCCCAGTTCGGCGCGAGGGTCCCAGTTCGCGCAAAGCCGCAGAAAACCGCAGATTCTCCGGGGAGTCTCGGCGAAGGGACCAGACAATCGCCGAATTGGAACTGGGACCCTTTTGCTGCGGCTACCGACGATCAATGGGAGAGATCATCGTCCACCCTTTGAGGCCGCAGTGCGAGCAGCGCAGACGGTTCTGATAATCGTTGCAGGTTACAGCACCGCGAACGCGCGCGACGAGATCGGAGGTAAGCCAGATCTCCTGGCGGTGACACCTGCACCGGATCGAGACGTGCGTCGCGCCGTTGAGGTGCTCAGCAAGCGGGATGTTCGGCCATCTGGGGCCGGTTTGCCAGATCGGGTTCGGCATTGGAGGTCATCTCATCAATTATGCGCAGCCGAGATCGCCTGGATCGCCCGGAGTGCGGCGACGAGCTTGGGCGCTCCCCAAAAGGTCGCCGCAATCAGTCGTTGATACTCCGGCGAACTACCGGTGCGGTTCCCGTCCTTGGCTACCGAGGCTTGCAGCTGCTCGATTTGCGCCATCACGTCGAGGATCTCGGGTGATATGACTGAACCCGGCATCAATAGACCACCGCCTCAAGAGCCGCGTCCTCCAAGGCTGCATGCATCTCACCTTCTGCCTGGAGTTCATTGAGGCGCTTCGAGATCGCCTGCTCGTCGCCGTCCCGGGGAAAATGCGGGTCGGTCTTGGCTGCCTTGGCGAGCAGGCCGATCGCATCTTCGCGGCCGGCTTGCTTCAGCAGCCAGCGGCCGAGCGGTTCGGCCTGCCCAACATAGCGAGGGGCATCGGCGGTAGGC
Source organism: uncultured bacterium (assembly GCA_903884945.1). Taxonomy (GTDB): domain Bacteria; phylum Pseudomonadota; class Alphaproteobacteria; order Sphingomonadales; family Sphingomonadaceae; genus Sphingomonas. Next base: position 97,611 of record CAISGR010000103.1, read on the forward strand.
ATGATCGTTCTCCTTCGACTCGGGTGTCGATGAGAACAAAAATAGAACGCCGTTGCAAGGGGCGCTGTCATATTTCGTATGCGCGTAGGCGCGCAGAGGTGCTAGGCTTAACAGAACTGCCAAAGCACATATGCGGGTCAACACCCCTCAGGTGCGTCAACTCGAAGGGCATTGGTTCATGCTAAGTTGCTACTTGGACGACAGTGATAATGACCAAGGTCCAGTATTGTCGCTCGCTGGATATTTTGGCAAGCCGGACGATTTTAAGCAATTTGAAATAGAATGTAATGAGTTATTTGCTGAGTATGGAATTTCTGTATTTCACTCCATGAAATTTCATCATGGAAAGGGAGATTTCAAGGGGTGGGGCGCACTGGAAAAGAGGGAATTTGTCGAAAGGTTGCGCCAGATAGTATATAGTTGCAATATGTCTGGCATTTGTTCATCGGTAAATAAGGAATATTTCAAAAACAACCTCAAGAAAAATCTGGACAGAGAACTTTCCAGCATGTCCCCATTGGGATACGCCTTTGCTAAGATTGTTTATGCGATTCCTCAGAAATTATCATCTTATAGTAATTGGCCAATTTCATTCATCGTTGAAAGTGGCAACTCGAATGATGGGAACATAGAAAAGTACTTTAGCTATGCAAAGCGGGAATTCCCTGCGCCATCTGGGATATTCGACACCATTTCTTTCGTAGGAAAGAATGAATGCAGGGCTGTTCAGCTGGCAGATTTTCTAGCCTTCTATGGTAGAAAAAACGCGGAACTGTGGGAAAAAGGCGAGTACCGTTATGCTTCTTTTGAGGATGACTACCTTAGCATCATGATGAAGAATAACGATGTTCTGCATCATTTTGAACGTAGTTATCTAAAGGTGCATGATGAAGTGATAGGACCCGGATTGATACTGCCAGGGTTCACTTTACTCCCCAAGAATGGAGGCCTTTGACTATCCTGAATCCGCCTAGCCGAGCGGTGTTATCGATTTTAGCGTCGCCTCGCAGCTGGCGTTGTCAACCGACCCTATCGCCTCCGCAGGCATAAGCGCGTTGAACGGGTTGCGCGCGCGAAACACCATCTTGATATAATGCCGGCCGTCCTTGTCGACCGGCTGAATCCAGGTGTTCGAATGCTCGAACGATCCCGGGTCGTTCAGGCTCGCTTTGACCTGGTCGACCAGCGAGCGGTTCGATCCATCCCAGGCACTCAGGCAATGAAGGCCTTTGCGCTTCTCTTCGGTCCGCTCTGCGGTCGCCTTGTTGGCCGCGATCTTGTCCGCTTCCGCCTGAGCCTGCGCGACCTGGGCGGTTTCCGCGCGGTCGCGCTCTTCATCTGCGCGCAGCGCCTTCTGGTTTGCGCTTTCTCCCCATATTCCCAGGGCGAAGACAACCAAGGCGATCAGAAGCCACCTTGGCGTGCCGCGGAGGACCGGCCCATCCGAAACCGGCGCCGCCAGGAACTCGACGAGCGGTGATCTGCCTGGCATCCCAACCCCCTATAGTTTGGCGAGCATACGCGCCCTAACACGCGCGATCGCAAAGACATCGCCACCCTGCAAATCGGCGGCGGTCACAAAGATCGCGTCGGGGGAGTCAAGCTCCCCGGCGACGCCACGGTTGCTGTAGCGCGCAACGAACGGCCCAGCGGTACCTCGGAAGATGCATATCCACTTCTCGGCCGGCCCGGCGGCATCGATGTCCGCACATATGATTGCGTCCCCTTCCTCCAAGCCGAGGGCATCGTAGTCGGAGGGAAGCTCGGTAATCCAAAGCCCACTGGATGTCCCCAGGCGTCGATTGAGCCAGTCCTTGCGATAGGGCACCGTCTCTATCGGGTCGCCCTTTCCCGTGTCCGTCAAGTTCATAAGCCGGTACCGGGGGATCGAGACCCACTCAGCATCCCGCACGTCGGCCACGGACGAAGACGTGCCGGTGTCGCCGAACATGAGCCAGCGCGGCGCCACCCCCAACACATCCGAAAGCGGGAATATGTCATCCGCTTTCGGGATGGCCTGGCCCGCTTTGTATCGACTGAAGGTGCTGGTCGGGATGCGCGCCAGCTTAGCGAAATAGGAATCGGGCAGTCCGAGGCGCTCCAGCGTCTCGCGCAGACGCGATCCGAACGCCTCTTTGAAAGGATCGGCTTGACTGTCCCGTTTATGGGATGCATTGTCCCGTTCTAGGGAAACAGTGGAAGATTTACGGGCCATGGATAGCCTTTCGTCCCATCCGGAGGACATCAAGGCCGCGATCAGGAAGCTTTACGGCTCCCTTCTCGCGTTCGAGCGCGCCAAAGGGCTGCCGGCCAATTCGGCCCGCGACGTTCTGCGCGGAAAATCGGTGACGAGGACCGCCAAGGCGATCGCCGACGAGCTGGACGCTCCTGTGCAACAGCTGTTTCCTAATCGGTTCTTGTCCCTAGTTCGGGACAATAGCAGCGATGCCATAGCCACGCACCGTCTAAATGCGGGGGCGCGCTAGACATGGCGACGGCTCCGGTAATTGACGCGCCTGAAGCGAACCCGGTCGAGGAAATCGTCTCGATCCGGATCGACCAGATCGACGCGAGCGATCGGCTTCGCCCGATCGACCCGCAATGGGCAGCCGCGCTTGGCGCCGTCATGGCGCGCGAGGGGCAGCGGACACCGATCGAAGTCTGCCAGCTGCCCGGCCGGGCAGGCTGGAAGCTGGTCACCGGCGGGCACCGCGTCGCGGGTGCTGCACTTGAGGGCATCGAGTATCTGAAGGCGATCATCGTCGGCGCCAATCTGGCCGAGCGGCGCATGCGCGAGGTGTCCGAGAACCTGTGGCGCCGCGACCTGAACCCGCTCGATCGCGCCGCGTTCGTCGCCGAGTTGGTGGCGCTGCACAAAGAGGCGCGCGGCATCGATCCGGCCAAGGACGGGCGCGTCGCCTCCGTCATGACGCGCTGGCAAAAGGCCGTGAAGGAAGAAGCGGCGGATACAACGGCAACGATTGCCGGTGTATATGGCTGGGGCCAGGACGTGGGTGCGGCGATCGGTCTTTCCGAGCGTACGATCCGCAACGACCTTGTCCTGTATCGCCGCCTCATGCCCTCGCTGGTTGCTGCCTTGCGCGACCAGAGGCATCCCCTCGCGACGAACGGCGCGCAGCTCCAGGCGCTCGCCAAGCTGGAGCATGCCGAGCAGGCCCGCGTCGTTGAGACACTTCTTGGCTCGCCCGCAATCAAATCGGTCAACGATGCCCTCGCCAAGGTGCGCGGATCTAACCGGGCGATCGACCCGGAGGCCAAGCGGCTGTCCGCCTTCATCGGCACTTTCCAGCGCATGGGGCTGGCCGAGAAGAAGGGCGCGCTGGCGCAGCTTGAAGGGCTGTTACCGGCCGGGACCACCCTGTCCAACGTCGAGGGCGCGCGCGGGAAAAGCGCGCCGGACGAGCGCTACCGGGTCGAACTGATCGATGCGCTCGACGCCGCTTTCAAGGTCCTCGTGCAGCTCTGCGACGGGGAGTCGGTGGAGGACGAGGACATCCAGGATGCCTGCGGGAAGATCCAGGGCTCGTTGATGGCCGCAAACGCCGGGGCGATCCCGGCGGTGGAAGCGGCAACTACGCCGATCGCCGAGCCGGTGGCCGAACCGGCCCCGGTACCGGCGGTTGCGATCCGGGCGTCGGTCAAGCCCGACTACCTCGTCTGCCTGGAGTGCGGCGAGAAGCACGTCCAGCTGAAGCGCCACCTGAGCAAGCATGCGCTGGACGCCGACAGCTACATCGCGAAGTGGCGCCTGCCGCTCGACTACCCCTTCACTGCGCCGAACGTCTCCGAGGCCCGCCGCCAGGCGGCGAAGAAACTCGGCCTGCGTTCCGGCGCCAAGCCGGGAGGTAACGCATGAACGCACCCGAATATCTGCGCCGGCGCTCGCCGCGCAGCGGCATGACGCCGCTCGATCGCATCATCGTGCTCGGCATCATCGCCGCGCTGCCGCTGCCCTGGCTGGCCGTCGCGTGGTGGCTGTCATGACGCCCGTGCAGCTGAAGACGCTCGATTTCGTGCGGTCGTTCAAGGAGCAGTGGGGCTATGCGCCGAGCTTCCGCGAGATCGGCGACGCCTTCGCGATCTCGCATGTCGCGGCGATGTACCGGGTGGAGACCCTCGTCGCGGCCGGCAAGCTGCGCTCGACGCACGGCAAGGCGCGCAGCCTGGAGCTGATCGACGACGTCGACCTGACCACGGTTTCGGTGGCGGACCTGCGCGCCGAGCTGGCGCGGCGCGGCGAAGTCCCGGGTGCGCTGTCGGTGCCGGAGCGGCGGGTGATGGGCCGGCGCGCGGTCACCTGCGCGGCGGACTGCTGCGATATCGCGGTGCGGGTCGGGCACCTAATGTGCCGCCATCACTGGTTCCAGGTGCCGTTCGCCCTTCGCGAGGCGATCAAGACCGCCCACGCCCTGGCCCGCGAGACGGGCGAGACCGGCGACGCCGATCGCTTCGGCGAACTGGTGCTTGAGGCGCGCGAGCTGGTCGCGGGCCGGAGGGAAGCGGCATGAGCCCGAGCGAGCGCCTGAAGCGGCACCGCGAGGAGATGCAGCGCGCGCTGGCCGACGGCATCTCGCTGGCCGAGGCGCGCGAGCGGATGGCCAGCGACCGGCATCGCGCCGCGCAATCGCTGCTCGATTCGAAGCGCGCCGGCGTGCCCGCGCCGCGCGAGCGGGTGCCGCTGCCCGAGCAATGGTGGCAGCAGCTGTGAGGCGCGGTTCCCACCCCAAGCGCATCGCGCCGCCCAGCCTGCGCCTGCCGCGCGAGCCGATCTCCGGCGCCCAGGTCGAGCGCCTGCTCGCCCTCGCCGACCGCATCGCGCAAATCCGCGAAGAGGTCGCGACCGAGGCGACCCAGGCGGGCACCCGGCGCTACCTCGCGGGCAGTCCGATGACCGTCTCGCAGCCGTTGCCGGTCGACCGGCCGACGCCGGTCCTGACGCCGTCGATCATCGTGCCCGGCCAGCCGATCGCCGCGAGCCGCGCGCCGTGCCCTCGCTGCGGGACGCGCGGCGACATCGGCTGCGCCCACCAACGCCCGATGGAGGCCCTGTGATGCCACGCGCAAAGTCGCCCGCCTGGACTGGTGCAGAAATCGCGATTCTCGACCACGTCTTTCCCCGTGAAGGGCTCAACGGAGCATCGGACGCGCTTCCCGACCGCAGCTGGACTGCCATCAACTGCATGGCGTCGAAGCGCGGCCTGAAGTCTCCCGTGGTGGGCAAGGCACCCGAACCGAAGCTCCAGGGCGAACGCCTCGAGGACGCGATCCGGCTGCGCGAGGCGGAGGGCTGGTCGTTCGCCCGTATCGGCGCGACGCTGGGCGTCTGCGAGGCCTCCGTCACGAATGCCGTGCTGATCGCGCTGTGCCCCCGTAAGGGGTTCACGCCCGCGCAACGCGACGAGAATGGCCGCCTGCTGCCCGAGGGACTCGAACGGCTTCGCCTGATGCTGCGCAAGGGCCTGAAGGGCGTCGAAATCCAGCTGCGCCTCGGCGTGAGCGCCGGCTGTGTCGCGGAGCAGCGCCGCCGGTACCGCGCCGACCTCAAGAAGCGCGGCAAGCAGGCGCTGCCACCGCCCGGAGGCGGGCAGGCTTATAGCGGCGTGAAGCTTTCGCGTGAGGCGAAGCGGGCGGTAGAGGCGCTGCTGCTGGAAGGATATGGGGCGAAGAAGGTCACCGACCGCACCGGTGTGAGCAACACCAGCATCGGCCGCATCCGCAACCGCCTGATCAAGCGCCTGGCGAAGGCCGGCAAGACACTGCCCGGCTGCGACCTCAAGGGCCGGCGCACCACGCAGAAGGAATCGGCCAACCGCATCCCCCCGGCGGCTATCGCCGAGTTCCGCCGCCTGCTCGTCGAAGAGCGCATGTCGGCCCGGCGCGCCGGCCTTCATGCCGGGCTTGGCGGCAGCGCCGCGCATCATGAGCGGCGGCGCATGCTGGATGAAGGCATCGTGCTGGCCAGCACCCGGCGCCTCGGTCGCGGCCCGGACAGCCGCCGCCAGACCGAGGCCGACCGCCTTTTCCCGACGGGCAAGATCGCCATCATCCGCTATCGCAATTTCGCGGCCGAGCACGGCTATCCCGCAGCCGTCGAGATGCTTCGCCAACAGCGCGCCGAGAAGCGCCAGGCGGAGCGCGAAGCTGCCCGTCGCCCGCGTACGTTCGAAGAGCAACTGGCCCGTGTGGCAGCCGGCGCGAAGCTGGTTTCGAAGCCGGACCTGCGACGCGCGGCACCGGATATGACGCTTGGCGGCATCGCGACGGGGGCATTGTGATGGCCGGCTGGCTCCCAAGGTTCACCACCTTCACCTATGAAGTCGGCCTGGACGATGAGTTTGAGGGCCGGGAGTTCATGCTCCACTGGGGCGGCTGGCACGTCTCCTTCGGCTTTATCTATCGGCGCGCCCGCTGATGGCCGGCCCGCTCAGCTTTGCGCAGGAGGAAGCCCTGCGCGCCCTCTTTCGCGGCGAGCGGTTCGGCATCGATGCCAGGACCGAGCGCGGCCTTGAGCATCGTGGCCTGGTGACCCTCCGGGACGTCACCACGGCGGACGATATCACCTTCCACCATCTGCCGTTCCTGACCGAGCAGGGCGCGATCGTCGCCGCCCGCCTCGTGGCCGCGCAGGATCTCGCTGCCGGCGTGCGCCGGATTCGGAACGGCTTCCGCGTGATCGACGGGGGCCTGGCATGAAGGCGCTTACCATCTACCAGCCTTGGGCCTCACTCATCATGGCTGGCGCAAAGCCATATGAGTTTCGAAAATGGAACCCGCGCGAGCGCGGTGGTTCCTACGCTCGCTTAATCGGCGAGCGGATCATCATTCACGCCAGCGCTAAGCTGATCGATCGCCGTGAAGTCATTGACCTGATCGAACGGCTTGATGGGTCCGATCAGCAGCGCGCGAGCACCACGCTGCTGCGCGATAAGGCGATGCCGATACTGGATGCCGCGCTGGCGATGACGATGCGCGATGCAGACGGCAGTCTTGGCCTTCCTCTGTCAGCTGGCATCGGCACGGCAGTGCTCGGGGAACCGAGACATGTAGGTGAGATCGCTGACGAATTCCGCCTCGTAAAGATGAACGACAGCGATCGATACGAGCACGCCAACTGGGGCTGGCCGATGCTCGACATTGAGGAGTGGGGCACGCCAATCCCCATGCGCGGATTTCAGGGCTTTTGGACCTGGCCGACGCCGGACACGCTCGGCCTGTGAGCAAGCGCCGCGCCTCGATCCCGGCCGGGCAGTTCGCCTTCAGCTTCGAGCCGCCCGCTCCGGCGCGCAACGAGGCCGATCTGGCGGGCCTGGACGCGATCGTCGCGGCGACGGTCGCGCGGATGCTCAAGGAAGACGATCGCAAGCGGCCGGTGATCGCGGCGGAAATGTCCGCCCTGCTGGCGACCGGCGTCTCCGCCCTGATGCTCGACGGCTACGCGTCCGAGGCGCGCGAGCACGTCAATATCTCGGCGGCGCGCTTGCTCGCGCTGGTCGCCGTCACCGATCGCTTCGACCTGCTCGACAGCCTGGTGCGCCGGATCGGCGCGTCGGTGCTGGTCGGCAACGAAATCCTCGCGGCCGAACTCGGCCACATCGATCGCCAGATGGCCGCGCTGAAGGCGCGGCGCCGGTCGATCGAGGCAGCAACACCGATAATCGAGAGGAAGCCGCGCTCGTGAAGCCTGCCGGGGGAAAAATCTGGTTTACCGCAGCCGAACTGGCCGCGCTGGCGCTGCCTGGGCTGCCCAAATCGAAGCGCAAGATCAACGAGGATCACGCGCCGCGCTGGGCGTTGCAGATCGACGGGGCCGGCCTGCCGCTCGCCCGGCCGCGCCAGGGGCGCGGCGGCGGGCTGGAGTTCCACCTCGAAGCGCTCCCGGCGGCGGCGCGGGCCGAGCTGGCGAAGCGCGGCGTCGCGGTGATCGCCGACGTCTCGGCGAAGCCCGAGACGACGATCGGCGCGCGCTGGGCCTGGTACGAGCGGCAGAGCGAGAAGGTGAAGGCCGAGGCGACGCGCCGGGCCGGCGTCATCGCCCAGGTGGAGCATCTGGTCGCGGCCGACATGACCCGTTCGGCGGCGGTGCCGATCGCGGCGAGCCATGCCGGCGTCGGCGCATCGACGCTGTGGAGCTGGATCGCTCTGGTCGACGGCATCGCGCCGGCCGACCGGCTGCCCTATCTCGCGCCGCAGCATCGCGGCGGCGGGGCCGAGGCGGAGATCGACGAGGATCTCTGGAAGCTGCTGGTGTCGGACTATCTGCGCCCGGAAAAGCCGACCTTTTCCAGCTGCTATTACCGGCTGCGCGATGAGCGCGCCAAGCCGCTCGGGATCGTGCTGCCATGCGAACGCTCGCTGCGGCGCAAGCTGGAGCGCGACATCGATCCGCGCGTCGTGATCATGCGCCGCGAGGGTGCCGAGGCGCTGCGGCGCACCCTGCCGCCGCAGAAGCGCACGGTCGCCGATCTCCACGCGATGGAGCTGGTTAATATCGACGGGCATAAATGGGATGTGTTCGTGCGCTGGCCGGACGGATCGATCTCGCGCCCGCTGATGGTCGGCATCCAGGATGTCTACAGCCGCAAGATCCTCGCCTGGTCGACCGGCAAGACGGAAAGCGCGGTCGAGACGCGGCTCGCCTTCGCGCACCTGTTCGAGCGCTACGGCATCCCCTCGGCCTGCCTGATGGACAATGGCCGCGCCTTCGCCAGCAAGTGGATCACGGGCGGCGCGGCATCGCGATTCCGCTTCAAGATCCGCGAGGAAGAACCGCTCGGCATCCTCACCGCCTTGGGCGTGAAGATCCACTGGGCGATGCCCTATCGCGGTTCCTCCAAGCCGATCGAGCGCGCCTGGCGCGATTTCTGCGACACGATCGCCAGGCAATCGGCCTTTTCCGGCGCCTATACGGGCAACAAGCCCGACGCGAAGCCGGAGAATTACGGCAAGACGGCGGTGCCGCTCGCCCAGTTCCTGGAAGTGGTCGAGGCCGGGATCGCTGCGCACAATGCCCGGCCCGGCCGGGCCACCGAAATGGGCCAGGGGCTGCACAGCCTGGATGCGGTGTTCGAGGAATCCTATGCCACGGCGCCGATCGGCAAGGCCACGCCCGAGCAGCTGCGTCTCGCGCTGCTCGCGGCCGACGACGTTTCGACCGATCGCCGCAATGGTTCGATCAAGCTGCATGGCAATACCTACTGGACCGAGGATCTCGCGCTGATCGCCGGCGATCGCGTGACGGTGCGATTCGACCCGGACGATCTGCACAAGCCGCTTCACGTCTACAGCCGCGAGGGCGCCTTCCTGTGCAGCGCGCCCGTCTGGGAGGCGACAGGCTTCCTCGATGTCGCTGCCGCAAAGGGACGCGCACGCCTGGAGAAGGGCCACCGCAAGGCCGTCAAGGCGATGGTGGAAGCGGCGCAGCTGCTCGAAGCTGCCGACGTCGCCGCTGCCTATGACCGCGTTGCCGAGGCAGCGCTGCCCGCGCCCGGCGCGGTGCGCCCGGTGCGGCACCGTGGCCAGACGGTCGCCCAGCTCAAGACAGTCTCTCAGAGGGCTCCGAGAGCCGCCCAGGACGCCTCTCAGGCGCAGCTCATGGACCGCCTCGGCGCGGGCCTCGGCAAGCTGCGCTCAGTCAAATAACCGCAAAGGAGAAAGCCGGTGAACGACCCTACCGACCTGCCCATCAACGTCGACGACATGATCCTGTGGCTCGACGAATACCGTAAGCGGACCGGCAAGAGCTGGACCGCGATCTCGAAGCTCAGCAATATCCCGCCCAGCACGATCTCGCTGTTCGGGATCGGCAAGTATGAAGGCGACCAGGAGAAGGTCGCGCGGCGGGTCTATGCGTTCCGCCAGAAGGTGGAGAGCCAGGAGCAGCGCACCGCGACGATCCTGGCCGAGCCGGACTATGTCGAGACGCCGACCTCGCGCCGCGTCACGATCCTGCTCGAAATGGCGCAGATGGGTCGCATTGTCGTCGCCGCGATGGGGCCGGGTACGGGCAAGACGATGGCCGCCCGGCACTTCCAGAAGTGCATGGGCGAAAGCGTGTATCTGGTGACACTGCGCGAAACGACCGGCGACGTCACGCCGATGATCCGCCAGGTGATGCGCGCGATGCGCCTCCGCCCGCACGGGCATAACAAGGCCCAATGCTCCGAGCAGATCATGGACCATGTCCGCGCCAGCAAGAGCCTGATCATCTTCGACGAGGCGAACTTCCTGACGCTCAGGGCTATCGAAGAGATCCGCGCGTGGCACGATGCGACCGGCGTCGGCATCGCCAAGCTCGGCAACGAGGAGCTTGCCCAGCGCATTCGCGGCGGCCGGATGAGCCATCAATATGCCCGCCTCGCGCGCCGGATTCGGAAAATCTATGTGCAGGACCTGCTCAGCGAGGAGGATATCATCCCGTTCCTCGACGCGGCCGGCATCGACGATGCGCGGACGCGCCGGCTGCTGATCCAGGTGGGCACTTCGCCGGGGCATGGCGGCCTGGGCGAGGTGCAGCAGATACTGGAAGACGCGCACATGCTCGCGATCGGCGAGGACAAGGCCATCGAGTTCGAGCACATCGCCGCGTCGAGCGGCTCGCGGGTGACCCAGATCCTGCGGAGGGCGGCATGAGCGGCGGCATTTCACACGCGTTCGCTGCCGGCGTCGAGTTCATCGTCGCCGGGCTCGGGCCAGATCATCCCAAGCCGCTCAGGGGCCTGTTCGCAGCCGAGCGCGGCGACTGGAAGCTGACGATCAACGCGAGCCCGGAGCCGGTGCTTCCGGAAGGCATGAGCGCCGAACTGTGCGCCTGGACGATCTTCGCCGAGAACAGCCGTTATCTCGTCTTCGGCCTGTTCGGCCCGGCAGGCGGCATGATCGGCGGCGGCATGAGCGAGGACCAGTTCATCGCCGAGATCAAAGGCCTCACTGCGGAGATGGCAGCATGAGCGCGCCCAAAGACAATGGCCGCGCCTTCGCCGACAAGGTGATCAAGGGCGGCGCGCCAACGCAATTTCGCTTCAAGGTGCGCGGCAAGGTGCGCGGCGGGAATGAGCTGGCGGTGGTGATCGCCTTCGCCGGGCGCCGGCCGCTCGCCTGGGTCGTGCTGTGCATCGCGGCCGGCACGATCGCCGGCAACGCGCTGGTGCTGCTGTGAGGGCCTATCGCGCCAGTCCGGCGCTTTATGCCCGCATCATCGCGGCGCAGCCGCCAGCCCCGGTTGTGACGGCGCCGATCGTCCTGGCGCCAATGGCAGGGCCGCCAGCGCCGCCGTTGATCACCGATATCATGCGTCACGTCAGCTTCGAAATGGGGATCGCGGTGGCGGATCTGACCAGCCCATGCCGCGATGCCCGGCTCGTCCGCGCGCGCTCGGCGGTCTCCTGGCTGGCGTATCACGGCGCGAAAAAGCCCTATCGCTTGATCGGCCGCGCGCTCGGCGGGCGCGATGTCAGCAGCGTCACCAATCAGCTCCGCAAGGCGGAGAAATTGCGACGCAGCGACCCAGCCTTTCTGCAGGTGACGGACAAGATCTTCGCGACCCTCGTGGCCGGAGAGCCCGCATGAACGCGCTCCGCAAGCCCGGGCAGTTCGCCGCCGATCCGCGCCGCCGCGCGCTGCTCGCCAAGGTGCATGTCGCGAGCACGCAGCTCCGCCTGGACAAGGAACTCTATCGGGACATCCTGTTCGACGTGGTCAAGCAGCGGAGCGCCGCCGACTGCACCGACGAAGAACTGGTGCGGCTGATCAAGCATTTCGAATCGCGCGGCTTCACCGCCAAGGCGAAGCCGGGAAAAGCGGGGGGCCGTCCCGGCCCGAGGCCGGCGGACCTGCCCTTTGCCCTCAAGGCGCGGGCGATGTGGATCTCGCTGCACCAGCTCGGCGCGATCGACGATCCGTCCGAGGATGCGCTGGAAGCCTTCGCCCGGCACCAGCTCAAGGTCACGAAGATGCAGTGGGCCGACGAGACGCGCGCCTATAAACTGATCGAGGCGCTCAAGGCCATGGCGGAGCGTCATGGCTGGGAACAATCGACCAAGGGTGTAAAGCCCGACGCCAAGGTGATCGTGCTGAAGCGCCGCCTGGCCGCCGCGCTCCACGCGAAGCTTGTCGCGGAGGACAGCATCCCGGCGCACTGGTCCGTCGAGCAGGCGGCGGTGAGCCTTGCGGACGTCCCGTTCAAGTCGCTGCTGTTCTACACCGCGCACGAACTCGACCTGATCTCGGGCGCGTTCGGCCGCAAGCTGCGCGAGGCAGCGCAATGAGCCGCCGCCTCTCCCCGGCCGAGCGCGAGCACCGGGCGCTGCCGCTGCTCCGCCAGCCCCGGCGCGCCATGCCGCACCGCCCGCGCGACCTGGCCGATATCGCCTGCGCGATCGGCGCGCTGGCGATCGCGCTGATCCTGGCAGTGACCTTCTAGCCGTGAACGCCCCGGTCCCCATCACCGCTGCCGCGCGCCAGCTCGAAGAGATTGCCCAGGTCATCGGCCAGGGCAATCTCTTCGCGCTGTGCAAGGCGCTCGGGGGAACGAAGGTCTATGTGCCGGCCGCCATCGGGCACAACCATCCCATCGCCGCTGCGATCGGCATGAAGGCGGCCTCGATCTTGGCCGATCATTACTTCGGAACGCAAATCGACCTGCCCAAGGCCGGCGCCCGTCGCGCCCGCGCGATCGAGCTGGCCAAATCGGGCCGGATGACTATTGCGGAAGCCGCGCTGGCGACCGACTATACCGAGCGGCGAATCTATCAGCTGCTCGCGGCCGAGAAGGCCGACGAAGACCAGCTCGACCTGTTCGCGCCGCGCTAGGCCGCCTGCACCGCGCCTCGCCTGAAATTTTTCAGGTCAAAGCCAGGGGGGCGACCGCCCCATAGACCGCCCATGGGCGGGACATCGGACATCATCGAATCCCGCGTCGGAAGCGGGAGCCTCACATGCAGTTGAGCGAGCATTTCACGCTGGAGGAGCTGTGCGTCTCCTCCTTCGCCGATCGGCGCCAGATCGCCAATATGCCGACCCCGGCGCACCTCCAGAACATGCAGCGCTTCCTCGCGCCCGGGCTGGAAAAGGTGCGCGCGCTTTGCGGCGCCGCGCCGATCACCGTCACCTCGGCCTATCGCAATCCGGAGGTGAACCGCCTGGTCGGTGGCACCGCGACCTCCGATCATCCCGAGGGCCTGTGCGCCGATATCCGCTCGTCGCGCATCGCGTCGCGCGATCTCGCGACGCTGATCGCCGCCGCGATGAAGGCGAAGAAGATCCTGGTCGACCAGCTCATCTACGAGAGCGGGCGCGACGTCGTGCATGTCAGCTTCAACCCGCGCGGGCGCGGGATGATGGGGCACCAGCCCAGGGGGCCGGGAACGCCGATCGACTGGACGTTCTTCGCCGGAGCCGGGGCATGAACTGGCTCCGGATCGGGGGCGGCGTGCTCGGGCTGATCGTCATCGGCTCGCTGCTGTGGATCGTCGCGGACCACAAGCGCCTGGTAGCCGTCGAGAAGGCGCAGAAGGCCTGTATCGCCGGCGTGAAGGCCAAGGGCGACGCCGGCGACATCTCCAGCTGCCCGGCCGAGATCGCCGCCCGGATCGAGACCGCGCGGCGCGCCGATGCGTGCGAGGCGGCGCTCCAGGGCGCGAACCTTTCCGCCGTGCGCGCGGTGTGCGGGCTCCAGGTGAAGCGTCTCCAGGCCGAGCGCGATGCCGTCGCGGCCAACCTGGCCGACACCGCCAGCCAGCTCGCCGGCGCGAAAGCGGATCGCGACGCCGCCGTCCTGCGCGCCGAGGCGCGCGCCACCACCACCGCCACCCGAAAGGCCGCCAATGACCGGACGATCGAAACTGCTCCCCGCACTGCCGATGGCAATGTGCATTGCGATGCTGAGTGCCTGCGCCGGCTCGCCGGCGACTAGGCCCGCGATGGCGCCCGATCCGATCGTGGAGACGCGCACCGTGACGCGGCTGGTTTGCCCGGCCGAGCTGAGCGCGCCCACGCCCGCGCCCGTGCCGCCCTATGCCGGCCCCGCGGTCGACGTGCCGGCCGAGCTGCTCAGCTGGTACGCCGCGCATTTCCTGCGCGAGCGGCTGCTGGCCGCACGCCTGGACGATGGCCGGGAGCAGTGCCCGAAATGAGCGTCTTCGGTGGTTCCGAGAGCGACGACGGCACGGCGCTCGCGCGGCTGGCCGCGCTCGAAGCGGCGATGGCCGAACTGGCCACGACGGTCGGCACCAATGCCGGCGCGGCGGGCGATGCGGTTGCCGGCGAGGCGACGACCAGGGCCAGCGGCGACCAGGCGCTGACGACAGCGATCCAAGCGGAAGAAACCGCGCGGATCGCGGGCGATACCGACCTGGCGACCCAGCTCGGCGCCGAGATCCAGGCGCGCATCGCCGGCGACGAAGCCGCGTTGGGTAACGAGGCAAGCGCGCGCGTGCTCGCCGATGCCGCACTCGGTCTCCGGATCGACGACGAGATAACCGCCCGCGGCGCTGCCGTGACCGGTGAAGCGACGACACGCGCCAACGCCGATACCGCGCTGGGCATCCGGATCGACGGCGAGATCACCGCCCGCGGCGCTGCCGTGACCGGTGAAGCGACGACACGCGCCAACGCTGATACCGCGCTGGGCGTCCGGATCGATGGCGAGATCACCGCGCGTGGCGCCGCCGTGACCGGCGAAGCGACGACGCGCGCCAACGCCGACACTGCGCTGGGCGTTCGGATCGATGGCGAGGCGACGACGCGCACGAATGCCGATACCGCGCTGGGCGCCCGGATCGATGGCGAGATCGTCGCGCGCGCCGCCGGCGACGCGAATATCGTGGCATCACTTCCCCGCCGCTCCAGCCGGGCCGCCGACAACTCCATCCAATCGACTACAGCGCTGGCGGTGGACGCCGACCTTTCCGTCACGCTGGGCGCGAACGTGCTTGCGTTCCTGAGGGGGCGGATCTTCTACGCGAGCGGGGCGACTGGCGATCTCAAGTATCGCTTCGACGGTCCCGCCGCGCCCGTCGCCGTGCAGATCAAACGTCAGACGCTTGCGCCGGGTGCTACCTCCTATAGCGGCATCGCGCTCGACACTTCGTACAGCGGCTCGGATATCGTGGTCGACGGTGGCGCAGGCGCGGGTTTGATCGAGTTCGAGGCGCTTGTTCAGAACGGCGCAAATGCTGGCGATTTCGTCTTCAAATGGGCTCAGAGCGCCACCGAGGCGGTCAACACCACGGTCAAGGCCGGGAGCTGGATCGAGTGCTCGCTCCTGCCCTGGACGAGCGCCTTCGCGTTCGCCAACACGGCGATCGCCAAGCTGGGCGCTTTTGTCACAGGCTTTTCGGCCGGACATAATCTCGTCAATGCGTCGCTGGGCGAAGGTAACTCACGCCTGGAAACGATCGCAACCGGCACCAAGCTGGAAGCTCAACTCAACGGCACGACACCGACGTTCACCTGCACCGTCGACGGTGGCGCGCCGTTTACCATCACCGTTCCCGCGGGGTGGTCGTGGGTGACCATCTTCTCTGGGCTAAGCGACGGGCCTCACCGGGTCACCATCTCGGGCCAGTACATCGAATCGGATAATACGCTGCGGGTTACCGGATCGGTGCCAGCCATTGCCCGACCCAGTGACATCCCGAACATCTACCGGCTCGGCAGCGCACCGTTCATTACCTACGGCGCGACCGAAGGCGTCACCCTGATCAACCAGAATCTCTTTCCTGCGCCGTACCAACGGCAGTGGACGGCCGGTGCTGGCTTCGGGCTGCGCTTCAAAGCAACCACGACCTCGATTCGCCTCTGGATGTACAACAAGGCGAACCCGTCGCGGATGATCGTGTTGCAGGACGGCGTGCAGATCGCCGACGTGACGCCCAGCGGAACGGGTAGCGGCTATGATCTGGTCACGCTCAAGACAGGCCTCCCGCTCACCTCGTGCGAGTACGAGATCAAGATGATCGAGGTCGGCCGTACGACCTACATCTATGACCTGCTCGTCGATGCGCTCGATACGGTGGTGCACACGGCGAAGCCGATCGACGCCCATTACGGCGACAGCATCGCCGCCGAGACGAATGCCGGAGGCGGCGTGACCTTCGACGCCCGGAATGGCGACGCGTATCAGATCGCCGCCGCGAGCGGCCACAGCGCGGTTCTGCTCGGTACCGGCGGCGCGAAGGTCTCGACCGCTCTGCGCGATGGCACCGCACGGGTGACCGGCCTGCCGGTGCTGCCCGACCGAGTCTTCATCACGGCCGGCACGAACGACATGTTTGCCGCGGTCCCGCTGGCGACGTTCCGGGCCGACTACAAGACCATGCTGTCCAATCTGCGCGCGGGGCTTTCCTCCGGGCAGAAGATCTATGCGCGCGGCATCCTGCCCCGTGTCGGCTACACCGCGCAGCGCCTCGCCTATAACACAGAGATGCAGGCGGCGGTCGCCGAGACCGCGGACCCAAACATCATCTACGTCAACACGGACGATTGGATCGATGCCACCGCCGGAGTCGATACGGTCGAGGGGCTTCACCCCAACGTCGCGGGCTACGCAAAGATGACGGCCCGGCAGTTGGCGGCGCTATGAGCCTAACGCTGCAACGCCACCCAGTTCTCCAGGACGATCGGCGCGGTATCGGCGGAGGAAACCGGCGTCAGGGCGCCAGTTTCCTCAAGTCGGTGCCAGGCGTATCCAGCGTCTTCGACGAGGCGCGCGGGTTCGGCAGGGTCGAACCCGGCAAGCCGGGCGAGCGGCGGACACACCTCCATAAAGATCACGCCTGGCAGGCGCTTTTCCAGCATGCGCGCGGCTCCACGGAAAACGGCGGTCTCGTAGCCTTCCACGTCGATCTTGAGCAGGCCGATCGCCGTAATGCCCTGCTCGGCGATAAAAGCGTCGAGCGTTGTAGCCTCTACCTTGACCGGGTGGAGCGACGCCGCGGTCGCGATCTTGGCATTCGCGCGGCGCTTCGGGGGGGCGTCGAACACAAGGGTTCCAGGCTTATCGGCGAGCGCGACACGGTGTGCGACGACGCGCTCCAAGCCATTCAACGCGAGGTTCTTGCCGAGCGCTTCGAATGTCGTCGGCCCCGGTTCGAACGCATGGATCGTCCGTTCCGGGAATTCACGGCCGAGCAGCGCGGAAACGATGCCGATGTTAGCGCCGATATCGATAATCGGGCTGTCGTCCTTGGGCGTGCGCGTCAGGAAGAAATTCTGCTCGGCGGCAGAAATGCAGACGCGCATCGAATGATATTCGGAAAAGTTGACGAAGTTGCCGATTCGGGCTCCGTTGCGGAGACTGAATGTCACCGGCCCCGCCAGCGACCGCAACCGCCAGCCGATATATTCCATCCCGAGAGCCGGGTTTCGAAGCGCTTTGGCGATATTCTGCATGTGCGAAACTCTGCACAATTCGGATCGAACCGCAAGCGGCAGCTGCGGAGCATCGCATCATGATTCTACCCTACCATCTCGACGCCACGCGCGAGCAGCTCGTCGTGCCGCTCGTGCTCGCGCTGACGTCGCTCAATTCGAGCTTCGTCGTGCCCGGCCCGACGACGATCGTCGTGCTCGGCGTCGGCGTGCCCTCGCTGTCGCTGCTGTTCGGCGTGATCGGCGTCGGCCTCGGCCAGCTGCTCGCGCCGGCGCCAGTGCCGCCGCTGGGCTGGAAGCGCCGGTCGGCGCTGGTGGCGGCGCTGATGTTCCTGGCGATCGGCATCGTCATCGCGACCGGCCAGCAGCCGCTGGTGGCCATGAGCTGGGGAATCGGCCTGGGCTTTAGCGGCCTGGCCGTCGTCACCGCGCTGGGCAGCGGCGCGAAGGACGGAATCAAGCGTCTGTTCGAAACATTCACCGCAATGGTCGCCGCGCGGATCGGCGGATCGAAAGGAAGTGACACATGAAGCCTGTCGACATCGCGTCGATCCTGGTCAGCCTCCTGATCATCTGTGTAGTGCTCTTCGCGTTCTGGAAGCACGGCAGGGGCAATCCCGAAAGCACCGGCCATCTCGGCCGCCAGATGCGCAAGCACAGCGAGACGATCGCGTCGCTGGAGGAGCGGCTCCAGGGCTGCGCGACGCGCGGCGCGGTAGATCTCCTGTCCGAGCAGGTCCACAACCTTAAGGCGAGCGCGGCGTCGAGCGGCGAAGTGGTTGCGCTGGAAAACAAGATCAACGGCCTCAGCTCGACCCTGTCGGCCCGGATCGACGCCGTGAAGGACACGGCCGAGGATACGCGATCGGGTGTGCGCCGGATCGAGGCGATCCTCATGCGCGATGCGATCAGCCGATGACCTACGCGCAGGAGAACGACGCATTCCGCCGGCTGAAGATCCTCCAGCTCCTCGTCGAGGACGGTGGCCAGGCCAGCGATGACAAGCTGATCACCGCGATGCGTGCCGTGGGCGAGCGCATCGGCCTGGATCTCGCGGCGGTGCGCCGCATGCTGCGCGAGCTGGAGGCCCGGGATTGCCTGACGATCGAGCTGGTCCGCGACACCGTGATGGTCGCCCGCATTACCGAGCACGGCCGGATGGCGGCAGCCGGCGACATCATGGTCGGTGGTGTCCGCAGTCCGTTCCAGGGGCTCTGAGATGGTGCGCATCCAGGCATCGTCGATCGACAAGCTGGGCGGCGACATCGTCGAGTGGGTCGGCCGGCGCCGCGCCGAGGGCATGGCGATCGACGCGATCCTCGAGGAGCTGAATTCGCTTCCCGCGCTCCAGGAGGCGGAGATCCGCATTTCGCGCTCGGCGCTCGGCCGGCACCTCAAGAGCATCGCCGAAGTGGGCGAGCGGATGCGCCGCGCGACGGCGATCACCGAATCGCTCGCCCGCATGGGCAACCGCGCCGACAACAAGATGCTGCGCGGCACGATCGACCTGATCAATTCCAGCCTGCTCGACGTTCTGCTGGCCGAGGAGGAAGGCGAGGACGGCACGTTCCGCCCGATCGAACTGACGCCCGCCAAGGTGAAGGCGCTGGCGCAGACGGTCGAATCGCTCGCGCGGGCCGAGAAGATCGACCTGGAGCGCGAGGCGAAGATCCGCGCTGAGGCGAAGCTGGAGGCCATCGCAGAAGGCCGTAAGAAGCTCGATGCGGCTGGCCGATCGGGCGACCTCGATCCGGAGGCGCTCGCGCGCGCCAAGCGCATCATGGGTTACGACTGATGTCCGACATCGTCGTCGGCGACGAGCTGGCCCGCCTCATCAATTTCATTCCCTTTCAGCGCCGGTGGCTGGCGGACAAGAGCCGCTTCAAGGCCGGAATGTTCGCCCGCCAGACCGGCAAGACCTTCGGCACCTGCGCCGAACTGGTCGAGGATTGCATCGAGGCGGAGATCGCGCGGAAGCGCACGCGCTGGGTGATCCTGTCGCGCGGCGAGCGCCAGGCGAAGGAGGCGATGGACGAGAACGTGAAGCCGATGACCCGCGCCTTCTGGGAAATCTATCGCGGCCTGATGTCCGGCCCGGTTCCCGAGATCGAGGAGGGCGAGTTCCGCGTCACCCGCGCAGATGGCAGCGACGCGACCTATAAGCAGTTCGAAGTCATCTATCCGGGCGGCTCGCGCATCACCGCCTTGCCCGCCAACCCCGATACGGCACGCGGCTTTTCCTCCAACGTGTTGTTCGACGAATTCGCGTTCCATGCGAACAGCAAGGCGATCTGGGGCGCGGCGTTCCCGATCATCTCCAAGGGCTGGAAGGCCCGCGTGGTTTCCACGCCGAACGGGAAGACCAACAAGTTCTACGAGATCATGACCGAGGTGCCGACCATCTGGTCGCGCCACACGGTCAATATTCACCAGGCCGTGGCCGAGGGTCTCGACCGCAATATCGACGAACTGCGCGCCGGCCTCGGCGATCCCGACCTCTGGGCCCAGGAATATGAGCTGCAATGGCGCGACGAGGCGAGCGCCTGGATCGACTACGATCTGATCGCCGCCTGCGAGACGGCCGGCTACGGCCGCAAGCGCTATATGGAATTCGACATCAACCGCCAGTTGACGGTGTGTGTCGAGACGGGCGAGCCGCTGCCGCCGCTGCGCGGCCCCGTCTATGTCGGCATGGATATCGCGCGGAAGAAGGATCTGACCTGCATCTGGGTCGCCGAGCGGATCGGCGACGTCCTTTACCCCCGCGAGATGATCATCATGCGGCGCGCGCCGTTCGCCGCCCAGCATGACGAGCTGAAGCGCATCCAGGCGCGCGACCGGCCGGTGCGCTTCTCGATCGACCAGACCGGCATGGGCGAGCCGTTCGTGGAACATGCGCAGAGCTATCTCGGCGCCTATTGCTGCGAGGGCATCATCTTCACGCCCGGCTCGCGCTTCGCCCTTGCGGCGATGCTGAAGGAATCGATGGAGGACCGGAAGTTCCGCCTTCCGGTCGGCGATATCGACCTGCGCGCCGATCTTCACTCCATCACCAAGGCGGTGACCCAGACCGGGGCCGTTCGCCTCGTCCATGACGGCGAGAGCGATGGCCATGGCGACCGCTTCTGGGCCGCCGCCCTATGCGTAAACGCTGGCGGCGGCGAGGCTCAGCTCATCCGGTACCTGTCTGTCCGCAAAGCCGGCTTCGGCGACGGCGGCGGCCAGGGCGACGATCTCGACGACGCATTCGCCAACCGACACGGCCGCCGCCCGGTCTCGCACGGCCGGTTCGGTTCCGGCGCCTGGTAAGGAACCATCATGAACGACCTCGTCCCGTTTCAGGCCCCACCACCGCCCACGCTGATCGACAGCCGCGGCCGGCCGCTGCGTGCCGCCGTCGACACGCTGACGCGCGAGATCGCCGCGCCGATGATGGCGGGCATGCGCTCGATCATGTCCGGGCATCCCGCCCAGGGGCTCGATCCGGTGCGCCTGGCGAACATCCTGCGCGAGGCTGAGAATGGCGATGCGACCGCCTATCTCGAACTGGCCGAGGAGATGGAGGAGAAATACCCCCATTATCTGTCGGTGCTCGGCACGCGGAAGCGCGCGGTCTCGCAGCAGCCGATCAATGTCGAGGCGGCGAGCGACGATCCGGAGGACGAAGCCGACGCGCAGCTCGTGCGCGACTGGCTGGCCCGGATGACGCTCCAGGGCGAACTGTTCGACATCCTGGACGCGATCGGCAAGGGCTATAGCGCGACCGAGATCGTGTGGGAGCTGACCCCGGAGGCCTGGCTCCCGAAACAGCTGAAGTACCGCTTTCCGCAATTCTTCGAATTCGATCGGGTGACCGGCGAGGAGCTGCTGCTCAAGGGCGGGATGGACGGGACCAGCGGGCTTGCGCAGCCGCTGGCCGAGCACAAGTTCATCGTGCACGTCGCAAAGGCGAAGTCGGGCCTGCCGATCCGGGGCGGCCTCGCCCGGGCGGTCTGCTGGTATTACCTGTTCTGCAATTTCGGCCTGAAGGACTGGCTGGTCTTTCTCGACGTGTACGGCCTGCCGCTGCGTGTCGGCAAATACGCCAACGGGACGAGCGAGGACGATATCCGGCGGCTCGCCCAGGCCGTCGCCCAGATCGGCACCGATGCCGGCTGCGTGATCCCCCAGTCCATGGTGATCGAGTTCATCACCTCGGGCGGCGCGGCGGCGAACCCGGAGATGTTCAAGACGCTCTGCACGCATATCGACGACCAGGTCTCGAAGGTGGTGCTCGGGCAGACCAGCTCGGCCGACGCGAAATCGGGCGGACTCGGCACCGGCCAGGCCGATCTGCACGGCGAGGTTCGCAAGGACATCAAGACGGCCGATTCGGTCGACCTTTCCGTCACGCTGACCGAACAGGTCGCCAAGCCGATCGTGATGTTCAATCGCGGGGTGCGCCGGCGCTATCCCTGCATCCGCGTCGGCGAGCCCGATCCGGTCGACGTGAAACAGGCGCTGGAAGCGATCGCGGCCGGGGTGAAGCACAAGGTCAGGATCGGCGTCAGCTACTTCCGGAAAGTGACCGGCATTCCCGAGCCGAAGGCGGATGAGGAGCTTCTCCAGGACGATCCGGAAACCCCGGGCGCTGGCGCTGGCGAGAATGACGATGGGCCGTCTGGAGCCAAAGCGGCCGCGCCTGCCTTCTCAGGGCCTTCTCAGGGGCCGAATGGGGCGATTCAGCGCCGGGGCAAGGATGCGGTTGCGGCCGCCGCGCGGATCGATGGCGGAAAGCCCCCGCGCGAGCCCGATGCGGTCGATAATCTCGTCGACGGGATCGTCGGCCAGCTGGCCGGCCTGGACGATGCGCTGCTCGGCGGGTTCGAGGACATGATCGCCGCGGCGAATTCGATGGACGAGGTCCGCGAGCTGATGGCGATCCGCGCCGGCGACATGATCGCGGAGATGGACGTGACCGCCGTCGCCCAGCTGCTGGAGCGCGCCGGCTTCGCCTCGCGCGTCGCCGGCCTGATCGAGAAGCCCGGTCGCTAGACCCGTGACCGGCCCTGAGGAACTGCCGCCCGCCGGCGTGCCGCCGGAGGAGGCGATCCGCTTTTTCCGGTCGAAGGGCTTCCGGATCGGCTTCTCCTGGCTCGACATCTTCCGCGAGGAGCATGTCCGCGCGTTCACCGTCGCCAAGGCGATGACGATGTCGTTGCTGGAGGACATCCGCGCCGCGGTCGACGCGGCGATCGCCGACGGCACGACGCTGGAGACGTTCCGCCAGGAACTACGCCCGAAGCTGGAGGCGGCGGGCTGGTGGGGCCGCAAGCGGATGATCGATCCGGCGGACGGCCAGTCGAAGCTGGTGCAGCTCGGCAGCCCGCGCCGGCTGAAAACGATCTTCAACGCCAACCTGCGCAGTGCCTACCAGGCGGGCAAGTGGGAGCGCATCCAGCGCACGAAGACGGCCTTTCCGTTCCTGGAATACAACTCGCTCATGGACGGGCGGGAGCGCCCGCAGCATCACGCCTGGCACGGTACGATCCTGCCGGCCGACGATCCCTGGTGGGATACGCATTACGGGCCGTGCGACTGGGAATGCCGCTGCACCGCGATCCAGCGCAGCCAGTTCATGCTCGATCGCAAGGGGCTGAAGGTCAACCGGCCCCCGGTATTCGAGCAATACGAGTGGAGCAACCAGCGCACCGGCGAAACCG
The DNA here is from genome assembly GCA_903884945.1 of uncultured bacterium. Lineage (GTDB taxonomy): Bacteria > Pseudomonadota > Alphaproteobacteria > Sphingomonadales > Sphingomonadaceae > Sphingomonas. The sequence continues at coordinate 120,701 of CAISGR010000103.1, forward strand.
GCATGCTGGAGAAGGGCATCGGCAAGGGCTGGGATTACAATGTCGGCAAGGAATATCTGCGCGGCCTGGCGCCGTCACCGATGCCCGAATCGTTCGACGGCCCGGAAGAGGTCGGCGCCAGTGCCGAGTTCAGCACCGGCCAGGCCGCCCTGGTCGCGCGCTTCCTGAAGGTCTTCGGGATCGAGCCTGGGAAAGAGGCGATCTGGATGGACCGTGACGGCTGGCCGCTGGCGATCGGGCGCAGCTGGTTCATCGGCGCGGACGGATCGGTGCGGATGCCCGGGCGCGGCGGCGGCGTGGTGATCGACCGGATCGCGGCGGCGATCGTCACGCCCGACACGATCCGCTGGATCTGGGTGCGCGGCAATGACGGGCGCCAGATACTGTTCCGCCGCTATGAGCGCCGCTCGGCCGGGCTGGTGACGACGATCGATATCGGCGGCCCGGGCTGGCGCTGGGCGATCGGCAAGGGCGACGCGGTCGCGGCCGCCTATGATCCGCGCCAGGCGCGCGACCGGGCCGGGAAATGGACCTCGGGCCACGGGGCCGCCCTGTCGTTCATCGGCGCGGCGGCAACCGGCCACGCCGATACGCATGATCACCGCCTGGGCCGGGTATCGGCAACGGTGGTCGCCCGGCTCAACGGGTTGGGGCTGAAGGGCGACTTCAAGGGGCACCCCAAGGCGGCCGGGCTGGATGCGGGCCTGGTGCGCCACATCCTGCGCCGGCATGGCGCCGATGCCCGCGGGCAGAAGCCGGTGCGGCCGGAGGATATCGCCAGGGCGCGCGACATCCTCAACGCCGGGACGATCGCACATGGCACGCCACGCTTCGCCCAGTCGGGCGCCGCGCGCATCCATGTGCGTTCGCGGCTCGGCGGCGAGGAATATTCGGGCGCCTTCGAGATCCGCAAGGCGCGGATCGTGCTGGTATCGCTGAGAAGGCATTGAGTGCAGCGCTATCTTGTACCAACAGGGGTCTAGATAGAACGTCCGGAACGGCGCGCTGCTGACGACGATATAGGCCCCGCGGCACGCCGGCGCAACAATGCGGCCTTCCCCTGAAATTCTTCAGGTTAGGCGACGCCCCGGGCGCACCCATAAGCCCGTCCATGGGCGGGACATCAAACAAGCTTGTGCAGGTAGCCGCGGCCGCGACGGAGGTCGCGCTGGTCGACGGCGCACCATCGACGCGCGTCAAATTGCTGCCGGTCGGCGAGATCCGGCTCCGTGACGGGCGTGGGCCGTTCCGGTTGCGCGACAAGGCCCATGCCGAACAGGTGATTGCCGCGACGCGCGACTGGCTCGGCTCGGCCGACTTCAACTTCGACTATGATCACCAGGTGCGCGCAGTCGGCCAGGGCAAGGGCGGCGCCGCCGTCGCTGCCGGCTGGGTCAAGCCCGCCAACCTGATCGCCACCGAAGACGGCATCTATGCCGATCCGGTCGAATGGACCGTAGTCGCCGCCGCCAAGCTGTCGGCGCGCGAATATCGCTATGTCAGCCCGCTTTTCATGGTCGCGCCGGATTCGGGCGACGTCATCCATCTCAAGAATTCGTCCCTGGTGAATGTCGGGGCGATCGATCTGCCGGCGATTGCGGCCGGCCTTTCAGAGGAAGCAGACCAAATGGATCTTACTGCCATCGCGGCGGCGCTGGGCCTTGCGGCCACGGCGACCGTCGAAGAGATCGCCGCGGCGATCGGCGAGCTGAAAGCCGCCAAGCCAGCCACCAGCACGATCGCGATCGCGGCGGGCCTGGCTGAAACTGCCGGCATCGAGGAGATCGCCGCGGCGGTGGCCACGATCAAGGCGGCCGGCGCGCCCGATCCCGCCAAGTTCGTCCCGATCGCCGTGTTCGAGGATACCACGCGGCAACTCGGCATCCTGACCGCCGATCGCGCCACGCGCGAAGTCGCTGCCGCCATGACCGGCGACGATGCCAGGATCACGCCAGCGATGAAGGACTGGGCGATCGACTATTTCAAGTCGAACGAGGCGGGCTTCCGAAAGTGGCTGGCAGCCGCCCCCGTCGTGGTCGCGGCCGGTGCGCAGCTGGGCGATCGCAAGCCGGCCGAGAAGGCCACCACGCTGACTGCCGACGAGATCGCGGCCTGTGAAATGACCGGCACCAGCCACGAGGTTTTCCTCGCGGCGAAGAATGCCAAGATCGGGGAGATCGCATAATGGCGCTCGCAGCTCCCAAGCGGGTGAAATCCTTCCAGGGCGGCGGCCTGCTCAATGTTGGCGTGACCGCAGCCGTGGTCTGCTTCCAGGGCGGCATGGCGATGCTCTCGGCGGGCTATGCCCGGCCCGCGCGCGCCGGCCAGGGCGCAACCGATCTCCTGAAGATCGCCGATGTCGCGAACAGCCGCGTGATCGGCGTGTTCGATGAATCGGTGACCGGCGGCGCGACCGACGGCGCCAAGACGGCCGACGTCTACGAGGGCACCTGGCTCTTCAAGAACAGCGCCGGCGTCGATGCGATCACCGTCGCCGAAATCGATCGCTATTGCTTCGTCGTCGATGACGAGACGGTCGCGAGCAATTCCGCCGGCGGCACCCGCCCGCGTGCGGGGATCGTCCGCGAGGTTAGCTCCGAGGGTGTCTGGGTCGAGATCTCGGCAGCCGCATCCGCCGGCGCGACCCGCAGCGTGTTCCTGCCCTGGGCGATCAACGAAACCGACACCCTGGCGGGCACGTCGGCCGAGATGGTCGCGCCGGGCGCCGGCCGCATCGTGCGCAACACGGTGATCGTCCAGAAGGCCGTGACCACCGGCGGCGACGTGACCGTCAATGTCGGCGTGACCGCCGTCGCGGGGCTGGCCAACACGATCGCCGACGCGGCGACCAAGGGCACCGTCGTGACCGACACGCCGACCGCCGGCGACGCGACCACCGTCGTCGCGGCCGGCGATCGTATCCAGATCGTCCCAGCCGCCGCCTTTGCCACCGCGGGGGCCGTCAGCGGCGTCCTCGAAATCGCCCTCAAGTAAGGAGCCATCGTCTTGGCACGTGTAGTCACCCAGGCGCTTCTCGATGCGCTCAATACCACCTTCAGCACCGCCTTCACCAAGGGCGAGACCGAAGCGCCGGTCGTCGGCGAGATTCTGTCCACGCCGGTGCCGTCGACCACGTCGATCAACACCTATGGCTGGCTCGGCTCGCTGCCGATCTTCCGCAAGTGGATCGGCGAGAAGCGCGCCACCCAGCTGATGCAGAAGGTCTATCAGCTGCTCAACGAGGATTATGAAGCGACGCTTCCGATCCACAAGAACCAGATCGAGGACGATCAGATCGGCCTTTACCCGGCCCTCTTCCAGGGATGGGGCAAGGAAGCCAAGCAGTGGATGGACAGGCTGCGCTTCCTGGCGCTGGCGGAGGGCCATCTGCGCGAATGCTATGACGGCCAGAATTTCTTCGACACCGATCATCCGACCTTCCTCGACGATGGTTCGACCTGGTCGAACTGTGACAACACGGCCGAGGGCGAGGCCTGGTTCCTGCTCGACCTGTCACAGCCGCTCAAGCCGCTGATCGCCCAGGAGCGCAAGAAGCCGTTCTTCTGGTGGATCAACAGCCTGATGGACAGCAAGGTTGCCGATACGGGCATCATGACCGCCTATGGCGAGGCGCGCGGTGCGGTCGGCTACACACTGCCGTTCCTCGCCTATCGTTCCAAGAAGACGCTCAACGCGGCGAACCTGATCGCGGCGCGCGACGCGATGAAGGCCTTCAAGGACGATAATGGCGAGCCGCGCGGCATCCGCCCGACGCATATCGTCGCCGGCGTCAGCAACCAGCAGAAAGCCAAGGACGCGCTGAAGGCGAACCTGGCCGGTGGTGAGAGCAACACCCTCGCGGGCGAGTTCATCATCATCGAAGCGGATCGGCTGCCCTGATGCGTGGGGATCTTCGCATCGCCAGCGCCCGCGCGCCCTATCGGCGGGCGGGCCTCGCCTGGGCCACACGCGAGCCGCTCAGCCTCTACATCCGAGATCTGGACGGGCCGCGCCTGCTCGTGCTTGTCCAGGACCCGGTGCTGTCGGTCTCGCTGGAGGCCGCGGACGGCAAGGTCACGCAGCTGCGCTATGAAGCGGGTGAGACGGCCGGGGTCTATGCGGATCTGATCGGGTCGTTCCCGGAACTGCCGGTCGAGTCCGTCGCGGCGGAACCGGACCTGGTCGCCGATGCGCTGCACGAGGTCGCGAGCAAGCTCAGCCTCGCCGGCTTCGCCTCGATCGACGATCTGATCCAGGCGCATGCCGAGCGGCGCGACCAGGCCGAGCTGCATGAGCGCAAGATCACGGTCCTGACCGAGACGCTCGCAAAGCGGGATGCGGAGATCGCCCGGCAGAAGGTCGCCGCCGCGAAGGCTCCCAAGACACCGAAGGGCCCTGCGGCTCCCGACAGCCCGTCGACTTAGCCGCCACCCTTCGGCGCGATCCGGGGCGCGCCTTCGCCGGTTCCCGCCCCGGATCGTCACCCTTCAACGCCCCGAATCCCAGGAGGAAGTTTCGCCGCCATGTACGCCACCCCTGACGATATGCGGGCCAGCTATGGCGAGGATGTCCTCGTCCAGCTGACCGGCGAGGCGGCGTGGGGGCCGGGCGCGATCGCCAAGATCACCGTCAAGCTGGTGGACGCCTCCGTCCTCGCCGATGGCTTCGTCGGCAAATATTACGCGGCCGGGAACGGCGCCGCACCGCCGCTGCTGAAGCGCCTGGTCCGCGAGATCGCCTTCGCCGAGCTGTGGAGCAATCCGACCGAGTCGGTCGAGAAGCGCAAATCTGACGCGCTCGCGATCCTGGACAAGATCTCGAAGGGCACGGTGAAGATCGACGAGGGCCGCGCCGATCTGCCCGCCCGCGAGGGCGCCGTGATCGTGCCCGAGCGCGAGCGCACCTTCTCGCGCGACACCCTCAGGGGCTTCTGATGGGCGCCGAGTTCCATATCAGCGTCGAGGGCCAGCAGCTGGTCGAGCAGCGCCTGGCGCTGCTCCAGGCGCGCTTCGGCGACCTCACGCCGCTGATGGATATCATCGGGACGGTGATCGAATCGGACACCGCGGACAATTTCGCGGGCGAGCATGGCCCCGACGGCGTGCCGTGGAAGCCGAGCCAGCGGGTGTTGCGCACTGCGGTCGGCCCGCATGGGCCGCAGAAAGTCAGCGGCAAGACGCTCCAGCTCAGCCGCCGGATGGCGCTGTCGGTCACGCATCTGGCCGGGCCGACGCAAGTCGAGGTCGGCACCAACGTGATCTACGCGCGGCGCCACCAGGAAGGTTTCGACGGCACCGAGACCGTGCGCAGCCACAAGCGCACGATCCGCGAGGCCTTCGGCGTCCGTCTGGCGTCGCCCGTCGAGGTCATCGTCGGCAGCTTCTGGCGCAAGGCCAACACGCCGGCGCGGCCGTTCATCGGCCTGTCGGCCGGCGCGCGCGACGAGATCGAGCATCACGCCGCCGCCTATGCGGGTGCGGAGGCATGAAGCGCTTCCTCGCCTTCCTCGCCGATACGGTCGCGACGATGCGCTGGGCGCGCGAGGAGCGCCGCCGGCGTCGCCGCGACCGGCGCGACTTCTGGAACTGGCCATGACCTGGGCGACGATCTGCCTGCTCTTCCTCGCCTGCTGGCTGGGCGGCGTGGTCGCGCTCGCGTGCGACGTCCTCCAGACGCGCCGCGCCGATCGCGCGCCCGAGACCTGGGGCGCCTTGCTGCTCTGGCCGCTGCTGGGGCCGCTGGGCGTCTATCAGTGGCTGACCGGGCGGCACCGCGCATGACCGACAGCTCCATGATCGCCGCGATCGAGAACGCCATGATCGCCCGGTTGCGCGCGGTCGGCGCGTCGGGCCGCTTCGGCTTCGACTGGAAGATGCTGCTCACCTATCCCGAGAATTTCGACGACTGGCTGATGGCGCAGAGCGAGATCCGCTGCCCGGCCGCCTGGGTCGTGTTCGCCGGATGGACCGGCACCGAACTGACCACGGACGAGGACGGCGAGGACCTGGTGATCGTCGACGGGTCGTTCGGCGTGATGTTCGCCGACGAGAACCTCCGCCAGGACGAACAGTTTCAGCGCCATGGCGGGCCGGACGCGGCGAAGGAGCCGGGCAGCTATCGCATGGTGATGGCGGGCGTGCTGAGCCTGACCAACCAGACGCTGGGCCTGCCGCTCGCCACGCCGCTGATGCCCGGGCCGCTGCGCCTGGTGCGGCCGAGCGAGGCGATCGTGAAGCGCAAGCTGTCCATGTTCGCCTGCGAATTCAGCTGCCGCTTCCCGCTGACCGTCTCGCCCGACGTCCGCGACGTGCCGGCCGACATGCTCCTGGCGCATGCCAACTGGGACATCCCGCGCCTGGGCGATCCCGTGCCGGTCGACCGCGATCCGGTCGCGCCAGGCACGCAGCTGCCCGACGATTTCCACGCCGACGCCACCGATCACATCACCCTTGGAGACCCCGAGCCATGAGCGACCGCCGATTCTACAAACCCGCCAACGGCCTGGTCGTACGCGACCGGGCCGGCACCGTGCTGCCACCCCATGGCAAGGGGCTTGAGTGGGACAGCTGGTGGCAGCGCCGCCTCAATGACGGCGACATCGAGGCGACCACCGAAGAGGAGATGCTCGCTGCTGCCAAGGCAGCCGAGGACGCCGCGGTGAAGGTCGCCCAGGCGGAAACGCGCAAGGCGAAGGCCGGCGCGAAGGATGAGGAGACCGGGAAGTGACGATCGCCTTCGACAATATCAGCAGCTCGAACCGCATTCCGGGGAGCCAGGCCGAATTCTCCAACGTGCGGGCGATCACCGGCCTGCCGGCCGCGCAGTGGAAGATCCTGCTGGTCGGCCAGCGCCTGGCGACCGGCACGGTCGCGCAGCTGCTGCCGCAGCGGATCACCCAGGTGGACCAGGGCGCCGCCTTTTTTGGCCGGGGCTCGATCCTCGCCAGCATGATTGCCGCCACGCTCGGTGCCAGCACGGCGACCGAGATCTGGGCGGTAGGCGTCGATGACAATGCGGGCGGTGTAGCCGCGACCAGGACGATCACCCTGACCGGCCCGGCTACCGCTGCTGGATCGCTCGTGACGATGATCGCCGGGGTGCGCGTCGCCGTCGCCGTCGCCAGCGCCGACACGGCAACGGCGATCGGCACCGCCCTGGCCGCCGCGATCAATGCCGTGGCCGATCTGCCCTGCACGGCGGCGAGCGTCGCCGGCGTCGTCACCCTGACGGCGCGCAACAAGGGCACCTGCGGCAACGATATCGACGTGCGCGTCAATTATTATGCGGGCGAGCAGCTGCCGGCCGGCATTACCGTGGCGATCGCCGCCGGCACCGCCGGCGCGACCAATCCGGACCTGACGCCCGTCTGGGCGGCGATCGGCGACGAGCAATATCAGACGATCGTGCTCGGCATGAACGATGCCGCCAGCCTGACCAGCGCCGATACCGAGCTTGTCTCGCGCTGGGGACCGGTGCGCCAGATCACCGGCCGGGCATTCGCAGCCATGTCGGGCGCCTTCTCGACGCTCGCGGCGTTTGGCGCGACGCGCAACGGTATCCACACCACGGTAATCGGCAGCAAGCTGATGCCGACGCCGACCTGGAAAATCGCATCTGCGGTGGCCGCCGTGGCCGCCGCAAGCCTCGCGATCAATCCGGCCAGGCCCTTTACCAAGCTGGCGGTGCCGGGGCTGCTGGCCGCCGAGCGGAACCAGCGGCTGGAGAAGGGGGAGCGTGACCAGTTGCTCCACGCTGGTATCTCGACCCTCTCCGTCCTCGCCGGCGACGTGGTGGCGATCGAGCGGCTGATCAGCTGCTACCAGACCAATGCCTATGGGTTCGCAGACCCAAGTTATCTCGACATCATGACCACCGCGACACTGGACTATTATCGGTACAGTTGGCGCGTGCGGATGGCGGAGAAGTTCCCGCGCGAGAACATTACCGACGACGTGCTGCGCTCGCTCCGCGCCGAGACGATCGCCCTGGCGCGTGACTGGTACGATGCCGGGCTGATGGAAGACGTCGAGGGCTTCATCGCCGGCCTGGTGATCGAGCGCGACCGGACGGACGTCACGCAGGTCAACTGGCTGATGACGCCCAACGTCGTGAACCCGCTGCTGAAGGAAGCGGCGCGGATCGAATTCATCCTCTGAAATTCACCCTCTGGGAAGCTTCTCAGGGGCCATCTGGAAGGGACTAAGGCATGGCCAATCCGAATATTCTCGCCGGCCGGGGACGCATCAAGCTCAATGGTGCGTTCGTCGATACCGGCTCGGGCACGATCACGCTCGATCCAGGCGGCGAGAGCCGGGAATCGGTGCCGGGCGACTATACCGCCGGCGCGTTCAAGTCGGGCGAGACCAAGCCCGCAAAGCTCAGCTTCGATGCGCTCACGAAATACGCCTTCGATCCGATCAGCTTCGGCAAGCTGAGCGACGTCACCGCGACCGTCGAGTTCGACAACGGCCAGCATTTCGTCATCCGCCATGCCTGGGCGGAAGCCACGCCCGAGATCGGCACGAGCGGCAAGGCTTCGTGCGTCCTCATGGGGCCGCCAGCCGAGCGGACCTCGTGATGGAGCGCATCACCTATCCGCTGGCGCATCCGATCGAGATCGAGATCCACGACGGCGCCACCGCCAAGACGGTCACGATCGCCGAGCTGCACCTCGCGCCCCGCGTGAAGGGCCGCCACATGCGCGCCGCCGATCACGCCGAGGGTCCGGTCGAGGCGAAGCTGCTCATGATCTCGTCGCTCGCGGGGATATCCCGGGCCGAGGCCGACGAACTGGACGAGGTCGACATCCTCGGGCTGGACAGCGCCTATGGCAGCGAGCGGAGCGATCTCCAGCGGATCGCGGTCGCGCTCGGCCTCGTGCCGAATGCGCCCGTCGACGCGATGCTCGCGGCGATCGCCGCCGCCAGGCCGGCCGCTGCCGCTCCGGTCGAAGGGGGCGCGGTCACCGGCATGACCCCCGTCCCTTTGCCCGATGGCGCCGGCTCCCCGGCGGATGGCCCGGCAACACCTGTGACGTCGCCGCCAGCGTAACGGTCGCGTTCGGCTTCGGGCCGAGGGAGTGGCTCGACTGGGAGGTCGAGGATCTCCGTTTCTGGAATGACCGCTTGCTGGCGTCGGAGGCGCCACCATCATGAAACTGTCGCTGATCCTCAAGGCGATCGACCAGTGGAGCAAGCCGACCGACAAGGCGGCGAAATCCACCGGCGGTCTGACCAAGGCAACCGGCGAGCTGACGAAGCGCACCGGCTTCCTCGATCGCGTGGTCGCCCGGGCGCGCGGCACGATTTCCCGCTTCTGGAACGATTCGGCGCGCGGCGAGCGGATCGGCCAGCGCGTCGGCCTCGCGATGCGTACGCTGGCCCTCCGGGGCTTTGACCTGGTCAAGCGCTCGGCCGAGGGCGCGACGCGGGCGACCGGGTGCCTGCTGCTCGGCCTGGTCAAGCTCGGCGCCCGCACGCTTGCCTATGGCGCGGCCGGCGTGGCCGCCGGCGGCCTCGCGATCGGCAGCATGCTGGCGCGCGGCGTGATCACGAACGGGGCGCAGTTCGAGCAATATCAGGTGGCGCTGGAGGGCACTGAAGGCTCGGCCAAGAAGGCGCGCAAGGCGATGGAGTGGGTCAAGGACTTCGCCAAGACCACGCCCTACGAGATCGAGGAGGTGACCGACGCGTTCGTCCGCGCGCGGGGCGTCGGCCTCGATCCGACGACCGGCAGCTTCCGCATTCTGGGCGACGCCGCCGGCGCGACCCGCAAGACGCTGATGGACGCGATCGAGATGATGGCGGACGCCCAGACGGGCGAGTTCGAGCGCCTGAAGGAGTTCAACATCACCGCGTCGGTGAAGGGCCAGGCCGTCACCTTCTCCTATCTCGACAAGGCCGGGAAGAACGCGTCGAAGACGGTCAAGAAGAACATGACCTCGATCCGCAAGGCGATCCTGGACGTGTTCGAGGCGAAATATTCCGGCGGCATGGAGCGCCAGTCGAAAACGCTGATCGGCATCTGGAACAACCTCAAGGACAGCATCACCAATTTCGAGCTGAGCATCGCGGGCAAGGGCATCTTCGACCGCGTCAAGTCGTCGCTCCAGCGCGCGCTCGACTGGATCTCCAGCCCGAAGAACAGCGCCCAGATCGAGCAATGGGCGCAGCGGGTGTCCGACTGGATGACGACGATCTGGGACAGGGCCGAGAAGTTCATCAACGAGACCGACTGGAAATCGGTCGCGACCGGGATCGGCACGATCGTCTCGGCGCTCGTGACCGCCGTCGAATGGATCGGCAAGGCGGCAACCGCCTGGGGCGCGTGGCAGAACGACGTGGAGCGTCGCCGGCTCAGCCAGGTCATCAACTCCACCGGCGTCTGGGGCACCGGCCTGGGCGAGGCCTCGCCGGCGGAGAAGGCGCAGGCGCGCCGCGATCTCGACCGGCTGGAGGGCCGCGCGCCGCCGCCGCGATCGTCGGCGCCGGTGAAATGGCCGACGCTGCCGGCCGGCAGCCCGAATGGCTGGAAGGCGCCGGGCCGCGCGCCGGCCGCGCCGGACGGCAAGATCTCGCTGGAGATCAAGCCCGTGCCCGGCTGGTCGATCCGCCCGGCCGGCATCGCCGCGACCGGGATGCAGCTCAACGTCAACACCGGCAAAGCCATGGCAGGCCCGGCATGAGCGCGCCGGCTGGCTGGCAGAAGGGCAGCTTCCGCGGAGTGCCGTTCGTGACGCGCGACCATGAGAAGTCGGGCGGGCAGCGCATCGCGCAGCATGAATACCCCGATGCGGATCTTCCCGTGCTCGAATTCATGGGCCGCAAGGGCAACAGCTTCTCGCTGAACTGCCACATCATCGGCGATGCCTATCCGGCCGGCGCGAACGCGCTGGAGGATGCGCTGGAGGTGCGCGCGATCGGCACGCTGATCCATCCCTGGAAGGGATCGATGCAGGTCGGCGTGCCGGACTGGTCGCGCTCCGATTCGACCAGCGAGGGCGGCATGGCCGTTTTCGCGATCACCTTCCTCGAGAGCGGCCTTCCGGCCGTGCCGCAGCCGGCCGCCGATACGGCCGCCAAGGCGAAGAGCAGCGCCGACAAGGCGGCGGCCAGCGCCAGCACGCAGTTCAGCAAGAAATTCTCGGTCGCCAAGGCAACCGCCTTTGTCGAGAAGGCGGCGGCCGACGTCGTGAAATATGCGGCGATCGCCACGCGCATCCAGGCCGGGCTGATGGGCGGCATCGGGCCGGCGCTCCGGATGCTCCAGGACAATCTCGGCCTGTTCGGCATCACCGACGTGCTCGTGCGCCAGGCGCTCGATCTCGGCGTGGCGACAGTGCAGCTGGTGCAGATCCTGGGCACGCTGACGGACAGCGTCGATGCGCGGATCTCCGCGTTCACCGCGTTGCTCGGCTTCGGCGACGATCTGCCGCCGGTCAACGGCGACACGCCGGCGCGCCAGCTCCAGCGCGACAACCAGGCCGCGTTCGTCCAGCTGGTCAACCTCGCCGCCGCGGCCGAACTGGTGCGCGCCGTCGCCGATGCCGATTTCGCATCCTACCAGGAAGCCGTCGCCGTGCGCGATGCCGCGGCCGACCGGCTCGACGCGCTGCGCTTCCGCCAGGCCGATGCCGGCGACGATGACGGCGCGGCCGCCTATGACGATCTGCGCGGCGCCCTGGTGCGGGACGTGACCGCCCGGGGCGGCACGCTCGCGCGGCTCCAGGCCTATACGCCCGCCGCGACCGAGCCGGCGCTGGTGATCGCCTATCGCCTCTATGGCGATCCATCCTCGGTCGAGGCGCGCGCGGCCGAGATCGTGGCGCGCAACGGCGTGACGCATCCGGGCTTCGTGCCGGGCGGCGTGCCGCTCCAGGTGATCACGCCGGATCGCCGGATCGGGGCCGGCAATGGTTGATGCCGTCGCCGAAACCGCGAAGGCGGCCGAGAAGGTGGAGCTGTCGATCGGCGGCTCGCTCTATTCGGGGTGGAAGTCGATCACGATCTCGCGCTCGCTCGACCAGGTCACGGGAACCTTCCAGCTCGGGCTGGCGTGGAAGGGCGCGGCGACCGATGCCGAATTCCCGATCAACCAGGGCGACCGCTGCCAGGTCCTGATCGCGGGCGAGCCGGTGATCGACGGCTGGATCGATGCGGTCGAGCCGTCGATCGATGGCACCGACCATGCGATCGGCGTGGCCGGCCGCGACCGCACCGGCGACCTTGCCGACTGCTCGGCGATCCACAAGCCGGGCAGCTGGCGCAACGTGAAGCTGGAGGCGATCGCCGCCGAGCTGGCCGCGCCGTTCGGCATCTCGGTCACCGCGAAGGCGTCGACCGGCAAGCCGATCGTGCGGTTCGCGCTCCAGCAGGGCGAGACTGTGCAGGCGGCGATCGAGCGGCTGCTGCGCTTTCGCGGGCTGCTGATGGCGCCGGCGCCGGGGGGCAATCTGGAGATCATCACGCCCGACGACGGCGCGCCGGTCGCGACGCTGGAGCTGGGCGTCAACGTCAAGGCGGTGCGCGTGCGGCTCGACGGCAGCCAGCGCTTCAGCGACTATCTGATCAAGGGCCAGTCAGCCGGCAACAACGAGAAACACGGCAAGACGGTGTCGCAGATCAAGGGCACCGCCACCGATGCCGGCGTGACGCGCCACCGGCCGCTCCTGATCGTCGCCGAGGATCAGGGCGACGGCGCCAGCCTCGCGACCAGGGCGAAGTTCGAGGCCGGCGTCCGCGCGGGCAAATCGACCTCGGCCGACATCACGGTGGCGGGCTGGCGCGTCTCGCCCGGCGGCAAGCTGTGGGACCGGAACATGCCGGTGCGGGTGAAGTGCGCGGCCGCCAAGCTGCCCGACCAGAAGATGCTGGTGACCGCGGTGACCTATCAGAAGGACGATAGCGGCACGACGGCGACGCTGACGGTGATGCCGCCCGGCGCCTGGAAACAGCTCGCCGAATCGGAGCGCGCGAAATGAAGGCGCTCAACGACCGCATCCAGATGATGATCGGCCGCGCGGTGCTGGCGGACGCCAGGGAAGATCCGCAGCTGCGCGAACTCCAGCTGGAGCTGCTGGCGGACGAGACCCTGGACGGCGTGGAGCATTTCGAGGCCTATGGCTTCACGTCCAGGGCGACGGCCGGCGCCGAGGCGATCATGCTCGCCCCGGGCGGGCTGCGCAGCCACGGCATCGCCATCTGCGTTGCCGACCGGCGCTATCGCCTGACCACTCTGGAAAAGGGCGAGGTCACGATCCACGACGATCAGGGCCAGAAGGTCCATCTGACGCGCGCCGGGATCGTGGTGCACGGCAAGAAGCTCACCCTCGAAAGCGAGGGCGATATCGTCCTCGATGCCGAGGGCGACGTGACGATCGACTGCGTCAACTTCACCGCCACGGCGACCGGCTCGGCCGAGCTGGAAGGCGCGAGCATCGATATCGGGCACGGCGCCAGCCTGGAGGCCGCGCGCAAGACCGACACGGTCGCCGGCGGTGTCATCAACTCGGGCTCTGGAAAGGTGAAAATCGCATGAGGCAGAAAGCAACGAAGTCGCGTCGCGGAGGATGGCGCCAGACGAACCCGGAGCCGGCCAAGATTGGCCCGCTGCTGCGCGAGTGCGGCTTCCTGGGCGACGATGCCGATCCGCTTGAGGTGACGGCCCATTTCGACCGGCAGAACCGCCCGCGGCGCATCCATGCGACCTATCCGAACGGCTGGAAGGCAACGCTGAACCTACGCGTCGATGGCAGCTTCGCGCTGAGCCAGTCGGTGCGGTTCGTCAGCAAGAAGGTGGAAGCATGAGCGAGATGTTCCGCCTCGATCAGGTGCACATCCGCGTTTCAGAAGTCGCGTCGGTCCGCATCGATGCCGGCCATAGCTATGCGCGGCTGATCGTCCGGATGAAGGACGGTTCGGAATTCGTTCATCGCGGCAACCACGTCTATGAGGAAGAGGCGCAGCTCCTAGCCGCGATCGAGGCACACGCGCTGGCAGCGCGCGCGGATCGGCCAGCATGACCGATATCGCGCTCCTCTTCGATCCGGCCACCCAGTCGGCCGACATCGCCGTCAGCAATGGCGGGCTGGCGACCGATGACGGGCTGCGCACCGCGATCATCATCTCGCTCTTCACGGACGCTCGCGCCCGCGACGACGACACGCTGCCCGAGCCCGGCGCCGATCGGCGCGGCTGGTGGGGCGATTGCTTCAACGACGATCCGAACGACCGGATCGGCTCGCGGCTCTGGCTGCTGGAGCGGGAGAAGCTCACCGAGGCGACGCGGCTGAAGGCGCGCGACATCTGCCGCGAGGCGCTGGCGTGGCTGGTCGACGACGGCGTCGCCAGCGCCGTCGACGTCGAGACGGCGATCGTGCCCGTCACCGCGGCCGATTCGACCGGCGCGCTCGCGATCGCGATCTCGATCACCCGTCCGCAGGGGCCGGGGCGCCAGCGCTTCGACTTCGTATGGGATGCCACCGCTCGGAGCTTCGCCGTCCAATGAGTTTCAGCCGCCCAAGCCTCACCGCGCTCAATCAGCGCGTCCGCGTCGATTTCGACACCCGCCTGGAGGGCGCGGACAGCCGGCTTCGCCGCAACGTGATCGACGTCACGGCCGGGGTCCACGCCGCGACGGCCGACAGCCTGCATGCCGATATCGCGACGCGCGCGCGCTTCTTCCCCGCGCCCGACAATCCCGAGGCGAACGCCCGCTGGGCCTCGCTCAAGGGCGTGATCCGCAAGGCGGCCGTCGCCGCCACTGCCACCGCCACGCTGACGGGCACGGACAGTCTGACGGCCGAGGCGGGCACGATCCTTGTGCGGCGCGACGGGCTGACCTATCGCATCACCGCCGATGCGACGATCGCGGCCGGCACGGCCGAGGCGGCGATCGTCGCGGTCGATGGCGGCGTCGCCACGTCGATCGAGATCGGCCAGCAGCTGACCTTCCAGTCGCCGGTTGCCGGGATCAGCGCGACCGCTGTGGTGAGCGCGGCCGGCCTGGGCGAGGACGAGGAGAGCGAGGCCGATTTCTGCGGCCGCATCCAGGAAGTGCTGCGCGCGGCCGCGGCCGGCGGCAAGGCCGACGATTATGTCCGCTGGGCAAAGGAGGTGGCGGGCGTCACCCGCGCCTGGGTCGAGGCCAACTGGGACGGGCTGGGCACCGTGCGCGTCTCGTTCGTGATGGACGGGCGGGAGGACATCATTCCCGAAGCCGGCGACGTCGCCGCGGTCGACGCGGTCATCCAGGCGGTGCGGCCGGTGACGGCCGACGTGACCGTCATCGCCCTCACGCCCGATCCGCTCGCTTTCACCATCACGCCAGTGCCGGATACGCCCGCCGTGCGCGCCGCGATCGCGGCCGAGCTGCGCGACCTGATCTCCCGCGAGGCCGAGCCCGCCGGCACGGTCCCGCTGAGTCATATCCGCGAGGCGATCTCGATCGCGGCCGGGGAGACCGATTATGTGATGGCCTCTCCCAGCGGGCCTGTGACTGCGGCGCCGGGCCATATCTCGACCATGGGGCCGATCACATGGCCGAGCTGAGCGGAGGGCGGCGCTAATGGCCTATAGCGCCCAGCAATATGTCGGGCAGATGCAGGCGCTGCTGCCGACCGGCGCGGCCTGGCCACGCGACCCTGACGCGACGCTGACCCAGCTGCTCGCGGCGCTGGGGGAGGAGTTCGCCCGGGTGGATGCGCGCGTCGAGCAGCTCGTCGCCGAATTCGATCCGCGATCGGCCTATGAGCTGCTCGACGAGTGGGAGGCGGCGCTCGGCCTACCCGATGCCTGCACCGCGGCGGCGACCACCGTCTCGGCGCGGCAGGCGGCGATCTGGCGCAAGCTCGCCTTTGTCGGCGGCCAGTCCCGCGCCTTCTATATCGGCCTCGCCGCGGCGCTCGGCTACGAGATCGAGATCCACGAGTTCGATCCCGACGTCGACGATTTCGACGGATCGCTGACGGCGCTGATCGCCGGCGGCCGGTATCGCTTCGTCTGGCGCGTCCATGTGCTCAATGCCGGAGACTTCACCTTCTTCCGCATGGGCGACGAGATCGGCGGCCGCTTTCGCGAGGGCGACACGTCGATCGACCTGGAATGCATCATCACCGCGTCCAGGCCCGCCCACACCCACGTCATCTTCAGCTATCCGGAGGCATAGACCATGCGCGATTTCACAGGCGTCTCAGGCGCGACCGACGACGGCCAGGCGAAGGTAACGCCGGCGCCGGCGACACGCTGGACGCCGGAGGTCGCCAACGCGATCGTCCAGGAGCTGAAGAAGGTCATCACCGATCCGACCGGCGGCAACGTGGCGCTCGACCCGGGCGACAACGGCCAGCTGCTCGCCGCGATCCGCCACATGTTCCTCAGCGCCTTTCCCGTCACCAGCAACGCCTATGGGCACGCCATCGATTGCGGGACGTTCAAGGTTCAGATGGGCCTCGTCGAGGTGGTGGCGACCGGCAGCAGCAACGCCACCTTCGACATCACTTTCCCGGTGCCGTTCGGCGCCGCCGCCTGGCATTGCAGCGGCAATTCGACCGAGGGCGCGCGCGGCGGCTGGAACGCGATGACGGTGGTGGTCCCCTATCTTACCGACACCGGCGCCAGCGGGATCGCGGACGCCGCCAACTCCACCCAGGCCATCATCGGCGGCCGCTACATCCGCTGGATCGCGGTCGGTCCCTCATAGGGCTCTGAGCGGGTTCTCAGGGGGCTATTGGGCGGCTGGTTCTTGAATGCGAGTGCTCCAGATTGTCTTGTCAAAGACTCCAGAACCTTTTGTCCCGCTACACCTGTTCCGCGCCTTTTTTGCCCTGTTTTTCGATAACAGGGCAAGTGGCAAGTAACTTATTGAAAATAATGACGGATTTTACTCCGAAAATCCAACATAACAGGGCAAGAAAAAATATCGGCACCGATAACAGGGCCAAACAGGGCAAAACAGGGCAATGCGCGAGGGGGCGAACCTATTCGCCGCGCACCCGCGGGAAGCGGGCCGAGGCTTCCAGCTCTTCCAGGTCCATATGGCCGCGGACATATTCCTGCGCGGCGTCGCGGCGCGGCTGATAATCCCAGGACGTCCGCTTGCCCTCGGCCATCGCGGCGGCGACCAGCCGGCGGCGGGCCTGGCTCGCCAGCACCTCGGTTTCGATCCGCGCCAGGTCCCAGCGCGCGGCGACCTCGCGCCGGAAATCCGCGAGCGTGTCTGCATGGCCGGGGGACAGCGCGAGATTGACGAGCTCGTCGGGGTCGGCCGACAGGTCGAACAGCTGGTCCGGATCGGCCGGCGAGTGGATGAACTTGAACGGCCCGCGCCGGATCATCACGATCGGCGCGATCGCCCCCTCGCCGAGATATTCGCCGAGCACCAGGTCGGGGCCCTGCACCCCGGCCAGGTGCGGCATCAGGCTGGTGCCGTCGCGCGGGGTGGCGGTGTCGTCGTCGCCGCCGGCAAGATCGATCAGCGTCGGCAGCAGGTCGACCAGCGAGACGCTTTCCGCGACGCGGCGCGGCGCGAAGCGGCCCGGCGCGGCGACGATCATCGGAATGCGCGCGCCGCCCTCGAAGAAGTTCATCTTGTACCACAGGCCGCGCTCGCCGAGCATCTCGCCATGGTCGCCGATCAGCAGGATGATCGTGTCCTCGGCGAGGCCGGTGTCGGCCAGCGTCTCCAGCACGCTCCCGATCTGCTCGTCGACGAAGCTGATCGCACCATAATAGGCGTGGCGCGCCGCGCGGACCTGATCGTCGGTGACGGCATCGAGATCGAGACCGCAGACATGGCGCAGCCGCAGCGAATGCGGGTCCTGCTGCGCGATCGGGATCGTGATGCGCGGCAGCGCGATCTCGGCATCGTCGTACAGGTCCCAGTAGCGGCGGGGAATCGCGAACGGATCGTGCGGGTGGGTGAGCGACATCACCATGAAGAAGGGCCGGTCGTCGCTGCCGCGCGCGATCTCGAACAGCTTGCGCCGCGTCGTGAAGGTAACCTCCTCGTCATAGTCGAGCTGGTTGGTGCGCACGCACGGGCCGGCGGTCAGCACCGAATCCATCGAGTGATACCAGCTCGGCCGGTCCTCGAACCGGGTCCAGTCGGGCGTCCAGGCGAAGTCGGCCGGGTAGATGTCGGTCGTCAGCCGTTCCTCGAAGCCGTGGAGCTGGTCGGGGCCGACAAAATGCATCTTGCCGGCAAGGATCGTCCGATAGCCGCGATGGCGAAGGTGATGCGCGATGGTCGGGCGGTCGGCGGGAAATTCGCAGGCATTGTCATAGCCGCCGATCCGCGACGGCAGCAACCCGGAGAGGAAGGAGAAGCGCGAGGGCGCGCAGAGCGGGCTGTTGCAATAGGCGGAGTCGAACACCACGCCGGTCGCGGCCAGCCGGTCGATCGTCGGCGTCCTGACGACCCGGTTGCCATAGGCGGCGAGGGCGCTCGGCGCCATCTGGTCCGCCATCAGGATCAGGATATTGGGTTTGGCGGCGGCCATGCGACGATCCCGGTTCCAGCCTAAAGATCCTTGCTTGGCGCCTGCCCGCCGCGCTGTGAAGTCGCGTTTCGTTATGCCTCGCATAAGAAGCGCTATTATTTCGCTGCGCTGCACAACGGCTCTTCCCACGGCCCCGCGCCCCGGTGATACTCGCCGCAGGGGGCATCCGGGCTTTCGCCGTGCGGCGCGGCGGACGCGGGATGCCGGGGGACAGTGATGCAGGACCATCAGGACGCCACGCTCGCCAAGAATCTCAATGCCTTCCATCTGTGGGGCATCGCCGTCGGGCTTGTGATCTCGGGTGAATATTTCGGCTGGAGCTATGGCTGGGCAACCGCCGGCACGCTCGGCTTCCTGGTGACGACGGTCGTCGTCGCGGCGATGTACGTCGCCTTCATCTTCAGTTTCACGGAGCTGACCACCGCCATTCCCCAGGCAGGCGGGCCGTTCGCCTATAGCCACCGCGCCTTCGGCCCGGTGGGCGGCGCGATCGCCGGCTTCGCCACGCTGATCGAATTCGTCTTCGCCCCGCCCGCGATCGCGCTGGCGATCGGCGCCTATCTCAACGTGCAGTTTCCCGGGCTCGATCCGAAGCACGCCGCGCTCGGCGCCTATGTCGTCTTCGTGCTGCTCAACATCGCGGGCGTGCGCATCGCCGCGACCTTCGAACTGTTCGTCACCCTGCTCGCGGTGGGCGAGTTGCTGGTGTTCATGGGGGTGGTGTCGCCGGCCTTCAGCTGGACGAATTTCGCCGCGAACGGCTGGAGCGGGGCGGCGCATTTCTCGATCGCGTCGATCGGCGGCATCTTCGCCGCGATCCCGTTCGCGATCTGGTTCTTCCTCGCGATCGAAGGCGTGGCGATGGCCGCCGAGGAAGCGCGCGAGCCGCGCCGGACCATCCCGATCGCCTATATCGCCGGCATCCTGACGCTGACCGCGCTGGCCTTCGGCGTGATGATCTTCGCCGGCGGGTCGGGCAACTGGAAGGCGCTGTCCAACCTCAACGATCCGCTGCCCCAGGCAATGAAGTCGGTGGTCGGCACCTCGAGCGGCTGGTTGCACATGCTGGTCTGGCTCGGGCTGTTCGGCCTGATCGCCTCGTTCCACGGCATCATCATGGGCTATGCGCGCCAGATCTTCGCCCTGTCCCGCGCCGGCTACCTCCCCGCGATCTTCGCGCGGGTCCATCCGCGCTTCCGCACGCCGCACGTCGCGACGGTCGCCGGCGGGGTCGTCGGGGTCGCCGCGATCTACAGCGACAGCCTGGTCGGCATCGCCGGCCAGTCGCTCACCGCCAGCATCGTCACCATGTCGGTGTTCGGCGCGCTGGTGATGTACATGATGAGCATGGCGAGCCTGTTCCGCCTGCGCAGCGCCGAGCCGGGGCTCGACCGGCCCTATCGCGCGCCGCTCTATCCGTTCGCCCCCGGCTTCGCGCTGGCGATGGCGGTCGTCGCGCTGGCGGCGATGATCTACTACAATGGGGCGATCTTCCTGGTGTTCCTGGCGCTGATGCTGGTGGCCGTGGTCACGGCGCTGCTGCTCAACCGCCCGGGCCGCCGGCCGCTGCCGTCGTCCGGCTGATGGCGGGAAAACCGGCCCGACTGGCCTGCTGCGGGCTGCCTCCGATAAGAATCTCTTGTCTGGACCATCGTCACGGGACCGTTACCCAAGTGTAACAGAGCGTCGGCCGGCGACGGAACAGACGCCCATCGAGGATTGACCGGGATAATCCGGCGACAAACAAGGGGGCTGGCAATGGCGACGGAATCGATTGGTTTGCGTGGATCTTGGCTGGCGGGCGTGTCGCTGGCGGGAATATTGCTGGCGCTGCCGGGCACGGCTGCGGCGCAATCGGCGACACCGGCGCCGGCGGTCTCGGACAACCCCGCCGACATCGTCGTCACGGCGCAACGCCGCGAACAGCGGCTGCAGGATGTCGGCATCGCCATCACCGCGCTGTCCGGCGACGCGCTCGATCGCCTCAACATCAACAATGCCACTGATCTGACGCGCGCCGTCCCGACGCTCAAGATGAATGCCTATTCCTCGGCGCAGGTGGTGTTCAACATCCGCGGCGTGTCGCAGAACGACTATGGCGACCAGCAGGAGCCGCCGGTCGCGGTCTATCAGGACGACAGCTATTCGAGCTCGATCAACCTGGCGAGCTTCCCGACCTTCGATCTCGCCCGCGTCGAGGTGCTGCGCGGGCCGCAGGGCACGCTGTTCGGCCGCAACGCCACCGGTGGCGCGGTGCAGTTCATCTCCAACCAGCCGACCAAGGAGTTCGGCGGCTATGCCACGGTCACGGTCGGCAGCTATGGCCAGCTGATCACCGAAGGCGCGGTCTCGGGGCCGATCACCGACAATCTCCAGGTCCGCATCGCCGGCATCCGCGATCGCGACGAGGGGTACATCAGGAACATCAACCCCGGCATGCCGGCGCGCGGCGCGAACAACCACTGGGCGCTGCGCGGCACCCTCGCGTGGCAGCCGACGGCCGACATCTCGACCCGGCTGACGCTCCGCTATCTGCGCGCGCCGCGCGAGCGCCAGGCCGGCCTCTATTCCCTCGTCGCGAGCTGCCCCAACGCGCAGTTCCAGGGCGAGGTGCTCGGCGCGAACGAGAGCTGCGCCTATTGGGGATCAGGCCCGGGCGAGACCGGCGCCGGCTATCGCAACGACGCGATCAACCCGACGCGCGGCGGCGATCCCTACAAGACGGCCGCGACCGATCCGAGCTATGTCGACCGCAAGGTGTTCGGCGCGACCTTCCGGGTCGAGGCGAGCCTCGCCGCCGGGCTCGATCTGATCTCGATCACCGATTACCAGCACGGCAACAAATTCTATGTCGAGGATGGCGATTCGTCGCCGGCCAGCGGCGTGTATTTCTATCAGGGATCGAAGATCGACCAGGGCTCGCAGGAAGTGCGGCTGCAGGCGCATCTCGGCGCCAACCAGCTCACCGTCGGCGCCTATGGCCTGATCGTCAACGGCCATTACACCGGCAAATATGCCGATCTCTTCTATGGCTATGATCCGCTGGTCGCCTTTTCGCAGCGCACTGAATCCTTCGCCTTCTTCGCGCAGGACGAATGGGCGGTCACCGACCGGATCAAGCTGATCGGTGGCCTGCGCTACTGGCATGATTCCCGGCGCGGCAGCTATTTCGGCTCGGAGCCGAGCACCGGGGTGTCGATCACCTTCAACCCGCATGAAGTGTCCTACGCGTCGTTCGGCGTCACCCAGCCCTCGACCGGCGTCCTCACCACCCCGGCCGATGCGACGCCGAAGTTCAGCGGGCTCACCGCACGGGCCGAGATCGACTACAAGCCGATCGACCAGCTGCTGCTCTATGCCAGCTACAATCGCGGGTCGAAGAGCGGCGGCTTCACCTTCTCGACCGGTACGCCCTTCCCGGGGGCCGAGGTCGCGACGCTCAACGGCATTCCCTATCGTCCGGAAAAGCTCGACGCCTATGAGATCGGGGCGAAGGCGACGCTGGCGCCCGGCACCACGCTCAATGTCGCCGCCTTCTATTACGACTATCACGACTATCAGGCCTTCGCCCAATATGGCGCCGTGCAGACGGTGGTGAACCTGCCGGCCACCTCGGAGGGCATCGAGGTGGAGTTCGCCACGCGCCCGCTCCGCGGCCTGACCCTGCAGGCGAGCGGTTCGGTGCTGCATACCGAGGTGCGCAACGTCGCGCTGCCGGATCTCGTCACGATCCAGAACCACAATCTGCCCCAGGCGCCGGGCTTCTCCGGGGACGCGCTCGCGCGCTACGAATTCGCCTTTCTCGGCGGCATGGCTTCGGTGCAGGGCGATTTCCAGCATTCCGACAAATTCTGCTTCACCGTGCTGTGCGCCCCGGTGGAACGCGAGGGCGCATATAACGTCGCCAATGCGCGGATCGGCTATGTGTCGCCGGGCAATGTCTGGGAGGCGGCGTTCTTCGTGAACAACATCTTCGCCGAGCGCTACCGCGTCTATGGCTATGACAATACCCTGTTCGACGGCACGGTCGCCGGGGTCTACGCCAAGCCGCGCACCTGGGGGCTCAGCGGGACGCTCCATTTCGGCGCGTCGCGCTGACGTCCCGGCCAGGGGCGCACGAGCGCCCGCGCTGGCCGGCGCCTATTGATGCCTGAAACCTGCGGTGCCGGCTGTAGCCGGCACCGCGGCGCGCGCGCATCGCTTTTCCTCCCACCATGATCGAAAGGTCGCGACACGATCCATCCCGGATGCAAGAGGATTTGCCGTTGAATGCAAGTTTCGCGGCCGTCCCCGGCGTAGCGTCCCTGCAACATTGCAACCGCTGACATCGCTTGGCGGGCACAAGGGGAGGGTATCTTGACCGGCAAACTCGGCTTCGTTTCTGCTTCATTGATCGCGATCGCTGCGGCAACCTCGGCCCAGGCGCAGACGGCGCCGGACCAGGCCAGGCCGGGCGCGGCGGCGGCTGCGGCCGCCCCCGAAAGCGGCATCGCCGACATCGTCGTGACCGCCACGCGCCAGCCGACCAACCAGCAGGCCACCCCGATCGCGATCACCGCCGTCACGGCGCAGCAACTGCAGGACCGCGGGCTGAAGAGCGCCGCCGATCTCTCCGCCGTCGTGCCGAACGCGACCTTCCGCCGCGCACAGGGTGCCTTCGGGCCCGGCGTGACTGCCTTCATCCGCGGCATCGGGCAGGCCGATACGAGCCTCGGCTCCGAGCCGGCGGTCGCCTATTATGTCGACGACGTCTATTATCCGCTGCTGCTCGGCTCCAATTTCGATCTGCTCGACCTCGACCATATCGAGGTGCTGCGCGGGCCGCAGGGTACGCTGTTCGGCCGCAACGCGCTGGCCGGTGCCGTCAACATCGTCAGCAAGCAGCCCAGCCTGACTGATGCCTCGGGCTATGCCCAGCTCACGGTGGGTGCCTATAACCGGGTCGATTTCCGGGCCGGCTTCAACGTGCCGCTGAACAGCATGACGGCGCTGCAGGTGGGCGCAGTTTCCAAGAAGCGCACCGGCTATCAGCGCGTGCTCGATTTCCGCTGCGAAATGGTGCGCCAGGGCACGCCGGCGCTCGCCGGCACGCTGCCCTTCTCGAGCGCGCTCGATACGCCCGCGAGCAACTTCGCGCCGAGCGACTGCACGATCGGCCACCAGGGCGGCGAGGATGTGCGCGCGGTGAAGGGCACGTTGCTGTTCAAGCCGGCGGACTCGGTGAAGCTGACGGTCAGCGCCGACTATACCGTCGATAATTCCGAAAACCCGGCTGACCAGCTGCTCGGCGTCACCGGCCCGGGCAACGCCAATTTCCAGGGCGAGGCAGCGCATTTCGGCGTGGTCTATGACAGCCGGTTCGTCACCGGCAATCCGTACACGACCTATGCCACCTATGCGGATCCGGTCGGCTCGGGCGTGGTGATCCCCGGCAGCTCCTTCTATAACGGCTTCGGCCCGCAGCGCGGTGGCGCCTCGTTCAGCCCGGTCACGCATCTGGAGAATTGGGGCGTTTCCGGCCGGCTGGTCGTCGGCCTGACCGACTCGATCGATCTCACCACCATCGTCGGCTACCGCAACCTGACTGAAGCGCATGCCTTTGATATCGATGCATCGCCGCTGGTGCTCGAACATACCCAGGTCAATATCGGCGAGCATTACACCAACGTCGAATCGCGCCTGTCCGGCAAGTCGAGCTTCATGGACTGGGTCGTGGGCGGCTTCTTCTTCGAAGGCCGGGGCTTCACCCATGCGATCGTCTATTCCCCGCAAAGCGGCTTCTACAAGATCCAGAACATCCTCTATCATCCGGTGAGCAAGGCGGCCTTCGCCAACGTCACGATCAAGCCGCTGGCCGGGTTGGATATCACGCTGGGCGGGCGCTACTCGAAGGATTCGAAGGCGGTGGATTTCAGCACCGTGCTCGACACCAATGCCGGGACGAGCTCGCATGTCGGCGACACGATCTTCAAGGTGCAGCCCAGCGCCAGCCGCTTCGACTGGAAGGCGGGCGCCGATTACCACATCACGGACCGGGTGATGGTCTATGCGTCGGCAGCGACCGGCGCGCGCCTGCCGGGCTACAACACCCGGCCGCAACAGCCGTCGCAGGTCGTGTCCTATGACGGGGACGAGACGCTTGCCTTCGAGCTGGGCGTGAAGGCCGATCTGTTCGACCGCAAGCTGCGCTTCAACGGAACCGCCTTCTACACCGACTACAAGACGCGCATCACGTCCGTGACCGGGGCGGAGGCGAACATCCTGAGCGGCGGGCCGATCGCGGGCACCCAGACGGTGATCCCGCTGGCGGCGGCGGGTCCGGGCGGCACCAGCTGCCGCACCTATAATGCAGCCACCGACGGGCCGGTGAACCTGGCCAATGGCGTGGGCGTCGCCTGCCTCCCGCGGACCTATTTCGTCAACACGCCGGGCAAGGTGAAGGGCTTCGAGGTCGAGGTCGAGGCCAATCCGCTGTCCGGGCTGCTGATCAACGCATCGGTCGGCTATTCGAAATTCTCGTCGCCCGATCTGGAGGTGGCGACCCGCGCCAACGACCGCCTGGCCGGCCTGCCGGAGATCAACGCCAGCGCCGGGATCCAGTATACCGCCCGGGCGTCGGCGCTGGCCGGCTTGATCACGCCGCGGCTCGACTGGTCCTATACCGGTTCGATCGATCCGAGCGCCGCGCGCAACACGTTCAACCAGAAACCCTATTCGGTGTTCAACGGGCGCATCACCTATCGCAACGACGATCATGATTTCACGCTGGCGGTTGGCGCGACCAACCTGTTCAACAAGCTCTATTATCAGAACTTCTTCATCTACCAGGATATCGGCTTTCCGAACAACAACGCCCAGCCGGCTGCACCGCGCCAGTGGTTCGTCGAGATCGGGAAGAAGTTCTGATCGGCACGGCGGCTGTCGCGCAGGGGCGGCTTTGAACGGTCGTGCGGTGCTGCAATAGGACCGCGACAACAAGGGTTGGGATGAGGCTATGGCACGGCGATTGCGGGCAGTGATGGCGGCGGCGCTGCTGCTCGCGGGCGGGGCGGGCATCGGTGCACCCCCGCCCCGGGCGATCGATACGCTCGCCCGGGATGTCGACCGGGTCGAATCGCTGCGCGCGGTCAAGAATCTCCAGCGCCGCTATGCGCAACTGAGCCAGTTCGGGCAGTGGAAGGCGATGGCCGCGCTGTTCTCGGCGCAGGGCACGCTGCGCTGGGGCGACGACACGGTTACGGGTCCCGCCGCGATCGAGGCATGGCTGAAGGCCAGGGCCGGCGGCATGGATGGCCTCGCCGCCGGTTCGCTGCACACCGAGATCATCGACGAGCCGCTCGAGAATCTGTCGGCCGATGGCCGCACCGCCAGGGTGCGCTGGATGGGCATGCGCTTCCTGGGCGACGGCAAGGGCAGGGCCCGGATCGAGGGCGGCCTCTACGAGAATGACTATGTCCGCGAGAAGGGCCGCTGGCGGATCGCGACGCTCCATTATCATCCCCAGTATGCGGGCGATTATGCCGATGGCTGGACCAATGTCGGCGGCAAGGAACTTCCGATCGTTCCGGTCCACTTCACCACTGACGAAAGCGGCATGCCGATCGCGCCGCCGTCGGGCACTGCGCCGCCCACCCGGGCAACCGCGCGCGACCTGGCCGGCCGGATCGGCCGCCTGAACGACGAGGACGCCGTCCGCAATATCCAGAACGCCTATGGCTATTATGTCGATCGCCGGATGTGGAGCGACGTGGTCGACCTTTTCGCCGACGATCCCGTGGTCGAGATCGCCGGTGCCGCGCGCTACAGGGGGCGTACCGGGGTGCGCCGCGCGATGGAGCGCATGGGGCCGGAGGGGCTCACGCACGGGCAGCTCAACGATCGCCCGATCTTCGACCTGATCGTCGATGTCCTGCCCGGCGGGCGGGAAGCGATCAGCCGCGGGATCGAAATCGGCATGCTGGCCGATGCCGACAAGCGCGAGGGGGCCTGGGAATTCTCCGTGTTCCGCAACCGCTTCGTCAAGGAGGGTGGGCTGTGGAAGATGAAGGAACTGCGCATCACGCCGCTGCTGCGCGCCGACTATGCCAGCGGTTGGGGCAGTGGTGGCATCGCGCGCCGGCCGAGGGCGGCGGGGGGCGGGATTCCCGCGTTCATCGGCGCAGCGCCGGCCGGCCTGGCCCTGGCCGGGACAACGCCGCTGACGGGCCGGGCACGGGCGAAGCCGGCGATGGTGCCGGCTGCCGATCTGGCGGATCTCGCGCGGCGGCTGGCCCGCTCGCGCGCCTATGACGGGGTCGAGAATGTCTCGTCGGCCTATGGTTTCTATATCGACGATTTCCAATGGCCGCAGATGGCGGCGATCTTTGCGGTGAAGGGCAACAAGCAGTCGCCCTTCGCCGGCTATTATCTGGGCCGCGACCGGATACTCGGCGCGGTCAACGCAAGTTGGGGTCCGGCGCCGGCACTGCGCGCCTCGATCTCCTTCCACTGGCGCACGCAACCCGTGATCCATGTGTCGCAGGACAGCCGGTCGGCCAATCTGCGGACCCGGCTGTTCCAGCCGCGCACGTCCATGAACCCGGTCGTCACGCCGAGCAGCTTCTACATGGGCGGCGTGCATGCCGGCATGTATCCGAACGATCAGGCAGTCCTTGAAGACGGCATCTGGCGGCTGTGGAGCCTGACCATCGACGAGCATTATTTCGCGTCGCCGGACTGGAAGGGGGGCTGGGCTTCGGCGGTCGACCGCCCGGAAGGGACACCCCCGCCGCCGAGCCCATTGCTCACGAAATATCCGCCGGATGTGAAGATCGCCGATCTCGGCCGGCGCGAGGAGGGGTTCCGCGGCGGGACCGGCAAGACGGTCGAGTGGCCGGGGATCCTGCCCATGTGGTTCCACTATCGCAATCCGGTGAGCGGGCGCGTGCCGGAGCACTACTGGCCGGATTGCGTTCCCTGCGAAAAGCTGCCCGATGCCCGCATGACGGCGCACGGCTATCAGATGCCGCCGACCGGTCCGGAAGTGGATGGCGTGGATCTGGGCGTGGCGGGCAGGAAATAGGCGCGCGGGGCGGTTGGGCTGGTGATCGCAGGCGGCAATGCCGCCCTTGATGGCCCGGCGCGCATCTTTGGATTTCTGGAGGAAAGGGCTTCGGGAGCAAAGGTTCGCCGGTGGGTCTTTGTCTGCATAGGTTTAGCCCGAAATGGGTGTTATCCTGACGCAGCCTTTAAGGTGTCGGAAAGCAGTTCGAGCCTAGCGCTACCTCTTGCCGGAGGCTGTGCTGTTGCTGAAACTTCAGAATGCCATCCTTGAGATGGTCGCCCGCAGCGAGGATTTGGCCTCCGTTGCCGATCGGCTGTGCCGCGAGGTCGAGCGATTGAACCCCGACGCCGTCTGCTCGGTGCTGGAGGTCGACCCAGCCGGCATGCTGCATCCCCTGGCCGGACCGAGCCTGCCCGACGACTATTCGGCCGCGCTCGACGGCATCTTCATTGGGCCGAATGTGGGGTCGTGCGGCACCGCTGCCTATCTGGGCGAGGCGGTCGAGGTAACGGATATCGCGACCGATCCGAAATGGGTCGATTTTGCGGAGCTCGCGCTTCCCCTTGGCTTGCGCGCCTGCTGGTCCAGCCCGATCTGCAATGGTCGGGGCGCGGTGATCGGCACCTTCGCCTTCTATTATCGCGAGAAGCGTGGACCGAGCGCGCTGGAGCAGAAACTGGTCAACACCTGTCTGCACCTGTGCGCCATCGCGATCACCAATCATCGCTGGCAGCTCGAACAGCAGCGCCGTGCTTTGGAGGATGCGCTTACCGGGCTCCCGAACCGGGCCGCCTTCAATGCCGCTCTCGCGAAGCTCCCATGCGACCAGCCCGGAAGCTGGGCGCTGCTGTTCGTCGATCTCGATAACCTCAAGACCATCAACGACACGTTCGGCCACCATGCCGGCGATCGCCTGATCGCGACGGCGGCCGAGCGCATCGCCGGGGTGATCCTGCCCGACAAGGCGTATCGGCTCGGCGGCGACGAGTTCGCCCTGCTGATGCGCAGTCCGGCCGCCCTGAAGGATCTGGAAGGGGTGGCCGGCGCCATTCTCGCCGCGCTTTCGGTGCCGGCCGATTGCGGCGGGCATCTCGCGGTGCCGCGCGCGACGATCGGGGGCGCGGTACTGGCGTTTGGCGACGGGACGTCGGAGCGCGTTCGCCAGAATGCCGACTTCGCACTGTATCACGCCAAGGAAACCAGTCGCGGCGGGTTCGTGCGCTACTGGCCCGGGATCGGCTCGCGGATCACCCGGCGCCTTGATGCGATCCGTGACGTCGATGCCGCGCTGGGCGATCACCGGCTGCTGCCCTATTACCAGCCGATCTACCGCATCGATACGCGCGAGATCATGGGATTCGAGGCACTGTGCCGAATCCGCCTCGGCGACCGCGTGCTTGCCGCCGCGCAGTTCCACGAGGCGACGACCGATATGTGGATCGCGACTGCGCTCACCGAACGGATGCTCGGGCTCGTCGCCGCCGATATCCGCGGCTGGCTCGATGCCGGCCTGGACGTGCAGCATATCGGGCTGAACGTCTCCTCTGCCGATTTCCACGGCGGGCAGCTCGCCGAGCAATTGTGCCGGATCTTTGCCGCCGCGCGGGTGCCGCTCGACCGGATCATCCTGGAGGTGACCGAGACGGTCTATATGGGGCAGGCCGATCATGTGGTGGCGCAGCAGATCCGCGCGCTGCGCGCGCGCGGGCTGCGCGTGGCGCTGGACGATTTCGGAACCGGCTTCGCCTCGCTGACTCACCTGATGACGCTGCCGATCGACATCCTCAAGATCGACAAGACCTTTGTCGATCAGCTGCTGGGCAGCAGCGTCAGCCGCGCGATCGTCGAGGGCCTGCTGCACATCGCCGGCGAACTCAACGTGGAGGTCATCGCCGAAGGCGTCGAGACCGAGGAACAGGCGCAGCTGCTGCGCGCCGCGGGCTGCCAGTTCGGGCAGGGCTATCTCTTCTCGCCCCCGGTCGACGTGGTGGAGGCGACCGGCCTGCTCGTCGGCCAGCTGGCGCTTCCGGCTTCGGTGGCGTCGCTGCGACGGTGATCCGCGCCTCGCAGGACGGTGGCCTCAGCCGCGCGTCTCGCGATCGAGCACCACCAGCAGCCCGGCCCCGACCAGCGCGCCAGCGCCGACCACGGCGATGGCGATCGGAATGCTCATCCCCGCCTGGATCAGGACGCCGCCCAGCACCGGCCCGATCATCGCGCCGCCCCGGCCGATGCCGATCGCCAGGCCCGTGCCCGTCACCCGCAACTCGGCCGGGAAGGACCGGGCGAGCAGCGCGTAGAGGCCCACGATGCCGCCGAAGACGCTGATGCCTGCGAGAAAGGCCACCGCCTGCATCGCGACCAGCCCGGACATCAGCCCGAAGAGCGCGAAGCTCGCTGACGTCCCGATCATCGCGAGGATCAGCAGCCGGATCAGCCCGAAGCGCGGCGCCGCCCAGCCAAGCGCCGAGCCGCCGATCACGCCGCCCAGGCTCATCATCGCCGAGGTGCGGATCGCGTCCGGCGTCGCATAGCCGAGATCGCTCATCAGCTTGGGCAGCCAGCCGGAGAAGAAGTAGAAGGTCGTGATGTGCAGGAAATAGGCGCCGACGAGCAGCAGCGTCATCCGGCGGAAGCGCGGCCCGAGCAGTTCGACGAAGCTGCCGCGGCGGGCCGGGGCGGGGGCGAGCACTGTGCCGGGGGGGAGCGCCGCATGACCCATGCGCAGCAGGATCGCGTCGATCCGCGTGCGCGCCCGCGGCGTGCCCTGGCGCGCCAGATATTCGAGCGATTCGGGCAGGCCGAACCACAGGAGCGGGAGGAACGCCGCCGTTGCGATGCCGCCCGCCACGAAGATCGCCTGCCAGCCATGCGTCACGACCAGTTCCGCCACCGCGAAGCCGCCGAGCAGGCCGCCGACCGGGTAGCCGATCGTCATCAGCGCCACCGAGAGGTCGCGCCGCCGCTCATTGGCGAATTCCGAGGAGATGGCGTTGATCGCGGCGACCATGCCGCCGATGCCGAGCCCGGTCACCACGCGCCACAGGCACAGGCTGGCGAGCCCGGTCGCCGTCGCGGTGAGCAGCATGCCGGCGGCCATCAGCACGAGGCAGCCGATCACCAGCGGGCGCCGGCCGAACCGGTCGCCGAGCGGCGCCAGCACGAGCGAGCCGATCGTCATGCCCACCAGCCCGGACGACAGCGCGACGCCAAGCTGTGCCGGGCCGATGCCCCAGTCGCGGGTGATTCCGGGCGCAGCGAAAGTGATGGCGAGCACGTCGAACCCGTCGAGCGCATTGAGCGCCACCGCGATCGCCACGGCAAGGATCTGCCGCCAGCGCATCGGCGCGTCGGCGAGAATCCGCATCACGGGATTCATCTCGGCCGTCGAGGCTGCTGGTCCCGCCACTCTATCTTCCTCTCTCGATCGCGACGACGTTCGACTCGTCGTTCGCTTCATGATTGTCGCGCGGGCACGGCCGCACCAGCCGGATCGCGGCCGAGGCCATGCCGGCGGGCAGTGCCTGCGGCTTGTCGACGCTGACCTCGGCGCTGCGGACGCCCGGCAGGTCGAGGCAGGCTTCGGCGAGACGGCGGGCGAAGATCTCGATCAGCGCGATCCGCGTCTCGCCCAGCGCTTCCGCCGCGCGCGCGATCTGGCGGTAATCGGCGGTCGCCTCGATCCGGTCTTCCCCGATCGGTTCCATCTCGAGCGTGACCGAGACGATCAGCGGCTGGCGCCGGCCGATCTCGTGTGCATGGATGCCGATATCGGCGAGGATCGGCAGGTCGCGCACCGCCACGCGCGTGAAGGCCGGGGTGTGCTCCGGCACGGTCAGTTCCGGAAGACGACGGTGCGCGTGCCGTTCAGCAGCACCCGGTCTTCCAGGTGGTGCGACACGGCCGTCGCCAGCACGCGCCGCTCGATATCGCGGCCCTTGCGCACGAGATCGTCGGGTGTGTCGGCATGGCTGATCGCCTCGACATCCTGGTGGATGATCGGTCCCTCGTCGAGATCGGCGGTGACGTAGTGCGCGGTCGCGCCGATCATCTTCACGCCGCGGTCGTGCGCCTGGTGATAGGGCTTGGCGCCCTTGAAGCCCGGCAGGAAGCTGTGGTGGATATTGATGCAGCGGCCCGACAGGAAGCCCGCCAGGTCGTCCGACAGGATCTGCATGTAGCGCGCGAGCACCACGAGATCGGCCCCGGTCTCCGCGACCAGCGCCTTGATCCGCGCTTCCTGCTCCGGCTTGGTGTCGCGCGTCACCGGCAGGTAGTGATAAGGAATCTCGCCGATCATCGAGGTCTGCAGCGCGCTGCGCGGATGGTTCGAGACGATGCCGACCACGTCCATCTTCAGCTCGCCGATGCGGTGGCGGTAGAGCAGGTCGCCCAGGCAATGGTCGAACTTCGACACCAGCAGCATCACGCGCTGGCGCTCGCTTGCCTGGCGCAGCGTCCACGCCATGCCATGCTCCTGCGCGACCGGCTCGAACGCAGCGCGCAGCTGCGCCACCGGCAGCGCCGGATCGACCAGCTCGAATACCACGCGCATGAAGAACCGGTTGGTCTGGCGGTCGTCGAACTGCTGCGCGTCGAGGATATTCCCGCCGCGCGACGCCAGGAAGCCCGCCACGGTCGCTACCAGTCCCGGGCGGTCGTCGCACGACAGCGTCAGCGTACAAACCTCGTTCACGCCTGAAATCCTCCTTGGGTCCTGTGATCGTTCAGCGCGCGTGATGGGCGTGATAGTCGCCGATCCACTCGACGGTGCGCGCCAGCCCGCCAAAGGGATAGAAATGCAGCCGCACCGCGCCATGCTCGGGCCGGAGGCCCTTGGCGAGCGCGTTGACCAGCTTGTCCGGCCCGGCCGTGCCGAGCAGCCGCGTCAGCGACACGCCATATTTCGCCATCACGCTGGCCGAGGCGCCCACGCCGCAATGTGCGGCATAGCGCAGCAGCGTCTTGATCCCGGCCGGTCCCGGCACGCCGATCCGCACCGGGGCATCGATCCCGCGCGCGCGCAGTTCGCCCAGCCAGGCAAGGAAGGGTGCCGCGTCGAAGCCGAACTGGGTGACGATCAGCGAGGCCATGCCGCGCGCCGCGATCTCGTCGCGCTTCTCCGCCAGCGCTGCCCACAATGCTGCCTGGTCCATCGCGGGGTGCCCGTCGGGATGGCCGGCAATGCCGATCGCGCGGATTCCGCTCGCTTCGAACAGCCCGGTGCGCAGCAATGACATGGTATCGGCAAAGGGCCCGACCGGCACCGGCGGATCCCCTGCGACGAGGAACACGCGGCGCACGCCCGCTTCGGCGGTGGAGCGCTCGATCATCGCCGCCAGTTCGTCGCGCGATTCGATCCGCCGCGCGGAAAGATGCGGCATCGGCTCGAAGCCGAGTTCGCGCACCGCCACTGCCGCCGCGATCCGCGCATCCATCGTCTCGCCGGGCAGGAAGGTGATCGCGACGGGCGTCTCGGGCGCGATCAGCGGCGCGGCGGCGCGCAGCGCCTCCACGTCCTTCGCCGTCATCTCCAGCGAATAGCCGTCGGTCATCACCGGCGGCGCGGGCACTGCCCAGCCTGGATGTATCGCGCTGCTCGCAATCATGGTCCGTCTCCCGTGCAGCCGCTCGCGAAAGCGATCTTTTAGGTCGCCCGCCCTCTAGCGCATGCCTCATTGTTCGTATACCAGAATAATTCAGAGACGCGAAATTAACGGAGAGACCATGCCCCAGGGCGCGCCGGCCCCCCTTGTCCTGCTGCCGGGATTGCTCTGCGATTCGCGCATCTTCGCCGCCCAGCTCGCGCGCTTTGCCGGAGCTCGTGCGATCGATGGCTTCGGCGAGCGCGACAGCCTGGTGGCGATGGCACACCATGTGCTCGCGCAGGTCCCCGGCCCGATGGCGCTGCTCGGCCATTCGATGGGCGGGCGCGTCGCGCTCGAGATATGCCGAATCGCGCCCGAGCGGGTCGAGCGGCTTGCGCTGGTCAGCACCGGCACGCACCCCACCCAGCCGGGCGAGGCGGAGAAGCGCCACGCGCTGCTCGATCTCGGCCGGGCGGACGGTGCCGCCGCGCTGGTCGATCGCTGGCTGCCGCCGATGGTCGCGCCCGCGCGCCGCGACGACGCGGCGCTGATCGCCCCGCTGCGCGCGATGTGCATCGCGGTCGGCGTCCCCGCCTTCGCCGCGCAGATCACGGCCCTGCTCGCCCGGCCGGCGGTGGAGGCGCTGCTCCCGGCGATCCGCTGCCCGACGCTGGTCGCGGTCGGCAGCGAGGATGGCTGGAGCCCGCCCGCGCAGCACGCCGCAATCGCCGCCGCCATTCCGGGCGCGCACCTCACCATCGTCGAGGGCGCCGGGCACATGCTGCCCGCCGAGGCGCCCGACGCCCTGAACGAGGCGATCGCCGCATGGCTGTCGCTGCCCCTTTCCGATTGACCCATACCCGACAGGAGAAGACCCGATGACCGACAAGAGCCTGGAAAGCGTGCTGAACGAGAGCGGCGACATCGTCGAGCTGCTGCGCAACCAGCAGACCGGCCCCAACGCCTATCCCGGCGTGCCCGCCGAATATTCCAACTGGCGCAGCGAGCAGCGCGCCTGGGTCGACAGCTGCGTGCTGTTCAACCAGTCCTATCACATGGTCGATCTCGAAGTGTCCGGGCCGGACGCCTTCGCGATGCTCAACTATCTCGGCGTGAACAGCTTCAAGGGCTTCGTGCCCGATCGCGCCAAGCAGTTCGTGCCCGTCACGCCGGACGGCTATGTCATCGGTGACGTGATCCTCTTCTACCTGGAGGAGAACCGCTTCAACCTGGTCGGCCGCGCGCCGGTGATCGAATGGGTCGAATATCACGCCCAGACCGGGGAGTGGAACGTCACCGTCGAGCGCGACGAGCGCACCGTCGCCCGTCCCGATCCGGAGAACCGCAAATCCTATCGCTTCCAGCTCCAGGGCCCGAACGCGATGAAGACGCTGGAAAAGGCGATGGGCCAGACCCCGCCCGACCTGAAGTTCTTCCACATGACCACGCTCACCATCGCCGGCAAGCAGGTCCGCGCGCTGCGCCACGGCATGGCCGGCCAGCCGGGCTACGAGCTGTTCGGCCCCTGGGCGGACGGCGAGACGGTGCGCCAGGCGCTGATCGCGGCGGGCAAGGATTTCGGCCTCGCGCTGGTCGGCGGCCGCACCTATTCCTCGAACACGCTTGAATCGGGCTGGATTCCGTCGCCGCTGCCCGCGACCTATACCGGCGCCGCGCTCAAGCCCTATCGCGAATGGCTGGGCGCCAACAGCTATGAGGCCAAGGCCTCGATCGGCGGCAGCTATGTGCCTGACAGCGTCGAGGGCTATTATCTCACGCCCTGGGATCTGGGCTATGGCCTGTTCGTCAAGTTCGACCATGATTTCATCGGCCGCGAGGCGCTCGAGCGCATGGCCGGCCAGCCGCATCGCCAGAAGGTGACGCTCGCGCTCGATACCGAGGATGCGCTGCGCGTGATCAGCTCGCAGCTGCAAAAGGGCGATCGCGCCAAATATATGGAGTTCCCCTCGGCGGTCTATTCGATGCACCCCTATGATTCGGTGCTGGTCGACGGGAAGATCGTGGGGATTTCGACCTGGATCGGCTACAGCGCGAACGAGGGCAAGATGCTCACGCTCGCCATGCTCGATGCCGAATATGCCGCGCCCGGCACGCAGGTCACCCTGCTCTGGGGCGAGCCGAACGGCGGCACGCGCAAGCCGACGGTCGAGCCGCATGTGCAGACCGAGATCCGTGCGACTGTCGCCCCGGTGCCCTATTCGGAAGTCGCGCGGGACAGCTATGCCGACAGCTGGCGCACCCGCCAGCCGGCCTGATACCGAGGGGGCGGGGGCATGCCGCACGGGCGGCTGAACCGGGGATGTCCCCGGTTCAGTCCGGCCGGGCCGGCAGGTCGAACAGCCGCAATGCCCCGTCGCCATCGGTCCGCACGCCGAGGCCGCGATAGTCGCGCACCACGGGGTGGCGGGTCTCCGGCGCCCGCGCATGCGTCGCGCCGATGACGATGACGGCCGCGCCCGCTGCCTCCCCGGCGGCGATCCCGGCCGGCGCATCTTCCCAGACAAGGCATTGCCCGGCCGCCACGCCGAGCGCGCTCGCCGCCGCGAGGAAGCAATCGGGCGCCGGCTTGCCGCGCGCGACGTCCTCGGCGCAGACGAGCACGTCCGGGACCGGCAGCCCCGCCGCCGCGATCCGGCGCAGCGCGAGGCGCCGTGGGGCCGAGGTCACGATCGCCCAGCGGTCGCGCGGCAGGAGGGCCAGGAAGCGCCCCGCGCCCGCGATCTCGCGCACGCCATCCGCCTGTTCGATCTCCGCCTCGGTGATGGCACCTGCCTCCGCCACCGCATCGAGGCCGGCGGGCGCGAAGCGGCGGACGGTCTGCAATACCTGTACCCCGTGCATCGCTGCCAGGATCTCGGCCGGATCGAGCCCGTGCCGCACCGCCCAGCCCGACCAGATCCGGTTGGCGACCGCGATGCTGTCCAGGATCGTGCCGTCCATGTCGAACAGAAAGGCGGCAAAGGCGCGGTCGTGCTGAATGCTGCCTGGCATGGCCCTGGTCTTTTCCTTCCGGCTGAGCGCCCCGGGGCAGGGAGAATCCCGGCCCCGTTCGTTGCGAGCGGCGCCGGAGAAGCCGGGCCGGGCACCTGTGTCGGTTTCCCGACTACGCCCGAACCGAACGGAATTCCACCAGCCCCGTCTCGATTCCGCTCCCCCTCGTGATGGGTGGGCCGGTCCAATCCGGGTGGAAGCGCTTCTAACCCTGCGGCACCGGCTCGAACATCGCCCGCATCCGGCCGATATACTGCTCCTCGGACGTCGACCAGCGCAGCCCCGCCAGCATCGCGCTGTCGGCACCGGCGGGATAGCGCAGCCTGCGGCCCGGATCGGTGGCCGCCGCATAGGTTGCCGCCGCCACCTCGGCTTCAGTGCAATAGTCGGTCGGATAGTGCGCCATCTTCGCGAAGCAGGCCTGGGCGAAGGCGCCATAGGCCGGCGGGATCAGGCCCGCCATGCGCGGGCCGCCATTGGCGGTGAAGCTGGTGGTCGGCGCATAGCCCGGCTCCACCAGCCGCGCCGTGATCCCGAACGGGTGCAGTTCGTAGGACAGCGCTTCGGTGAAGCCCTCGATCGCCGATTTGCTCGCGGTATAGATCGCGACCAACGGCATCGGGCCGATCGTCGCGCTCGAGGTGAGGTTGACGATCACGCCATGCCCCTGCTCGCGCATCAGCGGGATGATCGCCCGGCACGTCGCGATCACGCCGAAGCTGTTGGTTTCGAAGATCTCGCGCACGATCGCATCGGGCGTCGCCTCGACGACGGAGGCCAGGCCGATCCCGGCATTGTTCACCAGCACGTCGATCGATCCGAACTGGGCGACACCGGCGGCCAGCGCGGCGGCGATGCTGTCCGCATCGGTCACGTCGAGCGGCAGGATCTTCAGCCGGTCGCTCGCGGCGAATACCCCCGGGTCCGGCCGGCGCATCGTGGCCAGCACGTTCCAGCCCCGATCGAGGAAATAGTCGGCGGTCGCCTTGCCATAGCCGGACGAGGTGCCGGTGATGAGAACGGTCTTGGTCACTTGGTGTCTCCTGAAGATGCGGCCGGGATAGACGAATCGGCTGGACGAACTACAATCAGGGCTCCAGTAAATATTACGGATCGTCCAGAATGGACCCCCTGGCCGCGCTCATCGCCGTGCTCCGCCCGCACGCCGCCGTCTCCAAGCCGATCACCGGGCGGGGCGATTGGGGCGTGCGCTATGCCGCCTATGGCATGCCCGGCTTCGCGCTGGTGCTCGAGGGGCAGTGCTGGCTCGCGCTCGACGGAGCCGGGCCAGTCCGCCTCGCGCGCGGCGATTTCGTGCTCCTGCCGGAGACGCCGGGTTTCGCGCTGACGAGCCGCCCCGGCGCGCCCTGCCGCGCCGTCGCCCCGTCGGACCAGCCCGTGCGCCACGGTGATCCGGCGGGTGCGCCCGATGTCGCGCTGCTCGGCGGCAGCTTCCAGGTCGAGCGCGCCAATGCGCCGCTGCTGCTCTCGCTCCTCCCCGCGATGATTCATCTCCGCGCCGCCGGGAACGACACGGCCGGGAATGGCGCCGACAAGGAGGATACCGCCACAGAGGATACCGGGCGCCTCACCCGGATCCTCGCCCTGATCCGGGACGAGGGCGCGGCCGAGCGGCCGGGCCGCGAGCTGGTCCTGGCGCGCCTGCTCGAGGTGATGCTGGTCGAGGCGCTGCGCCACCAGCCGGTCGCCGGGCGCGATCATGCCGGCCTGCTCGCCGGCCTGCGCGATCCTGCGATCGCCCGGGCGCTGTCGGGGATCCACGGCGATGTGCGCGCGCCCTGGACGGTCGCTGCGCTCGCCGGTCGCGCCCGCATGTCGCGCTCGGCCTTCGCCGCCCGCTTCACCCAGCTGGTCGGCTGCGGCCCGATCGCCTATCTCGCGCACTGGCGGATGGCGCTGGCGAAGGACCGGCTGAGCCGCGGCGGCGCACCGCTCGATCGCATCGCGGCGGAGATCGGCTATGACTCGGCCAGCGCCTTCAGCACTGCCTTTCGCCGCCATGTTGGCTGCGCGCCCGGCGGCTTCGCGCGCGCCTGCCGCCCGGCGGCGTACGATCCCGGGCCGGTGCCCGTCTGATGCCGCTCCCGGGGCGGCGCGCCCGTCCGCCGGCTGCGTCCCGCGCGACGTTTGACACGGGCCGATCCGCCCCCATAGCCTGCCCCCCGCGCCGTGCCGGCGCCGGGGGCTGTCCATGAATCCATTGCTCATTATCGCGGCGGGCGCGCTCGCTTTGTCTGCCGCCACCGGCGCGTCCGTCCAGGCGGCGGCGCCGCGGCCGGACCAGCTTGCCTTTCGCGATCTCTACAAGGAACTGGTCGAATCGGACACCTCGGTCTCCACCGGCAGCTGCACCGCGGCCGCCGAAAAGATGGCGGCGCGGCTCCGCGCGGCGGGCTATGCCGATGCCCA